>CAJOND010000005.1 GCA_905236675.1 Candidatus Rifleibacteriota bacterium | reverse complement strand
TTTTTAGACTTTTTATCCATTTCTATAAAATATAAATTTTCCCAAATTATATTTTTTATTATTCCAAAATACTTGTATGAGTTTTTGGACAGCCTCTGATAAAGGGGGTAAACTCTCTTTCCTCTTCCTCTTCTATCTTCTATCTCATCTTTTGTAGCCTTCGGGTTCTTTGGCTTCGGCCTGTTTGAAGGTAACGACTGTAACGCCTAAGTCGCCTTCGCCATATCGTCCAGGTCTGAATTTCTTTTTCCAGCGACTGTTTTTAAGGTAATTTTCAACAGCCTTCTGCAAAGCTCCTGTTCCTTTTCCATGAATTATAAAAACTTGGGCAGCGTCTGTATCGCTAACCATCTTTAAATAAGAATCCAATTCATCAAGGGCTTCTTCAACCCTCATTCCACGTAAATCTAATTCTGTTTTTACCAAAGGATTCACAACATAAACTGCACCAGTGGGTTGTTTTTCTGCTTTTTTATTGTTACTTTTAGGAGCAATGGCAAGATCGGCAATTTTAACCTTCATTAACATGCCATCAAAATCGACTTCAGCCCCATCTTTGCCAGACAACTTAACAAAAACGCCCTTACGCATATTCTGTTTCCAGATAACATCAACACCTTTTTTCAATTCTGATTTGTCGATTTCTTTTAAAGCTTTTCTATTGCTTATTTCTTCCTTATTATGCTGTTCTTCAAGTTTAGCTCTTGTTTCTTTTACAGAAGTATGAGCCTTTCTTGCATTATTTAAGGCATTCATCAGTTCTTCAGCAGCATTAGGATTTGAAGAATTATTATTAATTGTGGTTTTTAAAGAAGAAATCAAAGCTTCAAATTCACGCATTTTATTACGGAGTTCAGAAGTATATTCTTCAGTAAGCTTATCACGTTTAGTTTTTCTAAATTCTCTAAGTTGAGTCAAAGTTTCTTCAACTTCTGCTTCTTTAGTTCTCAGAGCAGTTAGTTTTTGAACGTAACTACGTCTTAGAGCTTCAGCACGGTTTCTTTCTCTTTCTATAGCTTCTATTAAGCCCTTTTCGTTTTCATGAGTTCCAGAATTGGCTTCTACTAAGTCTTTCAAAATACTTTCCGGTAAACCAAAAGAGCGAGCCATTGCCAAAGCGTTGCTTTTGCCAGGAATACCTAAACAGAATCTGAAAGTTGGTTTAAAGGTATCGTAGTCGAATTCCATTGCTGCGTTAATGAAGCCTTGAGTAGTAAAAGCTACCTTTTTTAATGAATCATAGTGGGAAGTGACTATACTGAAAGCTCCCCTACCAGCAATTTCTTTCAAGAAACCAGAAGCTAATGCACCGCCTTCGATTGGGTCGGTTCCAACACAGATTTCATCTATAAGAACCAGAGAGTTTGAATCAGCTAAATCTGAAATTTCTTTTAAACGTTTTAAATGAGCAGTAAAAGTAGAGAGATGGTCTTCAATACTTTGGCTTTCTCCTATATCTGACAATATCTGTGTAAAAATAGGTAGTTTGGCATCTACATCAGCAAGGATGAAGTTTCCCGTCTGCATTAACAGAGCGTTTATTCCAGTTGTTTTTAATGAAACAGTTTTACCGCCGCCATTTGGACCAGTTATAATAATACATCTCTGGTCATTATTCATTTTTATATCTAATGGAACACAATTAGGATGTAACAGAGGGTGCCGAGCCTTATTCAAAACCAATTCATGTTCTTTTGAAATTTCTGGACGATGAGCATTGTAATGCACTGCAAACTCTGTTCTTGCTTTAACTGTATCTAACCAGATAAGAGTTTCAAACTGTTCAATCATTGCAGCCTTAGATTGGCACAAAATAGCAGTAAGTGAAGCAAGAATATTGCGTATTTCTTCCCTTTCTGAAAGGCGTAGCTGAGCCAATCGGTTATTCATTGGCAAGAATTGCAGAGGTTCTATAAAAAGAGTTTGACCAGTAGCCGACTGGTCATGAACAATTCCTTGAATTCTGCTTTGAGAAGCAGCCGAAATTGGAACTACATATCGTTCATTTCTCAAAGTAAAATAATGATCTTGAATATCGTCGGAATGAGAGCTTAAGAAAATATTAAGTTGTTTTTCTATTTCTGCTGTATTTTTTGAGAACTCACGTCTTATTGAAGCAAGAGCGGGAGAAGCGGTATTCTTTATCTGACCATGGTCGTCAATACAGTCATCTATTCGCTGGTAAAGAGTTATCAGAGGAGGCATAGCCTTGATTCTTTCAGCAATTCGATCGGTTGGTTTTATTGCCCAACCTGAAGTCTGGCTTTCAAAATTCTTTTTAAGACTTCCTGTGATTTGTATATTAGTCTTTACTTTTAAAAAGTCATCGCAACCAAGAATAGTAGAGCCTGAATTAATTATTTCAACAAGTTCTCTAATATCGTTTACTGAACCTGTATTTAGCTTTACACCTGATTCTGAATAATTGTTATAATCTTCTATTTCTGAAAGCCATCCAGATATTTCATTTTCATCAATAGAGGGTTTTAAATCAAGTATTTTTTCTTTAGCCGCTCGTGAAGATGCATAAACAGCTATTTTGCCTAGTATTTTAGGGAATTCAAGATTATCTAATGTTTTGTTTTCCATAGTTTGTTTATTATAAAGCGATAATCAATAAATAGCAACTAAGGTTCATTTCTTCCAGTTATTTTCATAGACCTGGTTAACCAAATCTCTAAAATCTTTTTCAGGCATTCCCATTCTTTCTGCAACTTTATTGAGTAGTTTTAACTCACTATCAGCAATCTTGCCATCAGAAGCTGCTATTTTTATCAGAACAAGCATAAGATTAATATCTAAATTAATAGAGGTGGTATCTAATGCATAATTTACAGGATCAATCATACCCTGCATTTCAAAAATATTCTTTTGTAATTCATCTTCATAGATAAATCCGTATTTACAGATTTTTCTAAGGATTTCAAGTTCTCTAGCATCTACTATTCCGTCAGCAAGCATAACAGCAATAGAAAGGCGTAACAAATCTTTACTAGAATATTGTCCTAATGCTAACCAGTCTATTTCAGAAGATGCATTTTCAACGGCCTTGGATATTTCAGCAGCTTTTCTTTCTTCTTCCTGTTTCTTTAATAGAGCATTAGCTCTACTAAACTTTTTAATCTTTGGTAATTCCTTATTTATAACTTTAGATCCAGCATCCTGATTTTCAGAAAGGTTTTGAGTTTCCAGGATTTGAGGATTATTAAGAGTTTCAGTTTCATATGCTGTTATTTTAGAAGAATAGAAATCCTGAGCTTTTATATTATTAGCATTATAAATATCTATTAATATCCAGCCTTTTTCATCATCATTCACCGTAGTATTGCAGTTTTCGCACAAATTACTTCCATTATAGGTTTCAGGAGCACCACAGTTAAAACAATGAGAATTACAAAAGTTTTTATCTATATCCGACTTTACATTTTCACCTCTTTGTAAAACAAAGATTGTTCTCTTATGTAATCTGGACTCAGAATTCTTAGGCAAATAACCTTTCCATATTATTTGAGTAAGCAAAATTAATTTATTATTATTTTTACCTATATTTAAAACTTCTATAGAATCAATTTCAGCATCATCATAATGAGTAAATTCAGGATGCATAAACTTATTCTTAGTGAAATCATTTGCAAACTCATAGGAAGATAATTTTAATATAGGAGTTGATATTTTTCTTTTAATAGCTTCAATCAGACGCCAGAATACAACAGAAATCTTATCTTCTATATTCTGTAAGTTAAAATATGGATCTTGAACCATAAGAAAATCCATGCAAGGAACATAATCTATACGTCTACTTTTCCAATCAGAAGCTTCGCAAATACTTGTTAATACCCAATCATAACTGCCAGAATGTAAATTAGTATTACAGTAAGGACAACTTATTAAGCTTGTGTTTTCAATTCTTTTCCCGCACTTAGGACAAAAACCTTCTATTAACCCCTTATTAAATAGTTCTATTGCATCTTTTTTTCTTGCAAAGCACCAAATCTCATTGAATACACCTTCCTCATTGCCACTACCCTTGCTGACACTTTCTGTTTTCATATTCAAAATAAAGTTTATAGCCTTATAAAGAATAGATACATAAACGAAGTCATAATTAGGAGAAGAATAAACTTTTATAATCTTGGTATTAACAACTTTAATGTTTTTTATTATGTTTGCTTTTTCTTTTTCCACCAAATTATTAATACGAATTCGGAATTGTTCATATAAACCATCTGCTAAGAAGTGTTCGACTTCTGTTAAATTCTGATTCACCCAGGAGTTTTTAACTAAGAAAAAAGCCTTATTTATTCTTGATTTAAAATCATCAACGGAAAAACTTGGATTACTTTTATTATAATCTTGTAATACGTATTTTTCTCTTGCATTAAATTGTTCTTCAAATCTTAATTGTGTTTCTTCGTTACGTGTAATAAATCGGCGATATTTTTTACAAATATCGATATACCATTTCAAAAATAAACATTCAAATATAGTCAGTAAGAAAAGACCTAAGCAGTGAATATTAATATAGCAACCAACAATAAAAATAATGCAGAATAAAAATAATCTTGAGTGTAATTTTTCCTGATAAAAATAAGCGAAAGACAAACAAGATATTATATGAATTACCATTGATAAAATAAAAATTATAATTATGCTTTTACTTTCGAAGGTATTCGAATTTGAGAAATAATATGTCATGTTAGGAATTGTATAGACAGTGCGTGCAAAAATTCTACACGGCATGGCAAAAGCAAATAACAATGAAAAAAATGTTATATGCTTTTTACTCATTAACATTAACAATATTTCCTCAAAAATAACAATTTCTATAAAGATTTAATTGAATTATAACATAATCATTAATATTAAAGCAGAACTAAAACTATTAAAAAATAATTAATAAAAAGCCGATAATATAGCTGGAAAATATTATTATGAAAAAACATATATTAAAGGCAACAATCCTATTACTTCTTTCCATGCCACTTGCTGGAGCGGCAACAGTCAATTCACTTTACGAAGATTCTATTTCTCGTAATCTTGCGCAAATGGAAGAATTCTATCGACAAGGCCGATGGGAAGAAGCTATGCGTATTGGCAGAGGTATCTTGAAAGATGCTCCTAAAGATTCAAGAGAAGCTTACCGTGCCCAGGATTTGATTGTTCTTTCTTTAGATGGAAAAACTAAAGAGATTCTAGCCAATGAAGCCAGGAAGAAAAAAAGACAGCAGGAAGAAGATGCTTCCACACTTGTAACTGAAAGCAATACATTAATTGCTCAAAGAGAGTATTCTCTTGCTGCCGACAAGCTCACCAGAGCTATAAAATTAAGTGGTGGTGATGCTCAAACCTGGTTCCTTTGCGGTTATGCCCATTTGAAATCAGGGAATCGCAAAGAAGCTTACAAAGCATTGAATCAATGTTTAAAGCTGGATCCTAATCATGAAAGAGCTCTATTTAATATAGCAGGTTTAAGTTATGAATTTAATCACAGTTCGGAAGCAGAAAACTATTCAAAACGATTAATAGAAGTTATAGAAAAAAAATTAGTAGAATATAAGCAGATTTTTTCAAGCCAAAAGAGCAAAGGTCTTAATGACAAAGCCTTAGAAACTACTAGAAAAATCACAGCTTTACAAAATAACTTGGGCCAGGCTTGTGCAATGCATGGTATTTTAGCTCAAAACCGTAAAGCTTATAAAGAAGCCCTACCCTCTTTGGAAAAAGCTACCAAGCTCAATCAGAATAATTCTGAATACTGGTTCAGACTAGGTAACTGTTACTTAAGTCTTAAAATTTATCACCAGGCTTCGTTAGCATTAGAACAGGCTGTGCTCTTAAGAGAAAGCAAACTTAAAGAAAGCACTGACTCTGCCTCTAAACTATTTGATTCTGGAAAAAGCGATGAAGCAGTAAGTGCTGAATTAGAAACAAGGAAACTAAAGTTAGAAACTGCTCAAGCACTTTATGCATTAGCCCTGACAAATGCAAAAAAAGGTGATAATAGAACAGCTTTAACAAATATTGACAAAGCTTTAAAACTTAAGCCGGATTTTATTGAAGCAAGATATAACAGAGCATTAATTCTAGCTCAGAATAATGAAATAGATGATGCTTTAGAAGAAATGCGAAAAGTTTTAAAAGACTGTCCTCCTAATAGTAAGCAAGCTAAAAATGCGATTAAGACAATTACTATTATGATGGATCAGATGGCTAGAAGAGATTCGGTCGTCAGTTATACACCTGTTCAGAAACCAAAATCTGTTACCGTAAACAAATATGTCAAAGACATGATGGGTATTGGTGGCAGAGATATGGAAGATAAATTAGAAGATGTTTTCCCAAGACTTCGCGAAATAGCGAAGCTTGTAAAATTGAGAAACTATGATGAAGCAGTTCGCAGATTAATTTATTTAAGAAGCCGTCATCCTGATATTGCTGATATTCACTCTATATTAGGGCAATGTTATATGCAACTGAATCGTTTAGAAGATGCGGAAACAAGTTTTTCTAAAGCTATATCAATTCAACCCAATCATGAAGAAGCTTTAAACGGTTTAGCCTACATTTATGCGACTAGAGAAGAAAAACTAGACGTTGCATTGAAATATGCTCAAAAAGCAATAGAAATTAATAGTGTGAAAGCAGAATTTCATCATACTTTAGGTTGGGTTCTTTTTAAATCAGGAGAAGTAAAAAAATCTATTGCTGAATTCAAACGAGCTTTAGAATTAAATCCAAAATATGTTTTAGCAAGATACAATCTAGGTCTTTCCTATTATATAACAAAAGATTACAAAAATGCATTAGAAGCTTTTAATGCTATTCTAGAAATTAATCCAACTCACGATAAAGCTTTGATGTTCAAGGCAATTGCCTTAGCTAAGACCAATAATGCAGAAGAAGCCTTAGAAACATTAGAAAGGCTTAAAAAGAGCACATATGCAAATACTGCTTTAAATAAAGTAGTATCAAATCTATATACAAAAATTAAACTAGCTCATGACAGACATACAGATTTGCCTGTTCCAGAAATCAAATCACCTGCACCAATTGAAAAGCTTTTGGCAGAAGCTAATGAATATCGAAAGATTGGTCTGGTTACAAGAGCCAAAGAAAAGTATCTTGAATGTCAGCGTCTAGCACCAGATAGATACGAATCATACCTTGCTCTTGGTGAAATGTATGCAGAATCAGGCATGAATGTTCCTGCCCTGTCTTGTTTTGAAAAAGCATATAAGCTTAATCCAGAAAATTATGACATTATAATGAATATAGGTAGAATGCATCAAAGATTAGGCAAGAACCATATGGCAAAGGAATTCTTTGCCCGAGCAGAAGCATTAAGATATCGTGAAGCAGAACCTAAGTATTATCTAGGCTTGATTGCTTACGAATCAAAAGCATTTGAAGAAGCTGAAAGTTATGCTTTGGATGCATTAAGAGTTAATCCAAACTATCATAAGGCTATGGCTCTCTGTGGCATGGCCCGAATCAGACTCAACAGGCTAAAACCTGCCAGAGATATTTATGAAAGTCTTTATGCAAAAGCACCAGCCAATTCTTCTATAAAACGTCATGCAAGACAAAAGATTTGGGAAATAACCAAAATGATGGCTCCTGCTCAGTATCCTTCTGTTGAGGATGCTATGGAAGTTAAAGATCAAATCGTAAAGAAAATAAACGATTCTGGTGATACAACCAAGCTTGCAGCCATGAAACAAACGGAAGCTTATGAAGAATATGGTAAAAATACGATGACACCTGAAGATAAGCTTTGGGTTTTAAAACAATTGGATAAAATCGGTAATGTCAAAACTCCAACTTTAACAGCTCCATTAAAAGGTCAGGTTAATAGTCAGACCTTGACTAGCAAAGAAAAGAAATGGGTTGTAAACCGACTTCAAAGTTTCAATGAACATGGCAGCAAGTATGCTTTGCCAGAAGAACTGAAAAGCAATAAATATACAATTAAAGCTACTGAAAAGAAAAGTGAAAGACTTCCAGACAAAGCCGATACTATTGTGGCTTCTGGTTTAGCCAACGCAGAAAAAGGTCTAATAGCAAAAGCTTTAGAAGATTTCAATAAAGCCGTGGAAATATCACCAACAAATACAGAAGCACTAGTTAATCTTGGGTTCTTAAACACTACTCAAGGGAACTTCAAAGATGCATTTGATGCTTATGCAAGACTTAGTGTAACTAATCCTGACGAACCACTAGGACACTTAGGTCTTGGAAATCTCTACTGGCTTGGCGGACAAGCGGAAAAAGCTGTTGAACAGTGGAATCAAATAAACGGAGAATTTAATATTGATCCTAATTTAAACATATTGGCTTTAAATGAAAGAGTATGGAGCCGAATGCTGGAAGTAGACCCTGTAGATGTAGAATCTCATTCCAACCTTGGTTTGGTATATATGTTCTCTGGAGAAAGCCTTAAAGCTTTGGCAGAGTTTCAAGCTGTAAACCAATTAGAGGCTGGTCATCCAGAACATCAGTTCTATCAGGCTCAGTTGTTCACGCTTCTTTATATAAGAAACAAAACTCAATCACATAAGGCAGAAGCTCAAAAACTTCTTGAAATCCTTTCTCAAATGCCACAGCCGTTTCCACATTCTGGACGTCTGAAGAAGTATGTTGCTTCCTTGAAGTAATAATAGGAATTCTTACGAATTTCGTTATTATTGTAGCTAGTTTTTGGTTGTTATTGAAAATGTTTTCCTCTAGGGAATAGTTCCCGATGTGACTAAAGGGGTATTAAATGAATCTTAAGAAACTGCTTTTGACAGCGACGATGATGATACTATCAACAGTATCTTTTTTGTCTGCACAAACAGCAGATTTAAATGATTATGAAATATATACCTTACCTCAGACTAATCCCAACCCTTATAAATATTATGGAATGAAGCCAGAAGAAAAGCTTTTTAAGCTTACTCCTAGAAATTCTATTAATTCTAGCGGTCTAGCAGGATTATTTGTTGCCGAAACAGCAGAAAAACTCACAGCCAAACAAATGGTCTTAAGTTCCAGATATAAATATAGAAAACTTTCTTCTACTAAGGGTCAAGCCTTTTATACTACTGAAGATGGAGACGTTTCAAGTTTTGAAACATCTTTAACCTGGATAGGAAAATGGGCTGAATGGTCCGTAACTGTTCCTATACAAGAGTGGAGCTTAAGTGCTCCTAGAACTTTTAACAGACGTGCTGAAACAAATAATGGACTTGGGAATATTAATCTAGGGTTTAAATATACAGATTTACCCGACCACAGCTATTACAGATTTGCCTTTGGGATTTCCTGCACTTGTGATACAGGGAATTCTAATGACATGGCTCCTGCTGGGTCGAATGATGAAACTTCTACAAAAATTTTCGGCTGTGTCACAACAAAAGAAACCGACCGTGCAACAGCAAATCTTGAACTTGGAGCACTAATAAACAAAGAAAATGAAGACTGGTTTCTTTATAATTTTGGTATTACCTACGACATAACTGAAAAAGTTTCATTTATAGGTGAAATAGTAGGTGAAGTTGCAGGCGGAGATGACAAAGACAACATGGATATGGTTTGTGGTCTCAGATTGTCACCGGTAAAAGATTTCACCATCGAAATGGCTTATTATAGGAATTTAAGAACCTACAGAGAATACGGCTGGGACAATCAGTTTCAAATCGGCGCAGCCAAACAGTGGTAGGGAGAGAGTTGAGAACTGAAAGATTGAAGATTGAATAAGGAAGAGAGCGGACAAGGCTAAAGCCTTGTGGGTGGTGACTGGTGATAGTTGAGCAGGGGTTAATTATCTGACCCTCTTGTTAAGTTCATTAACCATTTCTCTTGCGATAGAAGCTTCTCTGGAATTAGGCTGAGCACTTTCCGCAACTGTTTTAAATCTTATTAAAGCCATTTTACCAGCTTCATTATCACCTTTAAGCATCAGCATATCAGCATAAGCATTAGCACTTCTCATTAGGAGTCTTATATTATCAGGTTCTCGACTCAAACCATTTTCTAATACTGCAACAGCGTCTGTCAGACGGCTTTCACGGCTTAGTTTATCTGCTTCCTGAATAATCTGTTCTATATTCATACGTTTAAGGGCATAATCGCTAGGTCTAGCAGCGTCTTTATCAGAAAGAGCTCCAGATTCAGCCAATTTCTTCTGCTGTTCAGCCAAGGCAACAGCTTCTGCTCTTTCTTTTTCTAAAGCAGCAAGAGCTTGTTTTTCAGCTTCTTTTTGATCTATTATTCTTTGAGCTTCCTCCAGATATTGACTAATAGAAGAGGCTCTCTCACTATTTGAATTAGCTGCTATATAGTTTTTCATATCAGCCACTGCTAAATCAAGATGACCAGAAATGTGAATCAACATTCCTCTGAAAAACAGACCGTTTGGCATTCTGTTTGGTCTATCCTTTAAAAATTTCAACCCTTGTCTAATTAAATCGTTTTCAGGTTCTGCAAGCAATTCTCTTTCGGCAATAACAGAATTAATATATAATTCAATAGCCAATTCCATTTTTCCACTTTCAAGAGCATCCATTGCCTGGTTGAATACCATTGCAGCGGAACCTTTTCTCTTTGTTCTATGCTTTAAATTTGTTTTCTCATTCTTTTCTTTAGATAAACGGTCAGATATTTTTTCAACTTTTTCTTTAGTCACTGCTGTTTTTGGCTGTGATTTTTCATTTTTTGAAATCACTACAGGAGCTTCAGATGGTTGAGATTTTATTACAGGTTTAGAGGTCCTTGAATCTGCAGTATATATCTGAGCGTCAGAAAGTTCCGACATTTTTGGAAGTGGCTTATCGTTCCCGTCAGAAGATAAAGCTCTTAATCTTTGCAATGCTTGAGAAAAGGAAGGATTCAAAGACAGAGCCTGACCGTAGCTTTCTCTAGCTTCTTGCATTCGTCCTATAGCTTCATAGCATAAACCCATATTATAAGGAACCCAGTAAGAATCAGGGTCTATTCGCTGTGCTTCTTGATAACAGTGTAAACTATCACGATATTGCCCACTTTGCTTATAAAGAATTCCAAGATTGTTATAAGCATGAAAATTATTTGGATCTATTTTCAAAAGAGCAAAATATGTTTGTACTGCCTTAACAAAATCGTTAGCTTTACTGTATTCAACTGCAAGTCTTAAGTGAGCATCCACGTCTTTTGGGTTATCTATTATTCGCTGTTGAAACTGTCTGATGGATGCCTGATTATTAGCAGCAAAACAAATAGGCTGCCCAACTAGTAGAAAGCATAAACATGGTATAAAAATACCATGTTTAGATAATTTATGAAAGAAGATATTACTACTCTGTTTATCTTGCTTCAATAAGAAATTTGATTGCAGTTTTTTCGTTTCCATCGATATCAATCTTAGCAAAAGCAATCATGGTTGAAAGCTCAATCCCTTTTGGTGCAACATAACCTCTGGTTACAGCAATAGATTTGACTGCCTGATTAACAGCACCAGCTCCTACAGCCAGCAAAACAACTTTCTGATCCTGCTCAACAACAGCCGCTATGGCACCAGCTACAGACTTAGGGCTGGATGAGGAAGCAACTCTGAGTATTTCCATTTACACCTCTCCTTAACAAGAACTTTGACTAAATGAAAATTTGTACCGCTACTTATATTTAAATTATAATAGGCGATTCAATAATTAGCAAGTTTTATTAATTGAACCAGTTTATACTCTTGTTAAAAGCAGGCAGGCATTTTGTCCACCGAAACCAAAAGCATCAACCAAAGCAGCATTTATTTGTTTTTCAATGAAGTGGTTTGGAGCAAAGTTATATCCAGTTAATTCAGGATCTACATTGTCAAGATTTCTATTTGGGTGAATAAAGCCGTTCTGCATCTGAATAACTGTAGCAATAGTCCCGACAGCGCCAGCTGCTCCTAGTAAATGACCAATCATAGATTTTGTAGCATTTACTACAGGCTTTTTAACTCCTTCTTCGCCAAAAACAAGTTTTAGAGCTTTCATTTCAGCAATATCTCCCAATGGAGTACTGGTACCATGAGCATTTATATAATCAATATTTTCTATCGGGAAATTATTTTGCATAATAGCCTTTTTAACTGCTTTTGCAGCTCCTACTCCTTCTGGATGAGGGGCAGTCAGATGATAAGCATCGGCGGAAGCTCCATAGCCTTTTATTTCTGCCAATATAGTTGCACCACGCTTTAATGCACTTTCTTCACTTTCTATAACAATAATACCTGCACCTTCACCCATTACAAAACCGTCTCTATCTTTATCAAAAGCTCTGGAAGCTTTTTCAGGTTCATCATTTCTGGTGGAAAGAGCTTTCATTTTTGCAAATCCAGCGGTAGTCAGAGGTGTTAATGCAGCTTCACTACCACCACAAATCATTAAATCACATTCATCGTAAGCAACTTTAAGATATGCTTCACCTATTGCATGAAGGCTAGAAGCACAAGCAGAAACAATACAGTAATTAGGACCGTTGAATCCATATTGCATAGCAATACAGCCTGAAGCAATATTGCAAATCATCATTGGCACCAGAAAAGGACTTACACGGCTTGCACCCTTATCAATATAGGTTTGATGCTCGTTTTCGAAAAAATGAATTCCACCTATACCAGTAGAAACTAAAACCCCTGCCCTATCAGGATCATAATTTTTTTCTGAAAGTTTTGCCTGGTCAGCAGCCATTTTTGCTGCTGAAAGAGCAAATACAGTATATCTATCCTGACGACGGGCTTCTTTTTTATCCATATATAAATCTGGATTAAAATTTTCAACCTGACCACTAATTAAAGAAGTATGACCTGTTGTATCAAATGATGTAGTTCTACCTATACCATTAACACCGTTTTTCAAAGCGGTTGTAAAATCTTCTATTCCAATAGCATTAGGGGTTATAGCACCCATTCCGGTAATGAAAACACGCTTCATTAAATTGAATCTCCTGAATATTATCTATATATATTAAAACGCTTGAAGTATATCATAAACAAAACTTTTGTTAAACCACGAAAATTTGTAAGTATTATCATCAATTAAATCTTGTACAAAGCTAATAAATATGGTAATTTATTTTCATTCACAGATTTTGGAGTATATCTTGCAAATTAAAGAGCTAATAGATTTATATTTGAGTTCTTTGGAAAAAGAAAGAAATTTATCTCTTCAAACCATTCGTGGTTACAAGAACGATTTAAATTTCTTTGAAAAATGGCTTACCGAAAACAAAATAACAGAAATAAATATTGCAGAAACTTTGACTCCGACACAAATACGTAGTTTTTGGGCTGGGAGACGAAAAGGCGGGCTTTGTTCTTCAAGTATGAGAAGAGGACAATCAGCTTTAAGAGGTTTATTTAAATATGCTATACGTCATGGTCTAGCCAACAAAAATCCAGTAGATTTGATGGATTCTCCCAAAGTCCAAAGACCATTACCCAAGGCTTTAAGCCAAGAAGATGTCAATATGCTTATCAATTCTCCAGATTCATCAAATCTTCTGGGTATGAGAGATAAAGCAATTTTAGAATTATTATATGGAAGCGGTCTTAGAGTTTCTGAAGTTTCAAATTTAACAAGTGAAGATATAAATCTTGATGCTCAAATTTTAGTTGTTCGTGAAGGCAAAGGTGGAAAAGACAGGGTAGTACCCCTTACTCCTCTCTCTTGTAAAGCTATTTCATTATATATTAACAATAGGTTTTCGGAAAAACCCGAATGGAGAGATGAAAAGCACGTTTTTCTCAATCATCTGGGAACGCCTTTAACAACCAGAAGCATTGCAAGATTAATAGATAAATACGCTCGTCGTCTTGCAATGATGATGAATATTACACCCCATCAGTTCAGGCACAGTTTTGCAACACATCTATTAAATAATGGAGCCGACATAAGAGCAGTTCAAGAAATGCTAGGTCATGCAAGTTTATCTACAACTCAAATATATACCAGAATTAGCAAAGAAAAGCTGATGCAGACTTACCGAAACTGCCACCCTAGAGCTTAGGGAAGCTGAAAACCGAAAACTGAGAAATGAAAGATAAGAACTGAAAGCCAGATTGCCACGCCACTGATTGCTACGCAATCAGCTCCCTCAGTCAACAAGCTGACAGCTCCCCCACCAATTTGTGGGTAAGCTTCTTCGGCTCGCAGTTGTGAGATGAAGGCTTTAGGGCAAAACTACCATAATTGTGTGCTGGTTTGTATAAGAAACCTGCCCTGCCCCACCGTTAGGAATTCTTTTTACATTTGAAACATCAGTATAATCAACAGGAACTTTGCTGCTGTTTTTGGCAAAAGAATTAATAGCAGCAAGTCTAGCACCAACACTAATATCTTCTTCGGTTATATTCCCTTCTATTTTTTTCAAAATAACGTGGGCACCAGGAACATCATTGGCATGGAACCAAATATCGCCTTTTTTACCAATTTTAAAAGTAATATGATCATTTTGTCGGGCATTATGACCAACGTAATATTTACAGCAATTTTCCTCTAAAGTCGCTTTAATAACCTGCTTTGGATTTTTAGAGTTTTTATTATTAGTATTTTTTTCTTTGTTTTTTTCTATTCTTTTTGTTTTAGTATTTTCTTCTATTTGCAACCAGGTTTCTATTTCAGCGTTCTCCGCCAACCATATTTGTTCTTCTAACCATTTTATATCACTTTGAAGAGATTGAATTCGTTTTTCAACCTCAATAACACCACGTTTTGATTTCTTATGAAGATTAAAAAACTTTTTGGCATTAGCAGCAGCTGTCTTCGATGGATCTAATTCGATATTAATTGTCTCCCCACTGTTCCAGTCTTCTGCTTCAAAGTGAACGGTTCCAGGCTTTATTCTGTAAAGATTAGCTATTATCAAATTACCCAGATTCTGGTATTTATCACTATTTTCATATTTAGTTTTAAGCTTAAACTGCTCGTCTAAAAGTTCTTTCTTTTGTTTTAAACTTCTATTTAGTTGTGCAACTATTCGCTTTTTTTCTTGAACAAGCCGCTTAGGACCTACTAATTCTTGTTCAACATAATTCATAGCTTCATTTACAGATTTAAAATGAATCAATTCAATATTTAGAGGCTCAGTTTTTTGTTCAAAAAGGTGTTTAAGCTCAAATACGGAAATAGCCTGTAATTTGTTCTCTTTTTTATATAAATAAACTGTATTACTCAAGCATTCATCTAATATTTCCCTGAAGATATCTGAATAGTTTTCTGGAGTATCTCCAATATTACTTGAACGAAACAAAATTTCTCTAGTCATTATAGGAGAAACAGCACCAATTTTATTTACCCATTCTTCACTTGGAGCAGCAAATACAGTTTTCTGTTGTTCTTTGTCAGAGCTATAAGGACTCATTAATTTATAGGAATCAGGCAAACGATACAAATTACCAACAAGATTATTTGAAGTGCGAGAAATTCTATCTAATATTTTGAATTCACCATCACAAAAGAAAACATCTGAAATTCTTCCTGTAAATTCGCAAAAGATATAAAAATCACTTCTATTTCCAAAATATTCATCAATATGAACAAAATGAAGCTTCACCACACGGTCGAATTGGCCTTCTTCCTCTTTACCTGCCAATTCAAGGTTAAAAAGTCTGGAATTAATTAAAAGCCTATTTAAACTACGAACAATAAGAGAATTCTTTTCTACTTCATCACAATGATTTGAAAGCCATAAGCCTTGATTCGGAAAATCAAGGCTTATACACAAATCTTTAATACCCTCATCAGTTTTTAATCTTAAAAATATAGAACGACCAGAACGATCATAAGCTCTTACAACAATCGGTCTAGATTTTAGAACAGATGATAAGTCTAAAATATGTTTTTTTAAGGTAATGTAGTCCATATATTATGTGGTGGGTGGTGAGTGGTGAATGGTGAGTGGTGGGTGGTAAGTGGTTACTTACATAATTCTTCAACGATCTGATTTATAAGCTTACCATCAGCCTTACCTTTAAATTCAGGCATAACAGTCTTCATAATCTGACCTTTGTTCTTAGAAGCAACGACTTCTGAGAATTTTTCATTTATTATTTTCAGGATTCCGTCTTTATCAAGCATAGCCGGAGCATAAACTTTTACATAAGATTCCCTTTTCTTATATTCTTCTAAAAGTTCAGTTCTGTCGGCTGGGCATGTATCAATCTGTTCTTTATAAGCTTTTAATTCCTTCAAAACAATTTTATCTACTAATTCATCAGATATATTGTCTCTGTTACCTTCATCAATAGCTACTTTTTTTATCGCACCTATAAGAGAAGAAATTGCTTCTCTTTTTTCTTTGTTTTTTTCTTTCATAGCAGTAACTAAGTCTTTTCTCAAATCATCAAATTTCATAATATTCTCCTTCGTTAGAATAAAAATTGAGATAAATAGTATATCACATTTCTAAAAATCTAACTAACGTTTACCTAGTACATCTTTTGACTATTTAAATTTATATGTTATAATATTCCACATAATTTTTAGCAGGGGGTATTTTATGCACAAAAAGGGTTTTACGCTTATTGAGCTTTTGGTCGTAATAACTATATTAGCTATACTGGCAGGTGCTGCTGTCCCCTATGTACAAAATTATCTTGATGATGCTCGCATATCTACAGCGAAGAATGATTTGAACGAAATTAGAAATGCAATAATGAGATTTGAAACAGATAATGGAGAGTTCTTTAATCCTGGTTTTGGGAAAACCGGAACAGATTACATTAAATCTCTAGAAACTTTCCAACAAAGACTTGTTGGAGGTTATTTAATGAAAGCTATGACTGATCCATGGGGAAGACCATATTATTATTCTCATGCTGCAGCCATGGTTTTTTCAGCAGCTGAAGACGGGCAACTATCTACCAATATTATTTCAAGAGATGTAAGACCTCTTATGGCACCTACTCGAGCATGGTGGACAGATAACAATAATAATTCAATGGTAGATACCGGCGACATTATTGACATAAAATTTTCCCGACCTATCGGAGGCTATGACAGTAGTAATCTGAACAATAATTTCGTTGTAACTCAAACAGGTAAAACTACTCCAAGAGCTAATCCATTTGGTGATGGAGCAGTATTAGAAGACTTTTCTGGAGAATCAGCCGGTAATAAAAAACATCCTAGAGGCAATAACTGGGTAAGAATAAAGATATGTCCTAATTCTGATATGGAAGTTGGCGATAATATTGTCGCTTCATCAACATTTTATGACACTTCTGAAGCATCAATAACTGGTAAATTCCCTAGCGGAATGGGTCTTTATGAAGATGATAAGATACAGCCTGAAAACTGGTTTGCAGATAATGGCACCATTATTCCTAATAAATCTTCAGACACTAGTGTTAAGTTAAAATCTGCACAATAAAGGTAAAAGAAATGAAAAAGCATGGGTTTACGTTAATAGAATTGCTTATAATTATTACTATAATTGCTATTCTTGTTGGAGCAGCTCTTCCTTATTATCAGGATTATATCAGGCAAGCAAAATTGGCTAAAGCTCAGCATGAATTAGATATTATAAAAGAAGCATTAATAAAATATGACACTATGGAAGAAACTCCATATAAGCACAATAGCTTAAGGTATTTGCTTGGCACTTACTTACAAGATTTACCAAGAGACCCATGGGATAGAGATTACCATATTGATTGGGTTAAAGGTATGGTATGGTCTGATGGTGCAGATTTAGACAACATTTATGACGATATAAAAGTGGAATATAAGCCACCGTTAACTCTCCAAAAGGCAACTTGGCTTGATCTGGACAATAACAGTCATATCAGCAGAAACGATATTATAAGATTACAATTTTCAAGAAGTATTTTCGATTGTGCTACTGACTCGGTAGTTCCACTAAGCATTTCAAATGCTTCACCAGCTGCAGGAGGTTCTGATTTATGGGTTACAGAAGATGTGGATAGTGCATTTATCGCTGGGATAGTAGCTAGTTATCCAGCCTCTTCTTCTGAAATTTTACTTATATTACCAGCTCCTACCGTTGATAATCCTTTTTATCCAGGCTCATCCTCTATAAGAGTTTCTCCTAAAAATACAAAGTTAAGAGACTGGGTTGATTTGGCAGATGGAAGTGGCAAAAGAAAAGCAAATGGCAGCGACGATACTGATGATGTTGATTGGATAAGGATTAAAGGCAGATAGACACAAAATGAAAAGAGATGAATATTATTATTCCAAACGAAGTACAGGGTATGATATACCCTTAGAAATAGAAGATTTTTTTCATAATTTATTTAAAAAATCAGATAATGAACCAAAAGCCAATCTCACAACGATAGAATGGATAATTTATATTGGTTCCCTACTTTTTGTATTAGTAATGCCTTTCTTGTATAGTAGACTTACCACAGAAAACTTCTTAACTCCAAAAGAGTTCTTTTCTAGATCGTTTTTGGGAATATTAGGTGGTCTTTTTTGTATTAGACTATTTGGTAAAGGTTTATTGGGAAAAGAAGTAACGCTATCACGAACAAGTTTAGATTTCCCTCTTTCATTGTTTTTTGGTTATTGTATTTTATCTGTTATATGGAATTATAATGGAATATCCGCTATTAGAGATTTGCGTTGTGTTTTGCTTATAATGCTGATCTTCCCGATTGTTGTAAATGTTTATAGGAGCAGATGGCAGGTTGAGTTGCTGTTATGGGTAGTACTTTTTACAGGATTAGCGACAGCAACCATAGGTTTCATGGAAACCTATAACTTATATTTTAAATTTGATAGTATTTTCCCATTCGTACATTACGTGAAAGATAAAGTGTTAGCCAAGAATTATGACCCTAACGGTTTTTATCTTCCTCTGTTCCCACAATTAGCAAGCCCAGATTATGCTATGGGTTCAGTTGTTTCTACTTTTGGAAATAGAAACTATCTTGGAACTTTTGCAATGTTTGTTGCCTTTATTCCTTTAGCCTTTATTTTCTATTATAAGAATTTAATTATGAAAGTAGTTTCATTATCTCTGTTCACATGGTTATTATATGGTCTTTATATAACCAGATGTCGTGCAGCTCTGATAGGGTTTGCCGTAGGTGTTGTTTTTATGCTTATTTTGTGGATAATAAACAGCGGTAAATCAAATAAAGCAATAGGGTATGGAATAATTGTCGGTGGACTTGTCATATGTATTTTTATAGCAGGTTTAGTTGTATCTGCATTAACAATTCAGTCTGAATCAATGCTTGATAAACTTAAGCTTACATTCACCCTTAACAGATTGAAAAGTAATACTTACGAGAGAATGTGGGTATGGTATGCAAATAACAAAGCCTTTTCAGAAAATATAAGAACCTTATTATTAGGACAAGGTTTCGGTTCTTTCAAACACTTTTTCCCTTTAAAAGAAGCTGAAGTATTTTCAGACAATAACAAAGGAAGTTTTACCGCAGTAACATTTAGACAAGCTCACAACGACTGGCTTCAGATTTTTTCAGAGCTAGGAATTGTGGGAATGATACTGTTTTTATTCCTTTTGAAGCGTTTCTTTTCTTCCATTCAGAAATCCTTGCAGTATGATATTTTTTATCTAAAAAATGAACTGAATGGAGATCATGCATTAATAATTGCATTAGGAGCCGCCATGGTAGCACAGCTTTTTGCTGCTCTACCAGATTTTCCTTTCCACAGAATAGAAACAGCTGTCTTTGCTGTAGTTTTTCTATCGCTAGTTCCAGTATTGACAGAAACCAACTTTTTTAAATCACAAATGATAAGAGAACCTATAAATGGTTTAAAAGAACCTCTATGTATTTTCCTAACTGCTACAGCTTTTTTAGGTTCGGTTTTTAATCTGTTTTATGAATATAATTGCTGGGATGCAGATAAAAAAGTCAGAGAATCAGAAATGATGATGACTTACCAAAACAATAATATTGCAGTAATGTTAAAAGCAAGAAAAATGTTGCTTGAAGCGATTGCTGAAGATCCTTTACCAGGAGATCCTTATAGTAAACTAGCAGCATGGTATGAACAAGCATCGAACAATCAATTTCGTAATGAATTAAAACAAATAACCGACCATTTGAATAAATATAGTAATGATATGAATTTCTTAGGTCAAATGAAAAAAATAGGTTTGATAAACAGTTTCAGAGCTAACGAAATTGTTAATTTAAAAAATGACCTAAATCAGCTATATGTTGATTTAGATCCAAATAACTCTTCGAGAATCAGTATTGAATACACAGAAAAAGCTTGGCGAAATATAAATTTTAATGCGCGTTCAACCTATCATTCTATAACATTTAGAAGAATGCATGTTTTTTATCATATAATGCATGATCCGCTTAAAGCTTATTCAGAAGCTTTAAAAGGAATAGAAAGAACTGCTGGTGAAGCAAGATATATTTATTATTTCTATGCAGGGAAAATTGCTTCTGAGTTGGCAGCTAGCGGACAGCAAATCAGAGGTTTTGATATAAAAGAATTAGAAGCAAATGCAGAAAAATTCCTTAAAAAACTAGTTGAAGTTGAACAGTTCAAGATTCAGGCCAATGCTAGTTTAGCAGTTTTTTATGCTCAAAGATCAAATTGGTCAGAAGCGGCAAAATTTGCATCTCAAACCTGCAGATTTGTTCCGAATGACCCATCTATGCTTAGTATATTAGGAATATCGTTAAACCAAACCGGAGATTTCGATAATGCCATAAATACATTAAATAGGGCAATACTACTTAATCCAACCAATCCTCTTTATCATAGGGATATTGCTATTGCATATAAAAACAAAGGGAATTACCAAGAAGCAAAAAAGCATTTTGAAAAATGTGCAGCTTCTACGAATTGCCCTGAAGAAGCTAGAGCATTCGCTTTAAGAGAATTAGATAATTTAAAAGTTTTACAGCAGGGAATCAATAGAAATGGGTATTAAAACAAACTTTAATAAAATAAAAATCTTGGCAATAATACTTTGTTGTCTTTTTTCGCTTACAGGTTGTGGTAAAAAGGAAAAAATACCAGAAGAATATACGAAACTTATGGCTGACAACTCAGGAAAAGTTCTCAGATTAGGGTTTTATGGCTCTCCAGCAGAAATAGATCCAATAAAAGCAGCAGATTCTGAACATGACAAATTTTTCTGCAATCTGGTTTTTGCTTCACCTTTAATAAAACTAGAAAAAGGGAAATATGAACCTTACCTACTAGAAAGCTTTGATACTAAATTAGATGGAGAAAAGCTTATAGTTACTGGCAAATGGCGACAAGGGATAAAATGGCATGACGGGAAAGACTTTGATGTTTCAGAATTTGAATATAATCTGAACCAAATGAAAATGCCGGAAAAAAATAGTCCTTATTCTGAAGCTGCTAAGGGTATAGTATCAATAAAAAATGAACAAGATAATCTCGAAATAATATTTTCAAATAATTCGATAAAGTACTTAGATATGCTATGTGCAGGCATTTTACCTGGACATCTTTTAGCGAAAGAAAATTTGGCAAGTGGAACTACTGTGGAAGAAGCCTATTTAAACTTTTTAAACCAGCCAGTTGGCTTAGGCCCATATAAAGTAACTGACAATAAAGATTATAAATATATGCTCCTGGAACCTGATACTAATTTTTATGATGGAAAAGCTACAAAAAGGCCAAAAATAGCAATTATATGTTCTTATGAATTGCAACAGACTATCAGCGATTTCAGGAACAATCAGCTAGATTGGATTTCGGCTCCATTAATAATAGCAGAACAACTTAAAAACCTAGGCATAGACAATGTAGTATACAAAGAACATCCTAATCCTGCAGTATTAACATGGATTTTCAATACTAAAAACGACAAACTTAAAGATGTAAAAATCAGGAAAGCTCTAAATTTAATAATAGGTAGAGAATGTGTTAAACAATCTATGGGAGAAGGTTCTATAGAATTATTTGACAATTTAATTCCTGTTGGAGAATCAAAAAAGTCTGAAAATGACCAGTTGGAAGAAGGCAAGAAATTATTAGACGAAGTTGGAATTGTTGATAAAAACAATGATGGACTGAGAGATTTTAATGGTAATACTTTCAAACTAAGCATTTCTATCAATAATGATTCAATATCCAGACGTCATATTTCAGAAAAAATAATTGAAAAGCTAAAAGCAGTAGGTATTCAAGCAGAAATCAAAGCAGTTTCATGGAATG
The DNA here is from genome assembly GCA_905236675.1 of Candidatus Rifleibacteriota bacterium. Classification (GTDB taxonomy): domain Bacteria; phylum Muiribacteriota; class Ozemobacteria; order Ozemobacterales; family Ozemobacteraceae; genus RUG334. The sequence continues at coordinate 70,365 of CAJOND010000005.1, read as the reverse complement.
AGTTCGTATCTGATGAATTAAAAGGTGGTAAATTTGAAACTGCTTTACTTAGCTATCATATCAGTAATGATTGTAGTATGAAAGAACTATTTGGAAGTAATAAAATAGTTGGAGATAATGGTTTAAATTTCACAGGAATTAGTGATGATGAACTTGACAGCAATTTAATTACTTTAGATTCAGCAGTCACTCCTGCAAACAAAGAAGTGGCATATAAAATAGTAAATGAAAAATTATCTAATTTATGTCCTTGCGCTTTTCTAGTTAGAGTTAATGATATAGCTATGATTCATGGAAGTGTTGTAAAAACGATAAAATCTCCAAACACAATTTGGGATGATATTTTAAGCTGGCCAATCATGTTTGGCAAAGAAACTTCAAAACAATAAAATGTTAAAAATATCTAATTACAGCTTAACTTTAAGAGGTTCAAACAACCAGTCTCTACCTGTCTTAGAGAATATTAATCTTGAGATAAAAGAAGGAACCTGTCTTGGAATTGCAGGCGAATCAGGCTCTGGAAAGTCTGTTATGGCAATGAGTGTAGTTGGGCTCCTTCCTAAAAGTTCTATAATAAAGACAGAAGGGCATATTTACCTGAACAATATAGATACTGTTTCGGCTAACGAAAATGAATTGAACAAAATTAGAGGAAAACAGGTCGGTTTTATTTTTCAAGAACCTATGACTGCTATGAATCCTTTAATGAAACTTCAAGAACAAATTGATGAAGTTATTTATGCCCATGAAAATATTATAAGCAAAGAAGAAGCAAAAAGAAGAGTTATCAAAGCTTTACTCAGAGCTGGTTTTAAAGAACCAGAAAAATTTCTGGATTCTTATCCTCATCAACTTAGCGGGGGTATGAGACAAAGAGCAATGATTGCTATGGCATTGGTTATGGAGCCCAAACTAGTTATAGCTGATGAACCAACTACTGCTATTGATGCTGAATTGCAAATCCAGCTACTTGGTGAATTAAGACGACAGATTGTTGATCATGGCTTAAGCATGATGTTTATAAGTCACGATTTAGGAGTCTTAAGAACTATTTCCGATGAAATCGCTGTTTTATATTGTGGGAACCTATTAGAAAAAGGTCCGTCAAACGAAATACTTTCCAATCCTAAGCATCCATATACCGCTGATTTGATAGCAGCATTGCCTAGACTTGTTCAAAACAGAATACTGCCCGAACCAATAAAAGGTTCTCTTCCTTCCCCAGATTCCAAGCCAAGCGGTTGTGTTTATTCCAATAGATGCGCGTATGCAAATGAAAAATGTCTTTCAGAAAGACCCACATTAAGACAAGCTTGCAACAACCACTTCGTGGCCTGTTGGTGTGAATAAAGCAAAAGGTTTAATATAATGGAAGAAGAAATACTTATAGTAGAAAATATTTGCAAGAGTTTTGTCGTAGAAAAAAGCTTAAGCAGCAAAATAAAAAGATATTTCATAAATGAAAAACCAGAAAGCGTAACAGCTTTAAATAATGTTTCCTTTACTGTAAAAAAAGGTGAAATTTTAGGCATCTTAGGCGAATCTGGCTCTGGCAAATCTACTCTAGCCAAAGTATTGATGGGTATTTATAAAGCTGATAGCGGCTCAGCTAAACTTTTTGGTATAGATATTTGTAACGCTTCCAATAAAGAAAAAGTAACACTTCAGAAAAATATGCAGATGGTTTTTCAAGACCCATTTGGTTCATTAGACCCTCGAATGAATGTCAGACAAATCTTATCTGAACCTTTAAAAATTCATAATATAACCCCAGAAGAAGGGACAGAAACCTTTTTAGAACATTCTTTAGAGGAAGTCGGACTATCAAAATATGCTTTAAACAAGTATCCTTCTGAATTCAGCGGTGGACAGCGTCAAAGAATTGGTATATGCAGAGCCTTGATACTTAATCCCAAACTTATTATAGCCGACGAAGCTGTTTCTGCATTAGATGTTTCAGTTCAAGCTCAAATTTTAGAGTTATTAGTTGAATTGAAAGAAAAACGTGGGCTTTCCATGATATTTATATCTCACGATGTTGCTGTTGTAAGACAGATTTCAGATAGAATAATTCTGCTTTATCACGGAGATTTAGTTGAAGAATTGCCAGCAGATAAACTACTTACTGACGCCAAGCACGAATATAGTAAAAAACTACTTAATGCAGCATTATCCCTAAGAGAAGGAAGATGAAAACTGAAAACGGAAAGACTAAAGATATAAGACCATTAATGAAGAGAGAACTGAGAACTGTAAAATTTATTGAATTTATTGAAATTATAGAATTTCTGAAGACAGATAAGAATCAGAATACTTTAATCAAACATTTATTTAATTCCACAGCTTAATCAAATAAATAAATGTATTGTCTCGTCACAACTTTATTCTTTGACCAGCTTGGCATGTCTTAAACTCAAATTTATTGACACAAAAGAATGAGTGATTTATAATTTTTTTTATATTTTGTTGATGGAGGTTTATCCATGAGCGTTTTACGGCAACCGCCCAGGGAACTGCGTTTCTTTTTAATTGCAGTGCTCTGTTTGGTATTTACTTGCACTTTGTTTGCTCAAAGTGAAGTCATGCCTGTTTCAACCTCTGAATCTGTTGTAAATGGCGATAATTCTGCGCCTGTAACAAATTCTACAGAATCAGACGAAGGCAATAAAGCAATATCTGTTGAGGTTTCTCCCGCGGATGAAGTTATAGAAAAAACTAACGAATCCCCAGTAATTGTAATGCCAGAAGTTATTCCGCAGTCTAATGAAATAAAACAATCGTTAGAATCTGTAGTGAATAAAGTAGAAAGCGTTAAAGAAAGCATAAAAGAAGAAGTAACTTCAACTAATAAAACAGTTTCAGAAGCTATTAAAGAAACTGCTCCGATTATTATTTCTAATGAAAAAGCAGAAACAAGTCAGTTAGCTACCCCATTAGAAAATAAGGCCAATAATGAAGAAAAAGTTATAGAAAAAGAAGCTGTAACAACAACTAATCCTGTTAATGAAGTTAAAGAAATTTCTATTCAAAAACAAGATTCAGTAGTTACTAATGCTGAGTCAAATCAGACTCCTATTGCTCAACCTAAAGAATCTACTGAAACATCTATTCAAAAACAGAATTCAGTAGTTGCAAATTCTGAGCCAAACAAAACTCCTAATGCTCAACCTAAAGCAATAGATAAAAGTTCTAACGATGGTAAAAAAGAACAAAGCAACATATTTGATTCCAGCCGTGGTATGACTTTAGCTGTCATACTCGTTCTTCTTGTTTTTGTATCTTATTACACTTTGCAAGCACAACGTGGCAAAGAAATGTTCATCAGAAGAATCAGTGGTCTATCAGCCATAGAAGATGCTGTTGGTCGTGCTACAGAAATGGGCCGAGGTGTTCTATATGTTCCAGGCATTATGGATATGGACGATATACAGACTATTGCCGGGGTTACAATTCTTGGTCATGTTGCTAGAAAAACAGCAGAATACGACACCGATTTATATGCACCAATGACTAGAAGTTTCGTTATGTCGGTTGCACAAGAAGTTGTTAAACAGGCATATATGGAAAAAGGTCGTGTTGATGCCTATAGACCTGACAGAATCAATTACTTGACAGATGATCAGTTTGGTTATGTTGCAGGTGTTGGTGGTGTCATGTTACGTGATAAACCTGCCGCTTGTTTCTATCTAGGAACATTCTATGCAGAATCATTAATTCTTGCAGAAACAGGTAACTCAATCGGTGCAATACAAATTGCAGGTACTGCTGAACCATCTCAGATACCTTTCTTTGTTGCAGCCTGTGACTATACACTTATTGGTGAAGAATTATTTGCAGCATCAGCATACCTTTCAAAGAATCCAAGAGAAATTGGTTCTCTGAAAGGACAAGACATGGTTAAAGTAATAATTATCATGGCTATAATCGTAGGAACTTTGTTATCAACGCTTGGTGCTACTTCCTTTGGGAAGAAGCTAGGATTTGACACGGCTGCAAATTCTTTTATAAATTTGTTAAAGTAGTGAGGTAAAATAAAGAGATGCTATTTTTAAAAAGAACATTACCTCTGATAATAACATTTGTTACTGGTGTTATTATGATAGTTGCCTATTTTACAGGCAACTCATTATCTTTTATTAAACAACTGGAAGAAATACTCCCTAAGTGGAGCCAGATAATTATGGTTTTCACTATGATTCTTGGGGCATTCAGCCTTTTAAGATTCAATTTTAAGAAAATCGCCCTCAAACAAAATGGTTGGGGTTACTCAGTTGTTTTATTAGTAGGATTTTTTGGAATGGGAACCATAGGATTGATTTCCGGCGGTTCTTGGCCTGCTTTTGAAGAAAAACTTGAAGAAGATAAACCTTATATGCTGTTGTCTGAAAAAGGTTTCAGCGCCAAAGAAGTCACAATAAAGGAAAAGGCTTTATTAAATGAGTTAGGCGAAAAAGATCCTAATGGAACTTTGACTATTACTGTCATTCTTCCAGAAAAAGATGAAAACGGCAACTTCAAAGAAGAAAAGGTATCTGCTGACCGTATAAAAAGTAGATTTATGAGTAAAATTGCGATAGCACAGCAGGTTTTGTATGATGGAGTGTTTAAATCAGCAAGTTCTACAATGTTCGCTCTTTTAGCATTCTTCGTTGCTTCTGCTTCATTTAGAGCTTTTAGAATTAAGTCTAAGGAAGCTGGTTTACTTATGTTCTCAGCATTTATAGTCATGCTAGGGAATGTTCCCTTAGGTGATATGATTTCTAAGTTGTGGACTTGGATTCCATTATTCAAAAATTTAGAAATTTCAGCAATAAAAGACTGGATTATGGCTTACCCAAGTTCAGCAGCCCAAGGGGCAATATTAATAGGCGCCATGCTCGGCTATGTATCATCATCTCTAAAGATTATTCTTGGTGTTGAAAGAAGCCATCTTGGTGGAGAAGGTTGAGGAGAGATAATATGGATATTTTCTTAAAATTAAAAAACCTTGACCGTCGTTGGGTTTATCTTTGTGTTGCTTTATCAGTTATTCTACCAATGATTTTCAAGTATGAACTAGAAATGAAACCTAGTACAGCTGTAAAGGGAATTTACGACAAAATTGAATCTTTACCTGAAGGAAGTCGTGTATTTCTTTCTTTTGACTTTGACCCTGCAGCTGAACCAGAATTAGGTCCTGGTGCTATAGCAATTTTTGTTCATATGTTCAGAAGAAACATTAAACCAGTTATAGGTTGCAACTGGCCATTAGGAAGTCAATTGGCAGAAGACTGTCTTAAGAAAGCAAAAATAATACATGAACAAAATTATAATAATGCTACTTTAAGAAAAGAAGGTAAAATATCTAAGAGTAGCAAATTTAAACTTGAACCAGGAATTGATTATGTTAATCTTGGATATAAACCAGGAGGAATCATTCACGTAAAAAACCTTTGTAATGATTTCATGGGAACTTATCCACAGGATATGACGGGTAAATCTACTCTCAATATGGATATTTTTACTAAAAATATTAAAGGTAAAAAATTCAGCATAGAAGATATAGATTTGATTATCAGTTATACTGCTGGAACCAACGGTATAGAAGCTTTTATACAGGTTGAAGCAGACCATAAAAGACCGATGGCAGCAGGATGCACATCAGTTAATATCCCAAGATTTACCACATATCTTCAGACCGGTCAGTTAGTTGGCATGATTGGCGGCTTACCTGGTTCTGCAGAATATGAAACACTTGTTGGTGATTATGGTAGCGATAAAGACGGGAAACCAATAATAGCTGAAGGACGTGCAGGTATGTTCCCTCAAGCAGTTGCTCACTTAGCAATTATGCTATTCATCATCCTCGGAAATCTTGCTTATATTGCTGAAAACCGTAAATTAGGCAAGAAAAAGAAAGCTTAAGCAAAGGAGGGGCAAAAAATGGATTTTGAATTTATTAGTATTTGGATTGGTGCTTTCATAACACTCTGTTGTTTTAGCTTCCTTGTCAAAGACAATCCTTTTTATAGGTTTGCAGAATCTTTATTTGTTGGAGTTTCAGCTGGTTATTATTTATCAGTAAACTATTTCCATCAGGTTTTGAAACCAAATTTATTTGCCAAACTATTTCCTAGTTTATTTAATGCTGGGGAAGCAGCAAATGCCGCTCCAGAATATATGTTGTTAATTCCGGGAATTCTTGGTTGTCTTATGCTCCTAAGATTTTCGCAAAAGCTTGCCTGGGTAAGCAGATTTACTGTAGCTTTTGTTATGGGGATATCAACAGGTGTTGTAATTGTTACATCAACACAACAACTTTTAATTCCTCAAATTGCAAAATCTATTAAACCAATTATAGTATCAGGCGATATTTGGCAGAGTTTTTCTAACTTTGTACTAGTTTTAGGAACAATAGCTTGTCTATTTTACTTCTTCTTCAGTACAGAGCACAGAGGACGCGTATTTGGTAATTTATCCAAAATTGGTATCTGGTTCTTAATGATTAGCTTCGGTGCTTCTTTTGGTGCAACAGTAATGGGTCGTATTTCTCTGCTAATCGGTCGTTTCAGTTTTCTATTAAAAGAATGGCTGCATCTGATAGAGTAAATTGTAGGTTAAATAAAGGCTGACATTATGGGAATGTGGACAATACCAGAAGAATCTGAAGTCAATAACAGGTTTTCCTCAGAAGAACTTGATGGCTTTGTTAATAGATTGGCAAATATTATTGTAACAAAACAGATGTCAGCACCTGCAATAATGGCTCTTGAGATGTTCAAGCCACTTTCTCTTGTAGGACAAAGTACCTTAATGATATTTGGTCCATTACTTGATTTGATTTTTGACCCGGTCAAGATGGAAAAGTTTCAAGCTGTAATTGGTGATAGAAAAAGAATTGAGCAGCTGATAACTACCATAGAAGACCTTGAACTTAATAATAAAGAAACTAAGGAAGGTGTATCTAGTGAGCAAAAGTGATATTCAAAGCATTCTGGCAACAGACTGCGGTAGTACTACCACTAAGGCTATTCTTATAGAAAAGCGTAACGGTGTTTTCCGTCTAATAGTTCGTGGTGAAGCTCCAACAACCGTTGAAGCTCCTGTTGAAGACGTTACTCAAGGCGTTTTAAATGCTGTTGCAGAAGTCCAGGAATTAGCAGGTCGACAAATCCTGACTGATGATGGCAAAGCTTTAATAAAACCCTATGACGAAAAAACTAAAAAGGGTGTAGATATTTATGTTTCTACAAGTTCTGCCGGTGGTGGTTTACAGATGATGGTTACTGGCGTTGTCAAAACAATGTCAGGGGAATCTGCTACTCGTGCAGCACTTGGTGCTGGTGCAATCGTCATGGACGTATTAGCAACCAATGACGGTCGACTTCCACACCAAAAGATTCAGAGAATCAGACATTTACGTCCAGACATGATTCTGTTGTCAGGTGGGGTTGATGGTGGAAACACAAAACAGGTCATTGGTCTTGCAGAAATAATTGCTGCTGCCAGTCCAAAAGCACGCTTAGGTGTAGGATATGAATTGCCTGTTCTTTATGCAGGAAATAAAGATGCTAGAGAACAAATAAAAGGAGCCTTAGGCAATAAGGTTGCACTCGACATAACTGACAATCTAAGACCTTCAATGGAAAAAGAAAATCTAATGCCAACCCGACAAAAGATTCAGCATCTTTTCCTAGAACACGTTATGAGTCATGCTCCTGGTTATCCTCACTTAATGGAACTAACAGATGTTCCCATTATGCCAACCCCTGGTGCAGTTGGCGATATTATGCAGTTAATATCTAAAAAGAAAGGTATAACAGTAGTTGGTGCTGATATTGGTGGTGCAACCACAGACGTATTCAGCGTATTCCAAGGTATTTATAACAAATCAGTTTCTGCTAACTACGGTATGAGTTATTCAATCAGTAATGTTTTTGCAGAAGCTGGATTAGAAAATGTTATGCGTTGGGTTCCTTTTGAAATGGACGAAAGAGACTTACGCAACCGCGTTAAAAACAAAATGATTCGTCCAACAACTATTCCATCACTAATTGAAGAATTAATAGTTGAACAGGCTTGTGCTAGAGAAGCATTAAGACTCTCTTTTGACCAACATCGCTCTTTGGCAGTCGGTTTGAAGGGTGTTCAACAAGAAAGAACAATTGGTGATGTTTTCGATCAGACGATGACAGGTGAATCCCTTGTTAATTTAAAAGATTTGAACATGCTTATAGGGTCAGGTGGTGTTCTTTCTCACGCACCAAGAAGACAACAAACAGCAATGATGCTCATTGATGCATTCCTACCAGAAGGAATTACCCAGCTCACGGTTGACTCAATATTCATGATGCCTCAGCTTGGAGTTCTTGCTACAGTTCAAGAAGAAGCTGCTCTGAGTGTTTTCGAACGAGACTGTTTGATCTACTTAGGTACTTGTGTTTCACCAACAGGAGTAGTCAAAAATAATGAAACTGTATTAGATTTCACTCTTGAAATGCCCAATGGAGAAAAAATAAGCAGAAAACTAAATGGCGGAGAACTAAATGTTGTTCCATTAGCTATAGGTGAAGTTGCTAAGATTCATGTTAAACCTTGTTGGGGTTTTGATATGGGCAATGGAGATGGCAAAGAATTTGAAGGAGAAGTACATGGTGGCGTAGTTGGTGTAATATTTGACACCCGTGGACGACCATTTACCTTACCAAAAGACAATGCCGAACGTGTCAATATCGTTAAATCATGGTATAAGGCTATGAACCTTTACCCAGGTCTTTAATAGAAAGGATTACCTATAATGGCTAGTGCATATACACCTGGTCTTAAAATAGTTTCAAAGACTTTGGTTGAAAAAGATAGAAAACTACCGCTTAAAGGCGAAGTAAATGTAAAAAAAGGCGATAAAGTTACAGCTGAAACAGTTGTAGCTTCAACAAACCTTCCAGGCAATGTTTACCCATTGAATCTTGCTGGTCAACTTGGTTGTGAAGCCAATGAAATAAGTATTTACCTAAAAGTAAAAGAAGGTGACACAATAAAAAAAGGCGATATTCTTGCTGAAACAGGTGGTTTTTTTGGTTTCTTCAAAACTACTATAGAAGCACCTATTACAGGAAGTGTTGAAAGTCTTTCTACTGCTACAGGCCAGGCTATTTTGCGTGAACCTCCAATTCCAGTAGAAGTTCATGCATATATTGATGGAGTTGTTGACGATATTTACCCTGAAGAAGGCGTTAAAATCAATTCATTAGCAACTTACATTCAAGGTATTTTTGGCATAGGCGGTGAAGTAATCGGTGAACTAGTTATGGTTTCACCCTCTCCCGATGCAGTATTAGATGAAGATGATATAAAGATTGAGCATAAAGGCAAGATAATCGTTGGAGGTTCACTTGTTACTGCTAAAGCTTTAAACCGAGCTGTTGAAGTTGGTGTAAAAGGTGTTATAGTCGGTGGTTATGATGCTGAAGACCTTAAGGAATTCCTAGGTTATGACTTAGGTGTTGCAATTACTGGTACTGAAGAAAAAGGTATAACATTAGTTGTTACAGAAGGTTTTGGTAAAATACAGATGGCCAAGAAAACATACGAATTACTTAAGCAGTCTGTTGGAATGAAAACTTCTATCAATGGGGCAACTCAGATTCGTGCTGGTGTTATAAGACCAGAAGTTGTTATTCCTCTTACCAATACAAAATCAACTAAGGAAATAGAAAACCTAAGTAAAAACACTGGTATGAATGTTGGAAGTCCTGTAAGAATTATTCGTGAACCTCATTTTGGTGAAGTTGCAACAGTTGTAGAACTTCCAGAACAACCAGTTATTATAGCTACAGAAGCCAAAGTTCGTGTTGTTAAAATAAAAACAAATTCAGGTGAAGAAATAACTTTGCCAAGAGCAAACGTTGAAATAATAGAAGAATAAATTATGTCAAATTCCGAAATAAATACTGAACAGCTAAAGAAAGAGATAAAAGAAGAGTTACTCAAACGTGAGATAATCATGGGACTTCAAGAAGATGAAATAGATCTTTTTGAGTTGTTTGCTGTTCTAAAAAAATATTGGAAGATTATAGTAATATTTCCAATTATCGTAGCAATTCTTGTTGCAGTATATGCTAAGTATTTTATGCCTAATTACTATAAAGCTTCAGGAACAATATTTGTTCATTCCTCAAGTGGTGGTGGAGCTTTAGCTAGTCTAATGAGTAATATCCCTATGGCTAGCCTAATGGGTCTCGGCGGTGGCGGTGGTGGAACCAACTACATGATAGTATATCTTAAAAGTAATACTATGAACAATTACATCATAAACCGCTTTGGCATAGCAACGAATCCAGCTATTGTTGGTGAAGATTATCAGCCAGATCCTGAAAAACCTATCATATATGACAGTCTGTTATCTAAGATGGAAAAAATTGTAACAGTAGAAAATGATCCAAAAACAGGATTAATAACGATTTCGGCAGAAACAATGTCGGCTACTACTTCTGCTGAAATTGTTACTGCTTACATTGAAAAGCTAAATGAATTATCTAAAGGTCCGCAACAAGAAAAACGTATCTTTATTGAAAAACAATTAGAAAAGATAGGAAAAGAACTAGAAACTTCTGAAAATGAATTCAAAGAATTCCAAGATAAACACAAACTATTTGCTCTAGATAAGCAAACGGCGGCTGCCATTGATAGAATGACACAGCTTGAATCTCAAAGAATAAATTCTAGCATTTCATTAGAAATGCAGCAAAGCATGCTTAAATCTTCTGGCTCTGTTCCTGAACTAGTTAAAGTTGAAGCTCAAAAAGTAGCCGAAGAAGCTAAGTCAGAAGCTATAAGGAAAGAAATTAGCGAAGTAGAAAAAGAACTTTCTAACTTACCTGATGTTTCCTTGGAATTTATTAGATTGCAGCGTAATTTAAAAGTTAAAGAAAAGCTTTATGCTATTCTTACAGAGCAACATGAAATGGCAAAAATAACTGAAGCGGAAGAAAGAAGTCAGTTTGAAGTAATAGATCAGGCAAGAATTCCTCAGTTAATATCAAAACCTAAGAGAAAACTTATAATATTATTATCAGGATTTAGCTCTGGTGTACTAGTTGTATTCCTAGCTTTTCTGATAGAATTTATAAAACGCCGCAAAGAACAAGAAAAAAAGGAAGAAAATAAGGCAATAGCATAAAAAAGATGAGAGATAAGGAGTAAAAGATTGGAACAGAACCCTTCAAGCAACTTTTCTCCTTTCTCTTTTCTCCTTTCTCCCTACTCCCTACTCCCTTCCCCCTTCTCCCTTAATCGAATATGTCAGAAATTAATATTGAACAATTAAAAAAAGAAATAAAAGAAGAGCTTATAAAATCAGAAATTTTAATGAGCATTGAAGATGGAGAAGGATTCACCCTCACAAAATTATCTTCCTTTTTTAAAAATAACTGGAAAATAATTGTTTTTATTCCATTAATAGTAGTGATCATTTCTGCAGTTTACTCATTTTATTTACCAAACTACTATAAGTCTTCAGCCTCTATTTATATTTTTCCTAATGGGAAATCCAGTGCATTGAATGGATTTTTTTACAATTTTAGTGAAGATTCTTATACAGATTCCGGGAATGCTTCTTTATTGTTTAATTCTTTAAAGAGTGATTCGATGTATGAATATATCATCAATAGATTTGGTATCGCTACGAATCCTGCTATAATAGAGGATAGACCTATTACAGAAAAAGAATTAATATACGACAAAGTATTAAAAGATATAAAAGAAATTATCAAAATAAACTATGACCCCAGCAATAGAATAATTACCATTTCAGCAGAAACTATGATTGCAACTACTTCAGCAGAAATAGTCAATGCTTATTTAGATAAAATGGATCAATTTACAAAAGGCCCCCGTAAAGAAAAGTTAGAATTCGTAAAAAAACAACTGGATAAAACGAAAACAGAACTTGAAGAAAGCGAAAACGCTCTAAAAGTCTTTCAAAAGCAGCACAAATTATTATCTATAGATAAAAAGTATATGGAAACAATAAATAAAATAACTTCATTAGAAATTAAAAAGAATGAAGCTGAAATCACATTAGAACAATTAAAAACCTACATTTCTAATTCTAAGGATACAAAAATCGACTTATCAGAAATAAAAAATCAATGTGATTCAGAAGTTGCAAAAATAAACTCTATAGATTCAAAAATTAAAGAATTAGATAAAGAAATTAACGATATGCCTGAGAATATGCTTGAATTAGCTAGATTAAAAAGAACTATTTCGGTAAAAGAAAAAATATATTCTGTTTTGAATGAGCAATATGAAATTGCGAAAATTGCAGAAGCAGAGGAAAGTTATCAGTTTAAAATAATAGATAAACCTAGAATCGCAATACTAAAATCAAGACCATCAAGAACAAAGATTTGCTTAACAGCTTTATTGATTTCTTTAATTTTATCATTTGGCATATCACTATTTAGAGAAGCTACAAAGAATTAGAAGATTTTTCCACAAAAGAAAAAAATATATTGCCACTACGGAAGTTATGAAATAGAATCATATTTAAGTAAGAAGATAGAAGATTGAAGGAAGAAGAAAGAAGATTGTAGTTAGATAAATTCTCGATAATTAGTTTTCATCATTTTTTCTTTATTCTTCAATCTTTATCCTTAAGTCTTAAAACTAGAAAAAAGGTAAAGGAAAGCGAGAATAACACAACATGTCAGATATTAATGCAAGATTAGAAGCAGTTGGATTGAAGGCCGCAGATATTATGCTCCCAAAGAAGGGAACAGATCTTTCTAAATGGGCAGTTGTAGCCTGCGACCAGTATGAATCAGAAAAAGAATACTGGAAGTCAGCATCAGATATAGTTGGTGAAGCACCTTCAACTCTTCGCCTTATATTCCCAGAATGTTATCTTGAAGATAATGATGGCGATCAACGCATTGCTAACATCAATGCTTCAATGAAAAAATATGTTGAAGCTAAATTATTTGATACATATAAAGAATCTTTCTTCTTAGTTCGCAGAACATGCAGTGGTGTATCAAGATGGGGTCTTATGGCTGCATTAGACCTTGACCGCTATAGCTGGGAAAAGGGTTCTAAGACCTTAATCAGAGCTACAGAAGGTACAATTCTTTCTAGAATCCCACCGAGAAAGAAAATAAGAAAAGATGCTCCTCTAGAAATTCCTCACATAATGGTATTGATTTCAGATGAAAAACGCTCTGTAATCGAACCATTAACCGCCAAAAAAGACAGCCTCAAATCTGTTTATGATGTTGAACTCATGAAAAATGGCGGTCATCTTGAAGCTTGGCTTGTAAATTCAGATGAAGACAAAGAAAACATCTGCAAAGCTTTCGAAACAATTTACGCAAATCTTGATAAATCTAACCCATTACTTTTCGCTATGGGCGATGGTAACCACAGTTTTGCAACAGCGAAGAGCTGCTGGGAAGATATTAAAGCTACTCTTACTCCAGAACAACAGAAGAATCATCCTGCAAGATTCTGTCTTGTAGAATTAGAAAACATTTTTGATCCAGGTCTGGTATTCGAACCAATTCATCGTGTTTTCTTCAATGTTCCAGAAGATGTTTTCTTAAATGAACTCAAGAAGAACGCTGAATCTATTTCTATTGAAGAAGTTGGCTGCAAAAACTGCATCGCTGATAAGATTAAAGACCAGAGCGAACAGCGCTTCGGTTACTGTGTAGCAGGTAAACACGCAGTAGTAACTCTTAAGAAACCTGCTGCCAACATCGCTGCTGGCACATTACAGAAAGTTATAGACGAACTGGTTAAACAAAAATATAATATTGGCTACATCCACGGTGCTGATGTTACAGATAAACAAGGATCTGAAAAAGGCAATATTGGTATTTTCTTACCAGCTATAGATAAAGGTACTTTCTTTGAAACAATCATTAAAGACGGTGCACTCCCACGCAAAACTTTCTCAATGGGTGAAGCCAACGAAAAACGCTTCTATATGGAAGCAAGAGCAATTAAGTAACAAGAGGCTACGCCTCTTGTTAAGAGATAAGAGATAAGAGATAAGGGATTAGAGATTGCTTTGGCAAAAGATAATCCCTTATATAGTCATTATTGAGGGCCGAAGATCCTCTCCTGCATTGCAGGGGGCTTTCGCAAAGTAACTGAAGGGGTCTTCAAAAGTTAGTCGTATAAAGCAAATATAACATTAAAGATTTTATAATAGTTAAATCTTACATAAGCTAAAACAATCCTCTTATCTCTCTTCTCTTAACTCTATTCTCTCTAGAAATACCCTGTTTCACCAAGAGCTTTGTAAAGATAACCATTGGCAGTATTTAGTTTTCTTCGGGCTGTTTCAGCATCAACGTCTAATCTTGCCATAACTATAGCAACTTTAAGATTACCTTCAGCATCAACGAGTTTTGCTTCTGCTTCATAATTAGGTATTCTTCCTGCTTCCATAACTATTTTAAGAGCTCTTTTCTTTAGCTTGTTGTTTGTTGCTTTTACGTCAACCATCAGGTTTTCATATACTTTGCCAAGCTTAATCATACTTATGGAAGAAATCATATTTAAAACCATCTTACATGCTGTTCCACTTTTTAATCTTGTTGAGCCTGCAATTACTTCAGGTCCTACAGCTACATTTATCAGCACATCAGCATTAAAAAGTTCACCATAAGGATTGCAACAAAGTAAAACAGTATTAGCTCCTATACTTTTAGCATATTCAAGAGCTCCTACAACATAAGGTGTAGTTCCAGAAGCTGTTATTCCTATTAAAGTATCTTTATTGTTAAAATGAATACCCTCTAAATCTCTTTTTCCGCCATCTTTATCATCTTCGGCACCTTCTATAGCCTCTCTCAAAGCCTTATCCCCACCAGCAATAATACCAATAACCATATTAGAAGGAACCCCGAAAGTCGGCGGGCATTCAGAAGCATCTAAAACCCCTAGTCTTCCAGAAGTACCTGCTCCAATATAAACGAGTCTCCCGCCTTTTAACAATGAAGAATAAGCACAATCTACCGCTTTAGAGATACTCTCCTGACAAGCTTCGATTGCAGAATGAATTGCCATATCTTCACGAATAAAGCTTTTAACAGCATCACGGGTTCCGACTCTATCAATATATAAAGTTCGAGGATTTCTGGTTTCGGTAAGAGCCTGCATTTTTTCATTACTAGACATTTTTTATTCCTTAAGGCTAGAAAAAGTGAACAAAGCCCATAAAATTAAGAGCAATAAAAGGCAGTACAAGACTTGAACAATAAAGCATTAATGATGCATATTCCGTTAAAACGTCATAGCAGTCTAATTCAACTTTATCATTTGGAAAGAGAGTGAATCTTAGCATAGCTGGCACGAAAGCTCTCCAAAAAAATCTACCATTAAGAGAATAAAAAAGAATCTCAGCAACGGCAAATCCGCCGAAAACTAAAGTTATAGACATTATTAAACCAGCTATAAACATAAACTTCTCCTGTTTTAATAATCGGCAGAATAATTTTTTTTACCTAATAAAAAAATACTGATTTATTTTTCAAAATGTTATATTATAAACGCAGAAAAATTTAGAGAAAATAGAAAAAAGTACTTTTATGAATATAGCTTTTGATCCATCGCCTTTTATAAATAATGCAAGGCTAATTGAATCTACAGAAGAAGTTGCCAATTTTTTTAAGAGAGCGTCCAACGAAGACGTAATAGCTGTTGATATTGAATCTGCAGCTTTTTATAAATATTATTCAAAAGTCAATCTTATACAGATTGCAACAAGAAAAGAAGCAGCAATTATAGATCCTCAGGTAATTTCTGATTTTACACCATTTCAAGAATTTGCCTCTAAAAATAAATGTATGTGGCTTTTCCATGGTGGAGATTTCGACATATCTATGTTAGCCAAAAATTTACAGATTTTTATTCCTAGAATGTTCGATACCAAAAAAGCTGCTGAATTAATAGGAATAAAAGAACTTGGCTTAAGGGCACTTACAGAAAAATATCTGGGTTTTACTTTAGATAAACATTTACAAAGATGTGACTGGTCAAAGCGGCCATTAACCAAAGCAATGATTGAATATGGTCTGCTTGACGCAGTTTGTCTGATACCTGTTTACGACTGTCTTTTACAGGAAGTCTGTGAACTAGACCGTCTTGAATGGGTTATGGAAGAATGTGATTTTATTGCTAAGCAAGCTAGAGAAGCACACACACAAGAACCAGATCCATACGCTTTCCACATAAAAGGTAGTTCTTACCTTTCTCTTCGTTCTTTAGCTGTCTTACGTGAAGTCTGGACTTTGCGAGAAGAAATAGCTTCTGAATTGGATAGAGCTCCATTTATGTTACTTAGTAATCAGGCTTTGTTAGAAATTGCAAGAATTTGCCCAAGAAGTTTAGCTGGTTTGAATACAATTAAAGGCATGAATCACGAATTTCTTTCAAAATATGGAACAGAAATACAGAAAGCTATAAGAGAAGGGTTAAATGCAGAACTAGTTGATTTAGAAAAACCTGTTCAATACCACTCAAGAGAAGAACTTCTCAATGCCTGGGAAGGAGAACTGGCAAAAGCAATAAAAGAAGTTAGAGATAAAATAGCTGTCAAGGAAAATATTCCACCTTCAGTTTTAGCACCTTCTCATGCATTATATAGTTTAGCCAAAGCAAGACCTCAAACTTTGGGCGAACTTGTTCAGAGTGAAATACTTCATGAATGGCAAGCAAGATTATTAGCCAATGAAATTATTCCTCTGCTGGAACAAGAACCTCCTAAACTTTCTAAAAGAGCTCGACGCCGTGGTCGACCAAACAGAAGACGATATTTATAATTTCTTATAAGAGTTAATAAAGCAAGTATTAAAAAATTCTTGAAGTGAAAGCTTGTTTGTGATAATCTTTGCTACACAAATAGGCTTATAGAATTTAATAAAAAATTATATGCAATGTTGCTAGGAGGAAAAGAAAATGCCTACCTATAGTTATCGGTGTACCAAGTGTGAAAAGGTTTTTGACTCTTTTCATTCTATGAGTTGCACAGATCCGCAATATTGCCCTGTCTGTGGTGCTGTTGGCACTAAGCTCTTATCGGCAAGCTCGGTAATATTTAAAGGTTCGGGTTTTTATTCTACTGATTATCGTGATTCTGGTTACCTAGAAGCACAAAAGAAAGAAACTTCTACAGAAAACGACAAATCCACAAAAGATTCTTCTGAAAAAAATACTAAAACCAAAACAGAATCTACTAATAAATCAACAGAAACAACTAGTTCTTCATCAAATGCTCCTGCAAAAAAGACAGAAGAAAAAAAAGCAGCATAGTTGAATATTATAAAAAGTTTAAGAAAAAATTTTTTAAAGAAATAAGTTAGATTTTTATTACGTTTTATAATCTTCTAACTTATTTCTATAAAGTTTAAATATATTGCGAGCTAATTTATCTACAGAATAATAATCGCTAATATATTTTCGTGTTTTTGCATTTGGAATTTCTTTAAAATTGTTTTCTTTTAAATCTTTTATTGCATTAGATAAATCTTCAAGAAAACTATTAGGTTCTAACGAGAGTAAGCGCCCTAAACGCCCCTTTTCTAACAATTCCCCCACACCTCCAACATCAGTAGCAGAGACAGGACAACCAGAAGCTAAAGCCTCTATTATGCAAACAGGGGTTCCTTCATTTTTTGAACATAAAACCAATAAATCCAAATCGGAATACACAGTCTCAAGATTTTTAATAATGCCGCAAAAATGAATTCTGTTCTTCAATCCAAGTTCTTTAACTTGCAGTTCAAGTTCGTTTCTTTTTTCTCCATCGCCAACAATAACCAAATGCAAATCTGGAAATCTCTGAGCAAGAACAGTCATAGAATTAATCAATAAAGAATGATTTTTAACAGGAACTAATCTTGCGATTATCCCTACAACAAAATCATCATTAGAAAAGCCCATGGAAGTTCGCCATTTATTATTTTTTCTAGGCATCAGATAATTAGCTTTTAAATCTAACCCCAAAGGTATAGTAACTATTTTATCAGGGTTTTTAGGTCTTAAAATAGACCTTAATTCATTTGATAAATTTGGTGTTAGAGATATTATTTTTGTAGTAAAAGAAGAGAATATTCTTTCTATAGCTATAATTAAAATTGAAATCAGCTTATTAAAATAAGAATTAAAAATGTGACCATGATAAGTATGATAAATCTTAGGAACCGAACAAAATAACGACGCTAATCTGCCTAAAATACCAGCCTTCGTTGTATGAGTATGTATTATATCTGGTTTAAATTCTTTTATAATTTTTAAAATTTTTATAAAAGCTAGAAAATCTTTTATGGGAGAAACAGAGCGCTCCATACAATCAATTATTCTTAATTCAATATTTTTTTCACTAGCAAGCTCATACAAATTGCCTTCCAGAGCATTAGTTTTTCCACTAACCAATATAGATTGACAGCCAAAATTATTTAAACCATCAGTTAAGTTGACCACATGCTTAGATGGTCCGCCAACATTCATTCTTGAAATGATTCTTAATATTTTCAATTTCTTTTTATTCACCTTATAGCACTAACTAATCACTAATCACAATTATACCACTTATCATTTTTTCTTTTCTAATTCTTCTATTTTCCCATTCTTAAAATAAAAGGCATCCTTGCAAGTGGTCAAGGTTTTTGTTAATATACTTATATAAGATTTCTCTTAGGTAAATAGTAATGAGTTTTGACGAACAATTATTTATACTAAATAAAAAAAAGTATTTAACTGGTGAATCACGACCAAAAGTGGATTGTATCTTATGTGAAGTTTGTAAAAACAATCCAGAAGTTGAAAATATGCTAGTTTGGAAAAATGATATGTTTGCAGTATCTGTAAACCTTTATCCTTACACATCAGGTCATGTTCTGATTTTTCCTTTAAGGCATATCACAGAACCATCACAGTTAACGGATAACGAAGTAATATGTATGCACAAAATTCAAACTTTTACCATAGAAACTCTTAAAAAATTGTATAATCCAGGTGGATTCAATATAGGCTTTAACGTTGGATATTGTTCTGGAGCAAGTATAGAACATCTTCATCAGCACATAGTTCCTCGCTATAAAAGAGAACTTGGCTTTATTGATGTTATAGCCGGAGCAAAAATATTTATCGAAGATCCACACGAAAGCATGAAAAATTTGAGAAAAGCGTTTAAGGACTTTAAAAATTAACGAATAACGCATATAATATGTAAAAAAATAGATATTTGGGAGTCAAACTTTGAAAAAAAATATTTCTATTAGTCTTTTAGCTCTTTGTTTATTAGTTTCACCAGTATGCTTTGCTGATTATCCTGAAGAAGATTTAATTTTTCTGGGTTATAGTGATGAATTAATTGATGCAGTTGATAAAGAAATCGGTTTAACTTCTTTTGATGATGAAGAAGAAGATGATGATGAAGATATTAGTGAATCTGATTCTACAGTTGAACAACTGAAAGAATTAGGAGTTTCCAGATCTCTGACAGAAAACTTAAAAATTCGTTCAAAAGAATTAAGAGCAAAAAATTCTGAATTTTGGAACAGAGTTTTGGCTAAGCAGGAAGAACCTGTTAGCGGAGTGATAGTCAGCGAAGAAACTAAAGCATTAATAAAAAGTAATATAGAAAAAGCTTTAACAGATAATGGTTACAAAATAGTTCAGTTGGATATTATTCCTCTTGCTGAATATAGCACAAAAAATGCAGTTAGAGCGGTAATAAGAGTTGTAAAACCAATGAAAACCGGTAGTTATAACGAAGTTCACAACAGACTTAACAGTATCAAAGACATTTGCACAAAAGCCGCTACAATAGACGGTCATTGCATGTTGTCTGAAATGACTACTTTCATAGCAGAAAATCCTAAGAATAAGTATTACTACGAAAAGACTATTTTGAGATAAAATATGAGCTTAATAAATACGTCTGGCAATCTTTCAAAATTCATGGCCTGCTTATTAGTCTGTACACTAATTGTTGCATTTGGTGCTATAGGCAGTGTATTAGCAAGAAATTTTGGAGATATATACACTTTAGTGGGACTGTTTTTAGGTTCTGCTTTAGGAGCATTTATAGCTGTATACGAATCAACGGTAATAGGCTGTATTATTGGAATGCTAGTTGGCTTTGCCATTTCGCCGGCTATTTATTATCTCATAGATTTTGAAACTGCTTATTTAGCAGTCTTCATAAGCTCTTTAATAGGTGCTATATTAGGAGAACCTGTGGCTTCTTTTTGGCAAGAAGCTGATTCTGATAGAGAAGAAAAAAGTTCTTTTACAAATAATACTAACATATAAATAACTAGAAAGTAGGATTTCTATCAATATGGTTAATTGTCCAAGCTGTGGTGCAGCTAATACAGATGGAGCAGTCAAATGTGTCGCTTGTGACCATGAAATTCAATTAATTTGTCCAAAATGTGGATGCAATAATTCTTTGACCGCTTCTGTGTGTAACCAATGCGGAGCAACCTTAGAAAATACAAATACCACAAAAGAAGAAGATAAAAATATTAATGATCCAGTAGCAGAAATGTTTGAACCTGTTCACAAAAATCAGAGCAGTTCATGGCCTATAAGAGCCATTATTATGTTAATTTCAGCTCTGTTACTCTTTACGATACTATTTTTTACAAAAATCAGTGAAAGTCACCCCTTAATTTGGCTCATTGGTGGTCTTACTTGTGGGATAGTTGCTTTAATTGCATTGATAGAACTATTTTTCTGGTTCATAGATGAAAAGAAACTGATTGACGGCGGTTTAGATTTAGGCGAGAAAATTGATAACGATTTTCCTGAAGACTTATCATTAGAAGCACTCAATCCCGTAGCTTCCCTAAAAGAATCTGACAAAGACATTGAAATTTCAAGCAAGGCTTCTGAGAAAATATCTACTTTTGAAATGGGAACTCCGATAGAAGCAGTTCCAGAACAAACAGAAAAAAAATCTCCAAGCGTTGATAAACATTATGAAACTCTTGCAGAATTTCTAGACGATGGAATAAGCACAGAAATAGCTGAAATAAAAGAAAAGCTATCTAAAACTCCAAACAATTATGCATTAATGTTGCGTTTGGCACAATTAAATGAAGAAAGATCTGACACAGATGGAGCACTAGCTAATTTAGAGTCATGTGTAGCCCATAATCCAAATAGCGCAGAAGTTTATTTATATTATGGCACTATGCTTAGACAAAAAGGACAGCTATTAGAAGCTCAAAAAGCCTTAGAAAAATCTTTAGAACTGAATAAATTCATGTCTAAAGCTTATTATCAGCTTGGACTTCTTCAAAAGGCTCAAAATCGCTATGAATACGCAAGAGATATGTTTCAAAAAGCTATTCAGCTTTCTCCAGATGATCCATATGCTCACTACCAACTAGGTATGACCTATAAAGTTTTAGGGAAAACTGATTTGGCAATTATGGAGGTAAAAAGAGCCACTATTCTGCATCCAACTGATTCTTATGGGCACAGCCGTCTTGGTCAATTCTACCAGGAACAGAAAAAATATAACCAGGCCATTACTTCCTACTCAATGGCTATAAGCCTTAGTCCAAAGGATGCTTATGTTCTTGAAAAACTAGCAGAAGTATTAGCTGCAAAAGGGGAACATAACAGAGCTATAGACATTTTCCAAGAAGCATTAGCAAATCAATTCCATCAGAAAATAGAAACGATGATTTCTTTATCTAACTCATTAAAAGCAGTAGGTAGATGGGATGATCTGCATGATTTATCGAATGAAATTCTTCGTTTTGAACCGGAAAACTACAATGCAGCATATCTATTAGCCTATTCTGTTGCGAAAAAAGGTAATCATGAAGAAGCCATTAAAATGTTTGAATCATTGGTAAAAAATGAAAAAGTTACCTATGAATCTTGGCTTGAACTAGGAAAATTATATCAAGCTACAGGGCAAGTAGACAAAGCTATTGTTGCTTTCACTAAATCTGCTACTGGTGCACCAGATCAGGCAGGAATATGGAATAATATAGGAATACTTTTATCTAATCAGAAACTTTATCCTGAAGCATTGAAAGCCTTTAAAAAAGCTTCCAGCTTCGATTATAGTGATCAAAGCATTGCAGAAAACTTAAAGACAGTTCAAAAGAAAGTTGAAGCAGATGCAACAAAAATTATTGAAAACAGGAAAAAGCGAATAGAAAAGGCTCCTGATGACATCGATGCCTACCTGGAAATGGGGAAAGCATATGATAGCTTAGATATGCCAAATGAAGCCATGATTGCATATATGAAAGTCCTTACTTTAGATCCGAAACATGTTCAGGGACTTATGAGTTATTCAGAGCTTCTTAGAAAACTTGGTAAATTAAAGATGGCTATGAGATGTTATAGAGAAATAATAAAACTAGAACCAGAAAACCTTGATGCTCATCTATTCATGATTAATGCCAACCTTAATTTAGGTTTTGTAAATGAAGCTTACAAATATGCTTCTAAGGCCGAAAAACTTTCTCCAGAAGATGAAAGAGTTCATTTTTTCCTTGGGAAAATTTATTTTGCTAGAGGACTGGCTCCAAGAGCATTGAAAGAATTTACTAAAGTAACAAATTCATCAGGTGATCCAGATTTGATTAGCTGGGCTGAACTTATGCGACGAAGATTGTCGAGAACTAATAAACAATGAAAAAACTAGGAGTTA
Source organism: Candidatus Rifleibacteriota bacterium (assembly GCA_905236675.1). GTDB lineage: Bacteria > Muiribacteriota > Ozemobacteria > Ozemobacterales > Ozemobacteraceae > RUG334. The sequence goes on along the minus strand of CAJOND010000005.1, from coordinate 47,693 downwards.
CTATTCTATTTATATCTTCATTGTCTTTTTCTTCCTTTGCAGCAGAATTTCAAACACCAGTTTCTGAAGTTACAGTAAGAGATTTGTTAGAAAATGCCAAAAAAGCTCCAAAATCGGACACCTACTATTTAATAGCCCTATCAGCTGCACGCAAAAATGATTTAGAAACAGCTAACAAGGCTATTGCAACTGGTTTAAGCATTAATCCACAGAATATTAGATTACTAAATCTAAAAGGTGCATTGTTAGCCAAACAAGGTCATTTAGTTCAAGCTAGACAAATTTTTGTTACGGTATTAAATATAGAACCAGGCGATGATTATGCAAGAAACTGCTTAAGTATAATTGAAAATTCAATTCAATCTAAGCAAAACTCTTTGAAATCCTTAGTCAATACAAAAGCAAATTATAAAGGATCAACTGATGCACCTATTTCACCAGTTGAAAATAGACCAGAATCAACAGAAAAACTGCTTACAGCTGTATATTTTGAAGAATTGAAACACAAGCAGGATTGCTCTCACAGTATGTCGCTTATCAAAATGGCTCAAGATAATTTCATTTCTAAAAATCCAAAAAATAAATCAGATTTTTCCCTTACAGATTTAGTAAGAGATAAATACCTTACTTCTGCCCCAGTTTGTCCTAAAGGCGGTATTTATTCATGGAACAATAATGATGTAAACTGTTCTAAGCATGGAGCTTTTACTGCATTAGACGCAGAAGTGACTAATGTATTCAAAGAATACAATACAGGATTAAGAGCAAAGCTTAGTCGTAATTATCTTGAAGCTTTAAAGTCTTTTGAACAGGTTGTAATCCTATATCCTCGATGGGCTGAAGCTCATTACCAGTTAGGAGACACTCTTTTCAGATTAGGTGAAACAGATTCCGCAATAAAATCATTAAGAACTTGCTTAAAACACGATTCTGACAATCTAGATGCTCAACTTCTCTTAGCTAATATATATTTTAAAAAAGGTCAAAAACAGTCCGCTCTAACAATTCTCGACAAAATAAGTAGCAGCCAGAAAGGCAATGTTTACGGACTATCCGCTAGAAGTGTGGCAAAATCAATAAGAAGTGGCAGAAGTTATTACGAAATTTTCCCACCAAATTAATCATGAGTAATAAAGAAATAGATAAAAAAGAAAAGCTTGTAAGAAATATAGCTTTTAGCTGTCATCCTGCAAAAGAGTCCTTGCCCCCATTAGTTCAAACGATGTTGAAATGGACAATGAAGAACAAAATTTCTGCAAGACTTTCTCCAACTATGGCAAAACTAGTTTCAATGCCAGAACTGGTTTTTGATGACGATTACTTAAGAAATCAAGCAGATATATTCGTTGTTCTAGGCGGTGATGGAACAATTCTTAGTGCTGCAAGAGACTACGCCGAATATAATCTTCCTATTGCAGGCATAAATCTAGGCCATTTGGGTTTTATGACTTTGGAAGATCCTAAAAATGCAATTACAGCACTAAGAAGGTTAAAAACTGGAGATTATGCTGTAGAACCTAGAATGATGCTTCGCACAAACGTATACAGAAATGGGGAAAAAATATATACTGGTATAGGTTTAAACGATGTTGTTATACAAAAAGCCCCTATGCTTAGAGTCATAAAAATTAATGTTTCCATTTCAGGAAACATAATCAATACTTATCAGGGTGATGGGCTAATAGTATCAACTCCCACAGGTTCAACAGCTTACTCTTTATCCGCTGGTGGACCTATTGTTCCTCCCTGGGTCAATGTAATGATTATATGCCCACTTAACAGTCATATGCTTAGTGCAAGACCTGTAATTGCAGCAGATAACGAAACTCTAACATGTAGAATTTCCTGTGTACACTCTATAGTTGAGCTTGTTATTGATGGTCAGGCTAATTTTAAACTGTTAAACAATGATATAGTTGAAATAATAAAAGCAGAAGAAACTAGCCATATAGTAGTTTTCAAAGAACGAAACTTCTTTAATGTCTTAAGGAAAAAGATGAGCTGGGGATAAGAGCGGAGAGGATTACTACCTAGTGATAAGTGGTATATGATGAGTGGTAATTTGCATAATTAAAAATAAAAAAGCTAGTCATTGCAAAGGTTCACAGAAACCGTGGCAATCTAGCTTTTTTTATTTTTAGTTTAAGTAAAAAACTATTCTTTGCTATTATATTCTTTCACAGCAATAGACAGAATTTCCATTGCTCTTGCAAGTTTTGGAACTTCTAATACATAGCTTAAACGTATTTCATTTATTCCTAAACCTGGTGTAGAATAAAAACCTTGAGCAGGAGCAACAAGAACAGATTCGCCTTCATAATTAAAATCAGTCAATAACCACTTTGCGAAATTTTCTGCATTTTTGATAGGAAGTTTGACTATACAATAAAAAGCTCCGCCAGGAGTTTCACAAATAGCTCCAGGTATCTTTTTAATACCAGCCATAATAGTATCACGTCTTTGCTGATATTCCTTGAGAATTGGTTCAAAATAAGATGCATCCATTTCTATACCAGCTTTTGCTCCAACTTGTTCAATTGTTGGCGAACTAAGTCTTGCCTGAGCAAATTTCAAGACTACTTCCATCACATCTTTATTATGGCTTGCAATAAGACCAATACGAGCACCACAAGCAGAATATCTCTTAGAAATAGAATCAACAAGTATAATCTTATCTGCAATATTGGTTAATTCCATAACTGAAGTATGTTTCTGACCATCATAAACAAATTCTCTGTAAACTTCGTCGGCAATAAGGAAAATGTTATGCTTTTCAGCTATTTCTGCTAATTGCTGCAATTCTTCATTTGTGTAAACAGTTCCAGTAGGATTATTAGGATTGCAAATCAAGATTCCTCTTGTTTTTGGAGTTATCAATTCTTCTATTTTTTCTTTGGCAGGAAGATGGAAACCTGTTTCTGGATAAGTTCTAGCAGCCTTTAAAACCACACCAGTTTCTGAAGCAATTCCACCATAGTTGGTATAGAAAGGTTCAAAAACTATTATTTCGTCCCCTACATCACAAATAGCCATCATTGCAAAGAATATAGCTTCGCTGCCAGAAGTGGTAACCAATATTTCTTCTGGTGAAAGATTAATTTTTATTCTAGAATAATAATTGGCAAAAGCTTTTATAAGAAAGTCTTCACCTTGAGAAGGAGAATAAGCCAAGACTTTGGCATCAAACTTTCTCATGGCTTCCATTATAGGAGTAGGAGTGGGGATATCTGGCTGACCTATATTCAATGGATAAATAGTAGTTCCTTTGCTCCTTGCAATATTAGCAAATGGAATAAGCTTTCTGATTGGAGAAGCTTGCATAACTGCAGCACGATTTGAAACCTTTATCATAAATATTTTGTTTCCTTTCAATCATTCATTTCTATAATTCAATTATTTCTATTTTACTCAACAAAAAACATATTACCAAATTAAGAAAAATATAGCAATTACATAATAAAACAGAGTTGCAAAGAGCTTTTAAAAAATATATATTATTTTTATGAAAAACCAAATGCCTCATTGTTTTAGAAAAGTAAAATATTCAACTTTTAAAGAAGATAAAATTATTGTAGATGAATGTTATTCTACACTAGCAAAATACTCACAAATCATATCTATTTACTTTGCTTTAGGTTTATTATTATTTTGCTATTTTATTTCGTATATTATCAAATACTACACTAAGGAAGATTTTGGTCACTATGTTATTCCAGCCTTTATTATACTCTTTCTTATAATTAGTCTCTTCTTAGATAAACTGTTACAACATCATGTTGTAATAGATCTTAGAGATAATTGTATCTATTCAGAATTAATTCTTCTTGGATTTTATATAAAATCAAAAAAAATATTTAAGGATGAAATTTCACAAATAGCCAATAATATTTATACCCGCTACCCAGAAAAAGGAGAAACATATGGAGAGATACACCCTGAAACAAAATATGTTTATCTTTATAGTTTAGATTTTTTATTAAAAAATGGGAAAGTAGTTGATATGCTTATTATGGGCAAAAGTGAATCGGATTATGACAGAACAATAGAATTAGCTTTTGCAATCTCAGAACTATGGGGTATACCCGCAATCACTTGTAAAGAAAATTATCAATTGTCAGTAGTAGATACACTTACAAATAGTGAAAATAGATACAAATTTTCTTTAAAAGAGATAGAACCCAGAACTTTTTTAAAGGATTTTTTAAGATTAATTAAAATCTTCATAATATTAATTATTACTTTGCTTATTATTGCTATAGGTGCCAATTATATTACATCATTTATTTCTAGCTTAAAACCTACAAGGTTTTAAAAATTACAGTATTATATATCCTCGTTTTTTAAAGAATTTAAACGCATTTTTTATAAGAAAAAAGAAATAATAATATGTTATACTATATATTATAGGGAAAATTTTTTATGATTTATAATAACAAGTATTTAATAGCTATCTTTTTAAGTCTTTTTATGGTCCAACCTGTTATAAATATCTATGGGGCAAAAGAATCTACAAAAAATTCAAAATCTTCACCGAAACAAGCTGGAAATTCTTCTTCAAATGCAGAAGTATATGTATTCCCTGCCGATACAGAAAAACAGCCATTTAAACCAGTAAAAAGAGTTATCACAGGTATATTTTCAAATAAGCAGCAAAAAAAAGCTTTAGAAGACCAAAAATCAAAAGAAAAGGGAAACGAGGTAATTCAACCTAGACCTGTTGCACCAAGAACATTAAATGCGAAAACCATTGCATGGACGACTCCAATGGGTATCTACTATCATGATCCAAACAATAATTGTTCTAATGCCAATGAAAGAAACTGGGCAGAAGAAAATAAAGAACTTGTTGGATTAGAACCTTGTCCTGATTGTTTTAAAAGATCTTTTAAAATACCTGAATTTATTAAAAAACAATTTGGAAATATAGAAATTGCGGATTCTGAACATTTGCTTTTAAATAACGAATTTATCGAATGGGCAAAAACCAGACTTCCAGTAAAAGATATGAATTTTATCAGTGGCGATAAATTATTAGCTTATCCTAGCTTAGATATGAGCAGCTTAGGTATGCATCAATTAGCTACTGAATTAGAAAAAGCTTATCTAAAACAAACTTGGCGTGTTATTGAAGTACAGGTTAAGTCTAATCCTAACGTAGTAGAATATGTAAGCTCTTTCCACCCAACTGCAGAACTATTAGGAGTGGTAAAAAATAAAGAAACCGAAAATAAAACTTCTACTCAATCGGCAAAGTCTTCAAAAAAGCCTAATACTCATAAATAAGAGTTTCAAAATAAGTTATGACAGATTTATTTGATTTTGCGAATAAAAACATTAGCAGTGGGAATGCTTCTGTTGCTGTTTATCAACCCCTTGCTGACAGAGTAAGACCAACAATTCTAGAAGATGTCTTAGGGCAGGATGATATATTAGGAGCTGGTAAGCCTCTAAGAATGCTAATGGAAGCTGGGTTAAGCGGTTCAATCATTTTATGGGGACCACCAGGCTGTGGAAAAACTACTTTGGCAAGAGTATTAGCCAGTCTTTCAGATTCTGATTTTATTCAGCTTTCCGCAGTAACTTCAGGCGTTAAAGAAATGAAAGCGGCTTTTGATCGTGCCATTTTCACAAGAAAGACTTCTGGTAAAAAAACTATACTTTTCATAGATGAAATACATCGTTTCAATAAAGCCCAGCAGGATGCTCTTTTGCCACATATTGAATCAGGTGTAGTTATTTTTATAGGTGCAACTACAGAAAATCCTAGTTTTGAGGTTAATTCAGCTTTATTATCAAGATGTCAGGTGCTTGTTTTAAAACCTATTTCTGTACCTGCATTAGTAGCCATATTGGCAAGAGCAATAGACCAAGACGAAAAATTAAACCGACCGCCTAAAATAGATATTTCTGATGAAAGTCTCGAACGCATAGCTTTGATGGCAGCTGGTGATGCAAGAATCGCACTAAATGTCCTTGAGACATGCTGTGAAGTAGCAAGACAGCAAAATCACGAAGAACCTGTAGTAACTCCACAAATAGTAGCAGAAACATTCCAAAGTAAGTTATTACGTTATGATAAAGGCGGAGAAGAACATTATAATCTAATTTCAGCTCTGCATAAATCTTTAAGAGGTTCAGATCCTGATGCAGCACTATATTGGGCCTATCGAATGATAGATGGCGGGGAAAACTGCCGTTACCTTTTCAGACGAATGATTAGATTCGCTGCAGAAGATATTGGTATGGCTGATCCTTTTGCTATGACATTAGCAATGTCATGTGCACAAGCATTTGAATATGTAGGCCCTCCAGAAGCTCATCTTTTTGTAGCTCAACTTGTTGTATATCTAGCAACTGCACCAAAGAGCAATGCCCTATATAAAGCTGAAAGCAATGTTAAACGCTATATAAGGGAAGTCGGTGAACCAGGAGTTCCAATACATTTACGAAACGCCCCTACCAAACTGATGCAAGAATTAGGTTATGGAAAAGAATACCGATACCCTCATGACTATAAAGGTGCTTTCCTTCCTGATGAAAATTATTTTCCAATGGGATATGACCCGGTTAGTTTCTATCATCCAACTGTTTACGGGAAGGAAAAGTTACTTAAAGAACGTCTTGAAAAACTGTGGCCCAACAGATATAAAAATGGAAAATTCAAAGGGAAATAGCAAACAAGAATTAGTGTGATAGTCGGTATGTGATAAATATTTTTAAGAGTGTACACAGAAATATTATTAAAAAGCTTGAAATTCTTTAAGTGTAGTGATATTATAAGTGCTCCAAAATGATTTACATTAACGAAAGGTGAAAATATCATGGCTAATACAAAATCAGCAGCAAAAAATGCTCGTAAGGCAGTTCGTCGTCACGAAATTCGCGTTCAGATAAAATCTGAACTTAAGACAGTTCGCAAAAACGCTTTGAATTTAGCTGAAAATCCTAAAGGCGAAGAAGTAGTAAATGCTACTAATTATGCAGTAAAGAAATACGCTAAAGCAGCTTCTAATGGTTATATTCATCCAAAGACCGCTGCAAGAAAAATCAGCCGTCTTATGAAGGCAGTCAACAGACTTCAGAAATAATTAACCAGCTTTATATTATTACTTTCTGGTGTATTACAACTGATATACTGTTAGCCATTTTACCGAGAGCGTGATTTTTATTATGCTCTCGGTTTATGGTTTTAGAAACATTAAAAAGATTAATATTTTAAGAAACTTTCTGAACATTTTTTATTTTTTTAAACTATCTAAAACTTTTTTTATTTTTTGCTTTTAAAACCTTGTATTTAATTAGTGTTTTCCCTTAGAATTAATTGATTGATTTTATCATTTTAGATGCAAAATGGAGTAAATTAGTGAAAAACAAAGTATTCCGATCAATGATATTAGCGACATTATCTTTATTATTTATATTTGCCAATAATTATGCATATTCAGAAGAATTAAAATATAATTTTACCTCTGGTGCTATTTATTCCTATGAATATACAAGACAAGATGTTTCTATAGTAAACGCATTAAACAATACACCTCAGAAAAGTTCAAGCAATCAGATAATAGATTTTGATATTAAAGTTGTTGGATTTCAAGATAATTCTTTTATATTGGATATAGGCGATGATAACTCCAGAGTCAGACGTTATATTTCTAATAAAGGTGCTCTAAGAGGTGCACCATCAGAAAACAAAATGATTTTCCCATATTTTATAATATTTCCAGAAGGAGATTGGACCGTAGGAACCACCGTTAATCAAAAGGACGAATTCACTGCCTTCGGGAAACAAATTCCTGTAATCTGGACATTGACCCTAAAAAAAATAGACAAGCTAAAAAGCTTGGCAGATATAACTTTTGAAGCCAAGTTTAATTTAGCAGATGACAGAATATATTCAAAAAGCTTGTCTCTTAACGGTCAATTGATATTTAATATGGCTGAAGGAGTAATCCATGAAGCAACATGGAAATCAAACTACGTTTCAAAACTCATATGCAAAGAAAATGCAATAACCAGAGATCTTTGGAATTTTCAGAAACAAACCGCCCACCTTTTAAAAATGACAGGAGTAGAAAAATGAAAAAAATAATTATTTTGTTTATATTTTTTTTAATTGCTTCTGTTAGTTATTCTGAAGAAATAAATGAATCTGACATAACAACTTCATTTAAAACATGGCTTCTATCTAATGAAGCAAAAGCAATGTCAGAGTTAGGTTTAGCTGAAGAAATAAACACCAAATACTCTACACCTTTTATAATAATGCCTAAGAAAGAGATTATTCCCCAAAAGGCAGAAGAAAAGCTATGGGATACACACAGAAAAATCTACCAGTTTTTAAATGAAGTTCAAAGTATTTATAATTTAGCAAAACATTTTGGAAACGGGAAATTTGCTGTAATTATAAAAAAGGCGAGACCGGAAGTCTGGGGTTATTCTTCTTTTTATTTTATCGGTTTTTGCTTACCTAGATCAGTTATTTCAGAATCAAGAAAAGTATTTTTAAATAATCTGTTTTCAACAATAGGAGTAGATTCAAAAAGAGACGTAAACTTATCTGATCGTCTGAAGAAAACTATACGAAACATGAAAGACAATGAGTTTCGAATGTTAAGAGAGTATATTTCCATCTATAAAGCACTTTATCCAAGAGATAATTCAGTCTCGAAACTAGAACAGTTTTTAACTCAAGGAACACAAAAACAATTTGCTAACAGCTTAACAGAAATCCTAAAATCAGCTAATAGCAATTCTTCCGAATCTCTTTCCGAAGATTCATTATCAGAATTAGATTCTTTAACAGATTCCAAAGCAGAAGAAGAAGCCAAACCAATTTCTCAAATGGAAGCTGCAGATCCTTATGAAGTTGAAGTATATGATATTTGGGAAAATCAATAAAGCAAGAACATAATTAGATTTGAATATTATAATTAAAAAGGAATGAGCAAATGCATATAAAACAAGGCCACCCCTACCCTCTCGGGTCAACTTATGATGGAAACGGGGTTAATTTTGCCCTTTATTCAGAACATGCCGAAGGTGTAGAACTATGCCTTTTTGACGAAAATATGAATGAAACAAAAATTCCACTTCGTAATAGAACAGCTTTTGTATGGCATATTTATATTGATGGGATAAAACCAGGTCAGTTCTATGCATACAGAGTTCATGGGCAATATCGCCCAGAACTTGGATTACGCTTCAATCCAAGAGTTTTATTGATGGATCCTTATGCTAAAGCTCTTAGCGGTAAAGAAAAATATGAAGATGGTTTATTCGCTTATAATAATTTCAGTCCCAATAAAGACTTAGACGTAAGCGTAGAATATGCTTCTGGCACCCCTCTTTCTGTTGTTATAGAAGATGATTTTAACTGGAGTGGTGATGTAAAGCCAAGATACCCATTTAATCGCTGTATAATATATGAAGCTCATGTTAAGGGAATAAGCAAACTTCACCCAGATGTTCCAGAAAATATAAGAGGAACTTATGCAGGTTTAGCTTCTGAACCAATTATAAATTACCTAAAAAAACTAGGCGTGACTACAATAGAGCTTCTACCCGTTCATCAGCATATAGACGACCCCTTCCTATATGAAAAAGGTTTAAAAAATTACTGGGGTTATAGTACTCTTTCCTATTTTGTGCCAGATATTCGTTATAGCTCTGATAAAAGCATTGGTGGTCCAGTTAGAGAATTTAAACAGATGGTCAAAACCCTTCATCAAGAAGGTTTTGAAGTAATATTAGATGTTGTTTATAATCATACATGCGAAGGCAACCATCAGGGGCCAACTATGTGTTACAAAGGCATAGACAATATCAATTACTATAGACTTCAGAATGACAACAAGCGATTTTATAAAGATTATACAGGAACGGGGAATACGATCAATGTAGTATGCCCTCAAACTCTACAATTAATAATGGATTCTCTTCGTTACTGGGTTAATGAAATGCATGTAGACGGCTTCAGATTTGACCTCTGTTCAACTTTAGCTCGTGAAATGCATTACTGGAATCAGCTCTCCAGCTTCTTTACAATTATTCATCAAGACCCTGTTATCAGTCAGGTAAAACTAATTGCTGAACCTTGGGATGTTGGAGAAGGTGGTTATCAAGTAGGTAATTTTCCTGTATTGTGGGCTGAATGGAATGCTAAATTTCGTGATTTAATGCGTTCTTTCTGGAAAGGTGACGGTGGAACAGTTGGAGAAATGGGCTATCGCTTAACAGGAAGTAGTGACTTGTATGATAGAGATGGAAGAAAACCATATTTAAGTGTGAATTTCATAACGGCTCATGATGGTTTTACTCTTAGAGACCTTGTTTCTTACAATGAAAAACATAATCATAATAATTTGGAAGGTAATCGTGATGGTCACTCTGATAACAGGTCGTGGAACCATGGCGTAGAAGGCGAAACAAATGATGCCTATATAAAAGAACTAAGAGCAAGACAAATGCGTAATTTGATGGCAACTCTGCTATTCTCACAGGGAACACCTATGATTTGTGGTGGAGATGAACTGATGAGAACCCAAAGAGGCAATAATAATGCTTATTGTCAAGACAATGAAATAAGCTGGTTTGATTGGAATTTAAGCGATGAAGCTAAAGACATGCTTAAATTCACCAGTGAAGTAATCAAAATTAGACGTGATCATCCTGCTCTTCGACGAAGGAAATTTTTCCAAGGAAGAATGATAAGAGGGTCAAATATTCGTGATATAATCTGGTTCCGACCAGACGGGCAAGAAATGAGTGACGAAGACTGGAACAATCCTCATGGGAAAGCTCTAGCCATGTTTCTTTCCGGAACAGGCATAGATGACATTGATGATGATGGAGAACCAATAAAGGATGATAATCTTATTCTAATTCTTAACTCCTCAACTCACGATATAGAATTTGTTTTGCCTCAATGTAATGCTGATTGGGAATGTCTTGTAGATACACTTTCCCCAAAAACACCTGATGAAATGGTTTTTTCAGGGAATAAAACAATGGTAAAATCACGTTCTTTAAAGCTTTTCAAATGTTCTCACAAGTTATTAGAAAGAATGATGAAATTAAACACAACCACAAACTCATAGACTGGGCTAAACATGGCTAAAATAGGAGAACAATATGATTAAAAAAATTACATTAGCATCAATAGCTGCCTTATTAATATCAGAAATACCAGCCTATTCACAATATGAAGAACCTGTTTCGATTGGTGAAAATTGTATTCTTACCCAGATGGTATTGGACGACCAGGAAAAATTAGTAGTTTGTTTTGACGAAATTCCTTCTTATGAAATAGTCACTAGAACTTATGAGGACACAGTTAAGCTCTTCTTTATTCTAAAAAACTTTAGCGAAGATACTTTAAAAATGTTTGGAATAAAATGGTTCAAAGCCAATCTGATTTCCACACCGACAGAAGAACATGGCAAATTATATATTCATACATACTATGATAGCGATAGCGCAATACAATTTGCACCAAGTCTTTCTTATTTTAGAAGTAAAAATAAAGAGCTGGTTAAATCTGTTATAGGTGTTGATTTAATAGGAATGACTCAAAATGAAATGCTGCAACAATTTGGAGAAGGAACAAGAACGCCAACTGGTCGAGGCTATAGATATATGCACAGCATGAAAGATATAGTACATAATACTACAGACGAAAGATTCTATTTTTATACAAAAGACGCTGTAGTAACCGAAATCGCATATGAAAAACATAATTCAGAAGAATTATCTGTAGCAATGAAATCTTTCTGGGGATATAGACCTGTTCCTGAAGGTTGGCTTACAAAAGGCGAATGTACAGCTGCAAATGTTAAAGTATTAGAATCAGTTCCAGATGGAGAAGTAATAGGGAAAATCGGTGGTAAAGGCAAAGACAATGAAGTTATGGTCTTAGAAATAGCTACTACCGGAGAAAAATTTAATTGGGTTAAAGTTGTTACAAGAAATGGTTTAACAGGCTGGGTTTATGGTAAATTCATCAGACCAGGATTATTTGGTACTTCATTTGAACAAACTCTTAATAATTCAATAGAGTATTGTGAATGGCTCGCTCAAAACCTTAAAACTCCTAATTCGATTATAGAAAATTATGATCAAAACGGGAATGTAGCAAGTGTTACCAAGGTTTACAAAGGATATAAAGTTGAGTATTTATTACCAGGTTCAGGAGAAGAAGAAAAGTTTTTCTCTATTGAGTTTACAAATCAAGGTTCAGGTCATGAAAACCGTTTCTGCGGCATAGGAATTGGAGATGATATAGAAGCAGCAAATGCTTTTGCTCAAAATATGCTAAAAGCCGATGCTGTTCCTTATGAACGTGGTCAGGAATTTTACTATAACTCAATGTTAAAATGGATTACAGTAGATCAAAAAGCAGAAATAATAGTAGGAACAAGCGATGGTTATGTTTCCTGCATTATAATTCGCAAAATATTCAATTAGGATTATGTGGTGGAATAAACAATGAATAAACCAGAAATTACAAAGAATAAAGTTAAAAACGTCTTCGATAACAAATACGTAAAAGTTTTTGATATTCAATACGAAGAAGGGAAGCATTATTTAGATGCTACCAGACGAACATTAGATGAACTTACCGCTATAAAAAGCGATGAAGAATTGAAAAGAATGGTTCCAGATGCAGTTAGCTGTGTAGTTATTTTGAACATTAAGGGAAAAGAACCATTGCTTTGTCTTACGAGAGAATTTCGTTTCCCTGCTGGTCGTTTTTTACTTAGTGTTCCAGCTGGTTTAATAGACAAAGAAGATATTGAAAAAGGGAATTCACAATCTACATTATTTATTACTGCTGAAAGAGAAATCTGTGAAGAAACAGGAATTAAACTAGGACCATCAGATAAAATGACTGTAATCAGTCCTCTTCTTTTCAGTACACCTGGAATGACAGATGAAAGCAATGCTGTTGTTCAAGTAGTTTTAAATCGTGTTTCTATGCCTAAAGTTAGTCAAGATGGAGCTGAAGGAACAGAATGCTTTGATGGTTTTATTATGATAAACAAAGAAGAAGCAATAAAAATCTTAAAAGCTGGTAATGATAAAGATGGAATTTATTTTTCGACATATACATGGATAGCTTTAATGGTTTTTGTTTCTGGAATGTGGCAAAATTAAACATAAATAAAAAAAGCTCGTAAACTAAATTAATCAGTGTTTACGAGCTTTTTTGCTGTCAAATGCTAGCATAGCCAGCGGATTATTTTAACCTAGTTTAGCACATAAATCGTTCAACGCTTCGCTTAAGGTTTCTGTGAAGGTTGGATGGGGTCTCATAGCTATCATCAACTGTTTTACGGTAAGTTTGTTGGCGATGGCCTGTGAAAGTTCACAAATCATTTCTGTAGCATGTTCACACATTAGATGAGCGCCTAACAATACGCCAGTTTCAGCATGAGCTACCAGTTTCATAAAACTGCGGTCGCCGTTAACAATTAAGTTGCGGGCATTGGCGCCTAACAAGCCTTTTCCTACTTTGACTGGAATGCCATCTTCTTCTTTGGCTTTGGCATCTGTTATGCCGACAGAAGCTATTTCCGGGCGAACGTAAATGCAACTTGGAACCAGATTCAAATCCATCTGACTGCCCTTTCCAAACATAGCCTCTACACAGGCTGTGCCTTGAGCTGAAGCTACATGAGCAAGCTGAATAGCTGAGGATACGTCACCTACTGCATATACGCCAGGAATGCTAGTCTGGAAATTACCGTCAACAACTAGTCTGCCACGTTCTGTTGCAGGCTGTAGTTCTGGCGCAAAGGTTCCTACAAAATATGGCTTTCGGCCAATAGCACAGAGCACGACTTCGCCTTGAACAGAACCAGCAGTGCCTTTTTGTTCATAGTTTACCTGAAGCCCATTTTCTGTCTTTTCTACGGACTTAACCATGGCATTCAAAGCCATTTCAACACCGCGCTTTTTCAAAATCATTCCAAGGTTCTGACCAAGTTCACGATCTATAATAGGCAGTAATCTGTCTAAGCCTTCTAAAACTGTTACTTTACAGCCAATATCGTTGAAGAATGTGGCAAATTCTACGCCGATAACACCACCGCCAATAATGACAATAGAATTGAAGTGGCGGCCAGCACCTGTAAGAATTTCATCAGAGGTTAACACACCTTCTTGGTCTAATCCAGGAATTGGAGGACGAGCAGGTACAGAACCTGTGGCAACAAGGATTTTTTTGCCGCTAATCATTTCTTCGCCTTGTTCTCCAGTGACTTTTACCTGACCAGGAGCAGTAATTGTGCCTAGACCATGTAAGAGTTCAACGTGAGCAGATTTAAACATGCTTTCTATGCCAGTGGACAACTTGGTAGATATTTCTTTGTTGCGTTCTAAAACAGCATCAACATTAAAGTTTACGCCATCAGCGGTGACTCCTGCTACTCCGCCAGTATTGATTTCATGGTAAAGACTTGAAGAATGGAGCATGTTCTTAGTGGGAATGCAGCCTCTGTTCAGACAGGTTCCACCAGTCTGCTTGTTTTCAACTACAGCCACAGAAGCACCAAGCTTTGCGGCTTTCAATGCTGCAACATATCCGCCGGGGCCGGCACCGATAACTATAAGATCAAATTCTTTCATTGTCATATCTCCTGTTTTGCCAGCAGGTTGATGATATCCTGCCGTATATCTGGTTTCAGCTCAGTAGCAGTTAATGTCTGAAAGAGCTGATTCATAGAAAATTCTATATTGGTTAAAGCTTGTTCTAAAATTGCTGCTAACTGCCAGTCCATTGAGTCTGTATAAACTCGAACTTTATTGATCTGACCTCGTTCAATTCCTAAGTCTAAGACTATTTCTCCCCAGGGGAAACGCTCTGAACAGCTAAAGTTCATCGGTAAATCTCTGCCGTAGAGCCATTCTTTGCTAGCATTGCGCTGGCGCAAATGCTCTACAGCATTCGAGTCCAAATCCTCTATTCTCAGTTCTTTGGATTCTAGGCTGTATACCTTCTCGAAAGCACTAACCATATCTTTTGACAAGCTTTTACAAGTCATTGACGGGGCTAGTTCACGCAGATTTATTACACGAGACCTTACGGAAGCCACTCCCTTTGCTTTTAGTTTAGCTGGGGAGGGGCTGAGATAGTGTTCAACCTGTTCAAGATTGACATCTACCATTAATGTGCCGTGGTGGTAGCTTTTACCTCCGTGATGATAAAAAGCGTTTCCAGAGAATTTGCAGCCTTGAGCTAAAACATCGTTGCGACCGGAAATTTCGGCCGCAATGCCGTTGGCTCGACAAGCCTCCACGATTACTGACAGATGTTTTTGCAGATTATAGTCTTTATCACTGCAAAGAAAAGTAAAATTCAAATTGCCAGTATCGTGATAAACTGCGCCGCCTCCCGACAACCTTCGGGCTAAGTGTCCGCCGTCTTCTTCAAGAGGACCAACGCGGCATTCACGCCAAGGGTTCTGGTTGCGGCCAATTACTACTGTATTGGCGTTTTGCCACAAATAGAGTATGCATTCCCCCTGCTGAACCTTATTCAGCAAAACTTCTTCCAACGCTAAATTGTAATAGGGGTCAAGACTGTGACCTTGGCATACAGCTATTTTTTCAATCAAAGTAATTACTTATATATGGGTTACTCGCCTTAAAGACGCTACTTGTGGTAGCTACGATGCTGCCCCGCTATGCGGGGAAGCTGTCACGTAGTGACTGAAAGGGGAGCAATGCAAAGCATTGCGTAGTTGGTCACCCCTCAGTCAGACATTCGTCTGACAGCTCCCCTCAAGTGGAGCCTTTAGAGCCTTTTATCCCTACACCCTACACCCTACATAAAGGGAGGGCCTTAGGAAAGCTTCTTCTGAAGGACTGGTGTGCGTGCTGCCCTTACTTCATCTGGACGGCCTATATAGGCGTTGTGCGGAGCAGAATGCATGGGTTCCGGATCGGTATGTGCCTGCTTGTAAAGTTCATGGAAGACTTCTGCAGCCATATCTAATGTTTCCTTGCTTTCTGTTTCTGTCGGTTCAAGCATTAGAGCTTCGTGAACGATGAGAGGGAAATACATTGTCGGCGGATGCATACCGCGGTCAATGAGTGATTTGGCTATATCAAGTGCACTGACACCGGTTTCCTTCTTGAATTCGCTCAAATAAAGGACGAATTCATGCATGCAGATGCGGTCATAAGCAGGTTTGAAACTGCCTTTTATGCGTTCCTGCAAGTAGTTGGCATTAAGAACTGCGTTAACAGCTGCTTCTTTGACTCCTTCTCTTCCAAGTGTCAGTATGTAAGTTAAAGCTCTGACTACAACTAGAAAATTGCCAGCAAAGCTTCTTACCTGACTGCTTTCTTTTCCATCCATCAGAGTGGAGTGGGGTAGAAATTCCTTTAAGAAATCTTTGCAGCCAACTGCACCTGCGCCTGGTCCGCCGCCGCCATGTGGGGTTGCGAAGGTTTTGTGAAGATTCATGTGGATACAGTCAAAACCCATATCGCCAGGGCGAACAACGCCCATTACAGCATTGAGATTGGCTCCGTCGTAGTAACAGAGACCACCAGCTTCATGAACCAGTTTGGTAATTTCCAGTATGTTTTCAT
Organism: Candidatus Rifleibacteriota bacterium; assembly: GCA_905236675.1. Classification (GTDB taxonomy): domain Bacteria; phylum Muiribacteriota; class Ozemobacteria; order Ozemobacterales; family Ozemobacteraceae; genus RUG334. The sequence continues at coordinate 31,094 of CAJOND010000005.1, read as the reverse complement.
CGAAAATACCAACAGTATTTGGGTTGGTAAGCATGAGTCCAGCTGTATCATCGCCCAAAGCAGCCTTTAATGCTTCTAGGTCTACACAACCATTTGGAGCAGAAGCTATATTAACTACCTGAAAACCGCACATAGCTGCAGTGGCAGGGTTAGTTCCGTGGGCTGAATCTGGAACGATAATCTTGGTTCTCTTTTTATCACCGCGGGCATCGTGGTATTTCTTTATTAAAAGAACACCAGTGAATTCCCCGTGAGCTCCGGCTGCTGGCTGGAAAGTCATGTCATCCATACCTGAAATAGCACACAACATCTTGCGTGCAGTATCAAGAACTTCATGACAACCCTTAGTAGCGTATTCTGGTGCTAGAGGGTGAATGCCGGTAAATCCTGGTAACTGAGCCATTTCTTCGTCGATACGAGGATTATACTTCATTGTGCAAGAGCCAAGAGGATAAAAACCGCAGTTTACACCATAAACATGGTGGCAGAGTTCTGTATAGTGACGTGAAACTTCTGTTTCACTCATTTCAGGCAGAAGAGGTGCCTTAACGCGGGCAAATTCTTTTGGCAGAGTGGTTTCTTCTACATCGCATTTTGGCAACAGAGAAAGACTGCGGCCTGGAACACTTTTATCAAATATCAGTTTCATGCTAGCACCTCCTTAACAATGGCTACAGCTTGGTCTAATTGAGCTTTGCTAACCTTTTCTGTAGCACACCAGAGTATGCCTTTTTCTACCGGAAGACCACCAAGAATGCCTTTATCTTCCAAGGCTTTCAAAACCTGTTCGGCTTTTGGCATTACAGTAACGAATTCGTGGAAGAATTCGCCGTTATAAAGCATAGAAACACTAGGTATCTTGCAGAGTTCGCGAGCTAGATAGTGAGCTTTTGCATGGCACTGACTAGCAGCTTCCTGCATGCCTTTTGGTCCCATTGCTGCCATATAAATGCTGGCAGTAAGGGCACAGAGAGCTTCATTAGAACAGATATTGGAACTGGCCTTTTCACGGCGTATATGCTGTTCACGTGCTTGCAGTGACAGAACATAGGCTGTATTACCCTTGCTGTCTACTGTTTCGCCTACAATACGTCCTGGCAGTTTGCGCATGTATTTGGTTGTGGTTGCCATAATTCCCAAATATGGACCACCAAAGCCCATAGGCATACCAAGAGGCTGACCTTCTGCAACAGCTACATCTGCACCGCATTCTCTCGGAGACTTGAGTATAGCTAAGCTGATTGGGTTGCAGCCCATAACATACATTGCACCAGCTTCGTGAGTCTGTTTCCCTATTTCTTCGGCATCTTCAAGCAGACCAAAGAAGTTTGGCTGCTGAATATAAACAGAAGCTACATCTGGAGTAAGCATTTCCTTGAGGGCAGAAGTATCAGTCTTTCCATCCTTCATAGGAATAATGCGCATTTCGTTTCCACTGGCATAGCAGTAAGTGCGAACTGTATTGATAACATCAGGATTTGCAGCAGCAGAAACAAGTGTAACCGTGCGCTTGCGGTCGCGGCACATAGCAGCAGCTTCGGCTGCAGCAGTTGCACCGTCATAAACAGATGCATTAGATACATCCATTTCTGTTAACTGACAAATCATGGTCTGATATTCAAATATAGACTGCAATAGCCCTTGGCTGAGTTCGGCCTGGTAAGGAGTGTAAGCAGTCAGAAATTCTTCTTTTGCTGGAATATACTTGACTATACTTGGAATATAGTGGTCGTAAGAGCCTGCACCACGCAATACAGTGTGGAAGCGCAGATTCTTTTCTGCCATAGCAGTTACTTTAAGTCCAACTTCCAGTTCACTCATGCCTTCTGGTATATCAGGACCATTTTTTAATATCATGCTTTGGGGCACACCGGCATAGAGTTCCATTTCGTTTTTCAAGCCGAGTGCTTTAAGCATTTCCTGGCGTTCTGCCAGGGTTGAGGGAACATAACTACCCATTATTTGGCCTCCTGGGCACAGAAAGCTTCATAGGCAGCAGCATCCAGCAATTCTTCTTTGCCAGATATTTCATTAACTTTAATAATCCAAGCACCATATGGGTCTTTGTTCAATTTTTCTGGAGCGTCTAGGAGTTCTTCGTTGATTTCACAAACTGTGCCAGAAACTGGGGAAACAAGATCAGATACGGCTTTAACAGATTCAACATCGCCGAATGCTTCACCAGCGGTAACAGCATCGCCTACTGCTGGCAAATTGACGAATACTACATCGCCGAGAGCGTCTTGTGCATAATCAGAAATACCAACGGTGGCAACACCGTTTTCTTCTTTAATCCATTCATGAGATTTGGTGTAATTCAATTCTTTTGGGTAATTCATTTCTTTTCTCCGTTTTATATAAATTAGGCAGCCTCCGATAGGAGGCTGCTGTAGTAATTACAGACCTATTATTCCTGCGAAGCCATTTAGGGCTTCTTCCATTTCAGCATCGCTGAAACAATACTTCATTTCAGTATACTGGCTGCGAAGCTTTTCAACTTCATCTACAACTTTGCGGTTGTTCAATACACAATCAGCAATCAAACCAGCCAGTTTGGCAAAAGCATCCTTACCGAAGCCGAAACGAGTCATTTCACTTACGCCCATGCGCAAAGCGCCGGAAGCAGTGAAACCTTCTTCTTCAGGAGTAGCCTGATAGTTAACGATGATGTTGTTGGCTTCAAGACGTTCTGCGATTTCAGGACCCTGTGCATAACCAACATGGACGATAACCTGATGAGTTTCAGTGTAACTTATAGCAGGATCACCAGCAACATCCAAACCTGCTTCTTTCAAGCATTTAGCAAAGTATTTAGCGTTTTCAATAATTGCTTTCTGGTAAGCATCTTTGAAAGTGTTCATTTCATAAGCTGCCATCAGCATACCCAACTGAGTACCTAGGTGATGATTAGATACGCTGCCTGGGAAAGCACGTCTTTCTATTGTTTCCCAAAGACCATATTTAAGTTCGTCTTTTTTGTAATTTACGCCAATAACGCCTCTTTGAGGACCAAAGAAAGTCTTATGAGTAGAACCAGTAACAATGTCTGCACCTTCTGCAAATGGCTTTTGGAAATGGTCACCAATCAAACCAAGGACGTGAGCCATATCATACATGATAGTGGTTTGCATCTTCTGTTCATCAATGAACTTCTTGATAGCAGCTACTGGTTCTTTGTGAAGCACCATGCTCTTACCGAAGATAATGAATTCTGGCTTGTATTCGTCAATAATCTTCTTGGTTTCTTCTACGTCAATCTTATATGGATTGTCTGCGCAAACTGGGAAAGCAACTACAGCACGTTTTTCAGTGACTGGGTCGATAGCTGCGTAATCATGAAGAGCACCCATAGGCTGAGCAGAGAGGTGACCGCCTTTAAGAATGTGGTTGTGAAGGACATAACCTAAACGCTGTGGTTCAACTCTGCGGTTATAACGGTTCTTCCAATCCATCAATGCTGAAAAAACAGCAGTGTTGGCCATCTGACCGCTGATAACACGAGTTTCAACTTCGGTGCAACCGAGATATTGGCGCATCTGTTCTACCAGCATCTGTTCTACCTGGTCAATAAATTTAGTTCCCTGATAGTAGAAAATATCTTCATTGTTGAATGAAAGGCTCTTTTTATGTTCTGCATATCGGAAGGAAGGGTCAGAAGAGCATAAGAGTTGAACTGCACGGCTAGCAGTATTTTCAGAAGGAATCAGGTTGATGCACTTCTTCTGTCTCCACTGATGATTGTCTTGAGCCAATTTAATCAAATCTAAAGCCATTCTGTGCTGGTCGCTGCCGACTTTAGCTTCAGTTTCTTCTTCAAGCTTATAAATTATAGGTCTAGCAAATGGCGGTGAATCTACACGCATATGTTCCTTAACAATAACAGCATGCAAGCGTTTACCACGAATATCAACTTCTACGATGTCATCAGTCTTAGTATCGCTGTCTACATAGGCCAAACCTATAGCACGTTTTGCGGTTTCGTCAGAATGTCTAGAAGTGATGCCCTGACCTTCGCACAAATAATATGGAACCATAGTTCCAGAAGTTAACCAACCAATGTGCTTGTCGCCTTTATATATAGGCATTCCAGCGCGCATTACACCTCTATCCTGCAATGCAATAGGAACTAGTCTGCGAGGCAAGTCTGCCATATCGCTGAAATCTTCTTCGCGAATGCGCTTCAAAGCTGCAGATTGTTTTTCCAAAGCAGCTCTGCCGATGTAATCTCCTTTTTGTGGAGTAAAACTGACTGCAACTTTTCCAACTGGAACAGCAAAAATCGGTATTTCTTTTCCGCCAGCGTCTACGCCAAATTCGTGACCATAGAGTGGCAGACCAGCTTCAAGACGGAGAGTATCGCGAGCGCCAAGACCTGCTGGCTTAGCACCTAATTCTATAAGACGGTTCCAAAGCCATTTAGCATCTTCAGTTTTAATGAATACTTCATAGCCAAGAGGTTCACCAGTATAACCTGTTTTGGCTATGCGGGCAAAATGTCCTTCTAATTTTATGGAGTTAAGAGCGTTGCGCATTGGTTCAGTTACCTGAACACCACCAGCTAATGTGGTAAGCATTTCTTTACTCTTTGGACCTTGAACTGCTATTGAAGCCCATTCATCGCTGACATTTCTGATTGTACAGTTAAAAGATTTAATCTTTTCTTGTAGATAAGCTAAGTCTTTTTCTGTATTGGCAGCATTTACTACTAAGAAGAAACGATCTTCTTCAAAAAGATATAGATAGGCATCATCTATTGCTCCGCCATTTTCATTGGGGATAATACAATACTGAGCCTGATTCAATTTCAGTGCCATTACATTGCTGGTCAGAACGTGTTGCAAAAATTTAACTCGTTCTGGGCCTTCAACGATAAGACGACCCATATGTGAAACATCGAACAGGCTGCAATTATGGCGAGTATACAAGTGTTCACTTACGATTCCGCTGGGATACTGCACTGGCATGTCCCAACCGCCGAAATCCACCATTGTTGCGCCGGCATCAAGATGAGTCTGGTAAAGACAAGTTCGCTTCAATTCACTCATTCTCTTTTCTCCTGAAATATTTTATGTTTAAAGTTCTTTTTAAACAGGCAAAAATAAAACGTTACAAACCTTCTCTGTTAGAGTTTGGTCTCTACCGCCGTTTTTTCCCTGATAGTTTCAACACTTTGGTTAAATTAAACTTTGCCTGTATTATCAAACTATTATTATCTAAATTGAGCCGCTTAATCAGTCCCAACTCTTTGTTTTGCTCAGACAAAATTCTTTCCCCTAAATTATTTTAATATACATTTTAAATACTTGTTTGATACTTTGCAAGCTTTTGTTGTTTTATAAAGGGCAAACACTAACTTTTTATTTTATTGAAAAATAATAGAGATTTCAGGCCTCTTTATCAAATACTAATGAAAAAAAACAACGTTTATTCCTAATAATAAGATATTGTTTAGCAATTTAAAAACTCTTAATTAAAAATTATTTTGTATTCATAGAGATTTTTTACTTTATTATTCTTAAAAAAGCCCCTATAATATTCCTAAGAAATGATTGGAGGCTATTAAATTGAGAAAAGTATTAAAACGAAGTATCCTATTGAGTTTTCTATGTTCTATATTAGCTGCAAATGCAAATGCCGCAGTTATTACAACTTCAGATGGAGAAGCAATCGAAGCATCTTCTATTTCATATAAAGAAGGGCAAATTTATTTTAGCACAGCCTCCGAAACAAAATCATTTGATCGTCGTGATATTAGAGATATAAGTTTTTCAGCCCAAACTCCTCAAAAAAAAGAAATATCAGTCAATGATGTCGGTGATTTGGCTAACTATGTAGCTAAGGCAGAAGAATTAATAGCAAAGTATCCTGATGCGCAATATATTAGAGTGCTTACAGAAAGCAATTATCGCCACCGTCATGACGGCACAAATATATACAGATATCGAGGAATTAGCTATATAGCTAAAGATGAAGCATTGTGGAATGCTCATATTTCTCTTTCCTTTGACCCGAATAGAGAAAAGATTAAAATAATCCATGCCCGATGCTTAACTCCAGAAGGAGAAGTTTTCAACTTAAAACCAGAAGAAATAAAAATTTCAAAAAGTACATCTGGAAGTGTTCATTTTGATAATAGCCAAAATCTTAGCTTTACTATACCTGGTGTAACTGTAGGTAGTTTAGTCGATTACAGCTACGAAAACGAAGAATTTAATCCTTTTGATAACAATTTATTCAGTGGTAGATGTTATTTTCAATCTAGCTGTCCCATTGGGGAAAAAATATTAAGAGTTAGCGTTCCAAATGATAGTCAGTTGTATCATTTTGCTAGGAATCTAGACGAAGAACATTCTAAGCCAACTATTATAGAAGCTGTAGATTCTGTTCTGTACACATGGAAAATGACAGATATGGCACCAATTATCGGTGAACCACGAATGCCTCCATCTAGAGATGTAATTCCAGCATTATATTACAGTATACAAAAAGATCATAAATACGTTCATAATAAGCTAAAACCAATGTATGAAAAACGTTTTGAGCTTACAGATGATGTAAAAGCAAAAGTTGACGAATTGGTAAAAGACTGCAAGAACCTAAATGAAAAAATAGCTAAGCTTTATTATTTCTGCCAGCAGGAAATAAGATACATCTCTATTAAATCGAATCTGGCCAGTAATCAGGTTGGACATCCCGCCGACGAAACTCTTAAAAACAAATATGGCGATTGTACCGATAAAGGGATGCTTTTATCGGTTATGTTAAAACATATTGGTGTCGAAGCTTATCCAGTTCTTATTCTTACAAACAATGCAGGTAAATCTGTTAGAGAACTTGGAATATTCGATGACAATCACTGTATTACAGAAGTTCATCTAGATGGTAGAATTTTTTACTTAGATGCTACTGCAACGGATTATCGATACCCTTATTTCCGTGCTGACGACCATGAAGCTAATGCAATGAATGTTATGTTAGGAACACAAAGAACTGTTCCATTACCACCACCGGAAGATAACGCAACTTTTTCAGTAAGAAAAATCAAACTTGAAGAAGACGGTACAACCTATATGGATGTGGAAACTACTTATAATGGTCCAACCGAAGCTTCGATACGTGGTTATGCAAGAAATTTAAAACCAGAAGAATATGAAAAAGTAGTTAGACAATCCATATCAGCTCAGACCGCTGACTATAACCTTGAAATAGCAACTCATACAAATCCACTTGATTTTAACACACAATATAAAAGCCATTCTGTATACACGCTCAATCGTTTTGCACCAAAATCTGGTAAATACATGATATTCTCTATACCTTATTTTGAACTTCACTTCCCCGAGGTAAGTCTTGAAAAAAGAAAGTATCCGATACAGCATACTACTTCAAGACAGCAAACCGACCAATTAGCAATAAAACTTCCGGAAGGATACAGCGTAAAATATCTTCCTCCTGCATTAAGAGTTCAAAGCCCTTACGTTGAATTTGAAATAATATATGATCAGCAGGGAGACGAAATAGATATTACAAGAAAAATAGCTTTCCCTGTAAGATATATACCTACCGAAGATTATCCAACTTATAAAGCTGATTTAGAAAAGATAGCCCATTCTTCAAAACAAAAAATATTCCTTGAAAAGATAGCTAAAGAGGAACCTAAACCTTCTAACAATACCAATAATTCAGGGAAAGAATCAGAATCTAATCAGCCAGAAACACCAAATTTAAAAGAAGAAACTACAAATACAAATCAAGAAGGAGCACAAAAATGAAAAAATTATTGCTAATCATATCTTTTATTTGTGCAGTTAACGCTGCAAATGCAGACGTGCTCTTTCTCAACGAAGGTGAAGAACATATTGGAAACCTGATTGCTATTGATGGTAACAATATCAGCTTTCAAAATTTAAATGCAACAGACAGCCAGACTTTTAATATTAAAGATGTAGCTCATATATTGATTTCAAAAAACAGAACTGGCGATGAAATATCTACTGTGAACAATGTTATAGAACCAATCGCTCTAAATGTTCTGAAAAATCTGCCAAACCCGAATTTGTTTCCAAATTCAGATTATATAACTCTTTACCGTCATTTAGATTACGAATTTATTTCTGAAACAGAAATGATTGTAAAAAATAGAGAAATAATACAGATACTGAAAGAACCAGGCTTAGATTGTGCTAATAATTCATTTTATTACAATATTGACAACACTGATTGCCAGATAGAATTTGCCCATACCTATACTCCTACAGGTAAGGTTTACCACTTAACTGACGATGCTCTATCCGATGAATCCTTGCATAATACTACTCCTGAATATGCAAAGCTGAAAAAGCTTAAAATAGCTATGAAAAATGTTGATTTAGGCAGCATTATTGATTATTCGATAATAAAAAGAATAAAAAATATAGGTCCTTTGAATCCAAAAGCAATTAGAAATACTTTTGGTGAACGAGAACCTGTCTTACACGAAGAATTCACTTTCGCTTTCCCATCAACTATGAAATTTACTAAACTACAAATGCAATGGGAAAATAACACCCCCACTTTTACAGATAAATCAGATGGGAACAAAACAGTTTGGAATTGGGTATTTGTGGATCATAAAGGTTATATCAAAGAACAAAATATGCTTCCGGCTAACAGAATATTTCCAAGAGTGGTTATTTATAATGAATATGATAAAAATAAAACTGCCGAATTATTAGTTCAAGCTTATGAAGAAGCAAAGCCTGATGAAAAACAATTAGCCGAATTTATTGAAAAAGCAAAGATTTCAGACAACGATACTGATTACGAAAAAGTTTGTAAAATATACACTTTCTTAAATAAAGAAATAAATGTAATTGGTATGGAACCTGATGACATGGGTAGCTTCAAACCAGTTTCAGCAAATGTAACAATGGAAAAGAAGTATGCTAACGATCAAGCTTTTCAGGCTCTATTACATGCAATGCTTAAGAAAATAGGAATCAAATCTTATATAGGTTTTACAGCTAGCAAAAGAGAAAAAGTTACTTACAAAGATAATCCTAATTTGGATTTTGCAACTACACCAGTATTAAAAGTTGTAATTGATGGTCAGTCTTACTATACAGATAGCGGTTCTATCTATACTCCCTTCTCTGTTATTTCTACTTCTTATCAAGGATCTAATGCAACTTTTCTTGATGAAGAAAAGAAAGAGTTTTTCGATGAAACTCTTCCAAAGCAAACTTTTGACTGGAATACCTGCAATGAAACAATTTACGTTAAAATTCTAGAAGACGGCTCAATGGATGTTACAGAAACCTCTCAATGCCGTGGTCCATTTGAAGAATCAATCAGAGGACTCAAATCATTAAAAGAAAAAGAAATAAGTAATTATGCAGAAAGAATAGTGAAGAAAGTTCATCCAAATGCCATTTTAAAATCCTATGGTTATACAGATATGGATGATTTAGATGGTCCAGCAGTATATAACATTTCCTATCGTATTCCAGATGCCGTCCAAAAAGCTTCTGATCAGATTATGACTTTTACGAATTACTGGGTTAATTACAATTCCAGTTCTGCTAGTTTATCAAAAAGAAAATATCCAATGAAATACTGGGCAACAGAACGCACTTCAAAAACAATAATTTTTGAACTTCCAGATGGTTTTAACTGGGTAAAATGGGATAAACAATATAAATACAATTCACCATCAATAAGGTTTTTCTCTAATCTCAGTCAAAATAGCAGACAGCTTATTTATTCAGATGTTTTTGAAGCCAACGCTGATGAATTTCTAGACGATAATGCTTATCAAAAATATAGACAATGCATTTTGACTATGAGTGAATTAGCTAACCAGTGGATAATAATTGAAAAGTAAAATAATAGCTATACTAACTTTATTTGCTGTTCCACTTCTTTACTATTATTGTGATGAAACAGCCACAATTTTATTGACCGCATTAGCAGGTTCTGGATTGGCCATTTATTCTCTTTTGGAACAGACAAAAATTAGTCTAAAACCAACTAAACTTTTATATGCAATGTTGGTTTGTATATTCCTTTGGTTTTTAACTGTTGGAAATTCTGTTTTCAATTCTGTTTCTCTCTATGCTTCTATACCTGCATTAATAAAACTCTGTCTACTTCTTTTAATAACTTATTCTGTCTGCCAGGAATTAAGCATAAATAAAGACAACTTCATCTGTTTTTATAGAATTGGGGCTTTAGCAGGATACTTACAAGGTTGTATTACAATAATAGAATATATTCAAGCTCCGCCAATACCTCCTACTTGGCTTGACCCTGCTTCTAAGGAACTATTTCGCACCAGATGCTGCGGAATAATGACAGACCCTAATATTAATGCGGCTTTTCTATCTGTTTTGTTTATACTGACAATCGCTCTCATAATAAAGTCCGATATAAAATTTGAGCGAATATGCGCTAGCCTTTCTCTTATTTTTTGCGGAACTGGAATAATGACAACTTTAAGCCGAGGCGGCTGGATAGCTCTTTTTGCAGCATTAGTAGCTTTGGCAATCTCTATGTATATAGCCAAATATAAATTACAAACTTTTCATATCAGGCTCTTATCAATTACAGCTGTTATTCTTCTAGTGATATTTTTTGCAGGTCCATTTAAATATAGATTGTTTTCCATAACCAAACCTTCAGATATGACTTTCTACCAAAGAACACTCATTAATAGAGGAATTTTTGGTTCTATTAATAAACTACCTTTCTGGGGTCATGGATTAAGCACATTCTGGCAAGTATATCCCTATTACCGCATTGTTGGAGGGGATTACCCATTCTATGCCCACAATGAATATCTTCAATCAATGATAGAAACGGGCTTTATTTCTACTTTTCTTCTTATAATTCTAACACTAGGATTAATGTATATAACTTATATATCTGCAAAACAAAATAAATTTGATAACCTAGTTTTTTCATCAATATTCATATCTCTTTTAATTCAAAATCTTAGTGGTTTTTCATCCAGAATATTTCCGACTTCTGTGTTAATTGCGATATCGGTAGGTGGAATACTGGCAAGCCAACTAAATATTAACAATTCAAAAAATTTAAAAAACAATAATAAAAAACTTTTGAACGCTATAATATTAGTTTTTGTTGTATTTGTTTTAATTGGAAGCTACCACCAATTCACCATACAAAAAGAATTAAATCAAGCTAACAAACTTATATCTGAAACAAAAAATCTTTCAGAAGCTGAAAAAATATTGGAAAAAATAATAGAGCAACAACCCAACAATTCTTCTGCAGCAAATATACTCGGAATGCTCCAACTACTTACAAAACGACCTGAAAAAGCAGCTGAAACTTGGGCGAAAGCTTTAGAACATAACAAATTTGAAGCTGTTTTTCCAATAAATCTGGCAAGACTATACTCTGACTCTGATGCTAATAAAGCTGATTTTTATTATAAAAAAGTTTTAGAATTAGACTCAGCTTCAGAAAATTTTCGACTAGAATATTCTAAGTTTTTAATTAAACAAAATAGAAAAAGTGAAGCTAAGGAAATCTTAGAAAAAGGTCTTACCTATTCTCCTGGTTTTCATAATGTCTATACAGGTTTCCAAGAAATGGAAAATCTTATTAAGTCTCTTCAATAATAGTTTCATTTAAATCCAGATAATTTTTCTCTTAAACAAACAAATATATTTTTTGCTTGTACCTTTTTACTTAATGAAATATAATAGTTTAAACAATTTCGATTACTAAGTAAATAGATGAAATAAGCTTAAAAAGATGATAAAAAAACTAATTTACCTAATATTATTTTTTTGTGTGACATTAAGTGTTTTTAGTCATAATGAAGTTTTTGCAACAGAAAACCAAAATAAAATCACAATAAAAATATGGGATTTCCCTAGATGGCTTGAAGACGAAAAATCCTTAGACCGTTTCAGTTGGATAACACGCAAAATTGCCGAATTTGAGGCATTGCATCCAGAAGCTAAGGTTGAGTTAACAAGACTTACCTGGCAAAGAGGACATGAAAAACTTAAAATTGCAGCAATTAGTGGCAATTATCCAGATGTAGCACCAGGAACTGTTCCTTTACTATTTATAAAAGAAGATTTAATTGAACCAATAGATAAATATCTTACAGAAGAAGATAAAAAAGATTATTTCTCTGGTGCTTTAAATGCATTCAAAGTAAAAGGGAAAATATACGGCTGGCCCTGGTATATGGGTGGGCAACTTCTATACGTAAATAAAGAAATTTTTGCTTCTGCAGGAGTTGAATTGCCACCAAATGGACGTTGGACAATTACAGAATTTGAAGAAAAGCTCCAGAAGTTAAAAGCATATATGGTAGATAAGCCTGCACATTATCCACTTGGTGTCTATTTTCAAAAAGACGAAACAGCAAATCTTCCTTTTTTACAAGCATTTGGTGGTGAAATAATAACTGAAGACGGCAAATATGCTGCTGCAAATCCTGAATTTTTAAAAGGAATTGAATGGGTTAAACATTTGATAAATGAAAAGCTTATTCCTTCTGATAGTGGTGGAAGAAAAGCCGATGACATCTGGTCAGCGTTTGGAGTTAACCACCGTCTAGGAGTTGCTGCTATTGGTCTTTGGGGAATCAAGGCGCTAGAAAATAAATTCAAAATGGACTTTCAGGTTGTTCATTTCCCTACATCTGATTTGACAAAACCTAGCCGCTCTTATATTGGCACTTCTGGCTTTTATGTATTAAAAAACGCAGACCCAAAGAGAGTTAAACTTGCTATGGAACTCGCAAAATATTTGACAAATGGTGAAAACCAAAAAGATTTGGTTAAATACACTCAGTTCCCAACAAGAGCTTCTACTGGTAATATTTATTCTTCTAGTAAAAATATGACTGACGCATGGAAAATACTACAGGAAGGAACTTCTGTTTTTCCAGATAGCCGCTGGCCTCAGATTGATGAAGAATTTGAAGCTCATATACAGCAGGTTCTTTTAAATAAACTTCCTAATAAAGAGGGAATGGAGCAAGCAGGCAAAAATATAAACAGAATACTAGCAGTAGAAAATGGCTCTATCTGTTCAGACATAAGAAAAAGCAGTTTTTTCGCCAAAACTATAGCCATATTATCTATTTTAGCTTTTATTTTTGCTCTGGCTTCAAGGCAAACTCATCTTATAATGGTAATTCCAGCAGTTTCTTTAATTGGGCTTTTCCTTTTCTACCCTTTAGCCGATGCATTACTTCTAGCTTTTAGAAGTTATAGAATCGGTGAAGTTGGGGGTGCCACTTTAGACAACTTTATCAGGGCTTTTCAAGATCCGAAGTTTATTAAAGCCTGTCGAAACACCTTTATTTATACGATTATTGTTGTTCCCGCAAATACCTTTACAGCTCTAGTTGTAGCAAGCCTTATTTATGGTATGAAAGGGAAAATAAAATCGTTTTTCAGAGCTGCTTATTATCTGCCAGGTGTCGCTTCTGTTGTAGTTTTAACAATGGTTTGGAGATATATGTTCAACACAGAAGTCGGTCTTTTTAACACTGTTATAACAGCTCTTGGATTTGAGCCTGTAGGATGGCTAACTAACCCATCAATAGCTTTTTGTTCAGTAATGATTTCGGGAATATTAATGGTGGTTCAATGCTAATTTACTTAGCAGCAATGGGTAATATTCCAACCTCATTATATGAATCTGCGGATTTAGAGGGTGCTGGTCCCATAAAAAAATGGTGGTATATTACTGTTCCTTTGTTAAAGAGCACTACTACATTTTTGTTGATTACAGGCACTATTTCTGCTCTGCAAGTCTTCGCACAGGTAATGATGCTTACAGATGGCGGTCCTGGTATTTCTACTCAGGTTGTTGTTCACAGAGTTTATACTTCTGCATTCAGAGACTTTGACTTTGGCTTATCATCTGCGATGGCACTGATTCTTTTTATTGCTATTATGGTTATTACCCTTATTCAAAGAAGATTAACTGACCAAAAAGCAGAGTATTTAGCATGAAAAATAAATGGTAGAATAATAAAAAAGGGCAAATAAATGCAATTCAAATATATAAAACTAGAAATATTTATTCCTGAGAGTCACTTTAAGCAATTACAAGACCTCTTGCAAAAAATAGATGCTGGTCATATTGGGAATTATGATTCTTGCCTTTCCTACTCTAAGGTAATAGGAACCTGGAGACCCTTAGAGGGTACAAAACCTTATATTGGCGAACATAATAAAATTAGTGAAGAAGAAGAATACAAAGTAGAAGTAACCATTAAATCTGAAAATTTAAAGAGCACAATTGAAGCAATTAAATCTATTCATCCATATGAAGAGCCTGTAATAAATGCAATACCTTTATTGGAAGTAGGATTGTAAAATTGGATTACAACATACTTTTTCAGCAGCTGCTCATACTTTTAGCCATGATGTTAATTGGCTATATCGCATACCATACAAAAATTCTAGATGACAAAGGATATATTCAACTTTCAAGTCTGGTAGTTAAAATCCTTAATCCTTTTTTAATGATTAGTGGTGTAGCTGGTAAAAGATTGAATTTTTCCATAGAAATTATAAATCAAAACCTGATTCTTGTCTTATCATTTTATTTTTTATTATTTCTATTAGGGTATCTCTATGTTTTTGCGATAAAATGCAAAGACAATCGTTCTTATCTTTACAGAATGTTAATTTTATTACCCAATGTAGGATTCATGGGTATACCCATAGTTAAAGAAGTGCTAGGAACTGAATATATTGTATTCGTAGCTTTTTATATTCTAGGTTTTAATATAATTGCTTACACTTATGGGATTCATCTTTGTTCTAATTATGGAAATAAACAAACAAGATTAAATTTAGCTAAAATTTTTAATCTTGGCACTATTAGTGCAATTATATCTATTATTATTTTCGCTTTTAATATACAAATGCCTTCTCCTATTGTTTCTTTTTTCAACTATACAGGTGAAGCGTGCATTGTTTTGTCTATGGTTGTAGTCGGAGCTTTCCTTGCTAAGACCAAAATAAAAAATATTCTATTAAAAAAAGAGTATCTTTTATTTGTATTTACTTTTATGTTTTTAGTTCCTCTTTTAATGATTATTCTTTCCAAGAAATTGTCTTTTGATTCAAAAATAATAGGAATATTTCAGATAATGACTTGTATGCCTATTGGCAGCGCAACCTGTATGTTTGCTCAAGAATATGGCGGCGATGGAACAGAAGCTGCACAACTGATTGCATTAACTACTATCGCTACTATTATTACAGCTCCGACAGTATTTTACCTGGCTTCCTTAATCTGATTCTGTTTAGTATTGTACAAAGAAAAATTAATTTTTCAAACTTTAATTGATTCCTAAAATGCTTTCTGCGGCTTTCATACCATCTACCGCAGAACTGACTATCCCACCAGCATAACCAGCACCCTCCCCTATTGGGAAAAGACCTTTAACATTTACAGATTCACAATTATTGTCTCTAAGAATTCTAACAGGGCTGGAACTTCTAGTTTCTGCAGCATAAATAATAGCATCATCAATATTAACATTATTTAATTCCTTTAACATATGAGGAATCTGATGTCTTAATGTTCTATTAACGAAATCAGGAAGTATATCATCAAATGAAGCGGGAACAGAGCGCAGACAAGACCTGTCTTCTGGAAGGATTTTTGTATTCTTTTTATTCAAGTAGTCTTTTAAATTCATTGCAGGAACAGAAAAGTTGCTTCCACCACTAACAAAAGCTTTCTCTTCTATATTTTTTTGAAAACTGATTCCAGAAAGCACTTCATATTTTTCAGTATTTTTAACTGACATATAGTCAGATGGTTCTACAGGAACAATAAATGCAGCATTGCCGTATTTACCATCACGCTTTGATAAGCTCATTCCATTCGTAGTAAGTGCATTTTCTTCATTAGCACAGGCAATTACCTGCCCTCCAGGACACATACAGAATGAATAACAGGCTCTAACACCATCTTCAGCCTTACGGGTTAATTTATAGCTAGCAGAACCAATTTTTGAATTATCTGCAAATTGTCGAAATTGAGATTTATTGATTTGCTTTTGAGGCACTTCTAATCTGATACCAATAGCAGTAGGTTTAGTTTCCATAGAGACATTCTGAGAGGCTAGAAGCCAATACACATCTCTAGCGCTATGACCAGTAGCAAGCAATAAATAATCTGTTTTTATCTCTTCATTACCTGCATATATTGACTCTATGCAATTATTGTTTATTTTTACACTGGTTAAAGCAGTATTGTAACGAATTTCACCGCCATTTAATATTATTTCATTTCTTAAGTTAGGTATTATTCTTAAGAGTATATCACTACCTAAATGTGGCTCTGCCTCTATAAGTATATCTGAATCAGCTCCAGCTTTTACCAGTTCTTCAAAAAATAATCTTATTCGTCTTCTATCTTTGCTTCTAGCTGTAAGCTTTCCATCAGAAAAAAGGCCTGCCCCACCCTCTCCAAAAAGAACATTGTTATTTAAATTGAGCTTGCCATTTTCCCAAAATTGTTTAACAGTATCACTTCTATCTTCAGCTTTGCTACCTCGTTCTAATAGGGCACGAGCAAGGAGCAATGCAGCCATTAAGCCAGCAGGACCGGCACCTACCACCACTGGTCTTGAAGAAAGTTGCTTTGCTTTTGATAAATCCAAATCTTTATCAATATGCTTTTCATCAACTTCTTCAACGTTGGAAGGCAATTTTTTTAAATTGATTTTACCAAGGTAATCAACTTCTACTGCCAATATGTAGACAGGTGCCTTACGCCAGGGTCTGGCATCAAGACTTTTTCTAATAATTTCAATTGCTTTGATTTCCCTAAGATTTGCTTTAAGTTTTGAAGCAACAGCATTTATTACTACTGCTTGACTAAAATCTAAGGGAACTTCTATTTGTCTAACTAATATCTTCATTCAAATTCAGCAATTACAGGACAATGGTCAGAAGGTTTATCCATCCCTCTAATTTCATGGTCTATTTCAATTCTAACGCATGAATCCAACACTGTTTTTGTACCTAACAACAAATCCAAACGTAAACCATGTTTTGGGTCTGATTCAAAACCGCCGCTTCTGTAATCAAACCAACTTAGCTTTGTCGAATCTGGGTACATAACTCGATACATATCAGAGGTTCCCCAATCTAACAGTGCCTGAACCCATTCTCTTTCTTCAGGAAGGAAGGAACATTTACCAGTTTGAAGCCATCTTTTTGCGTTTTGTTCGCCAATACCTATGTCTTTATCATTTGGAGCCACATTCATGTCACCAACGATTAATACATTATCAGTTGGTTTATAGTTATTCTTTAACAACTCCAATAAATCAGCATAAAATTTTCTTTTACAAGGAAACTTTTCAGGATGGCTTCTGTTTTCACCTTGTGGGAAATAGCCATTCATAAAGGTAAACTTTTCTTTACCTATAAAATCATATTCTACAGATATAAAACGTTTCTGAGAGTTTTCATTGTCGGTAGAAAAGCCTTTTTGCACTTTATACGGAACTTTTTTTGAAAGTATTGCAACACCATGATAACCTTTCTGCCCAAACATTTCGCTATGATAACCCATTCTTTCTATATCATAAGTTGGGAAAACCTCATCTAAACATTTGGTTTCCTGTAAAGCAATTAAATCTGGATCATATTTATCTATCACAGCTCTAATCTGATGTAGTCTAGATCTAATACCGTTAACATTAAAGGTTACAATTTTCATTTATTATTCTGTTTCTTTCTAAGAAGTGCAACAACTTCTTCCGTCTTTACCTTATAGGTTGTACTACAAAAATGACAAGTAACTTCTGGTTCCTCACGTTTTTCTATAATTTCTGTTAAATCTTCTACTGGTAAACAGGATACAGAATTTATTACTTTTTCGTAGCTACAAGTACAATTTGCTGTCAATGGTCTGCTTTCTATTATCTGAAGATCATCTAAGCCAAGACTTTTTGCCATTATTTTAATGTCTACATTTTGAGACAATGCTTTTTCGATGGTATGGTCATTAAATCTTTCCAACAAAGGAACAAAGTCTTCTGATTTGCCTTCACTTGTTCTACTCATTTTTAAAGCATAGGCTTTTTCTAATTTAAAATCCTGGCTTTTAGCAACTATTTCTATTGCAGTAGGAATTGCTTTTCTATCATTGAAATAACGAGCAATTGCATATTTGAAATTAAACGGATCGCATCTTATCTGCTGACTATCAAGCATTTTCCTGTTATTAGAATGAATAACAGTAAGTTCGCCTGCTTCACCAACTATTTCTTTTATTTCTGTAGATTCTTTTGAATCATAATCATTAAGAATCTTTATCTGAGAATAACCGCGTAAATTACCCTCGCGAGAAGCATCAGTAACACAACCACCAACAGGACCTGTTACTCGAACCTGTATTGATATTTTTTCGTCTTTGTCACCTAAATCTGCCGACAAAACAGCAACAGAAGCCAATGCTTCAGCCAAAAATCTTCCTGCCGTTGGTCCTGATAGATGTTTTTGTTCTAATTTTTTTGCAGCTTCCGTAACATCGACATAAGTTAGTGAAATACCTTTGGATTTTGAAAACCCATAAACAAGCTGATCCATTTTCATTTCCTTTTTTTAGTTTATGGGATTATAAAATAATGTTAATAAAAATACAAGTTGAGTTTGATATAAATAAATACCGCTTCACTTCCTAAAAAAACTAGAAATATAGAGTAAGTTATCTAAATATGATAATATATTTTTATAATAAACTAAGGAGCGAGCAATGAAAGTAATCATTATTGGCGGTGGTGCCTGTGGCGCAAGTTGTGCAACAAGATTAAGACGCTTAGATGAAAAAGCTGATATTTGTATTTTAGAAAAAACAAATGAAGTATCAATAGCAAATTGTGGACTTCCATACTATTGTTCTGGCGTAATAGCTGAAAGAGAAAGAATACTTGTCTCAAATCAGCAAAAATTCAAAGAAACTTTCAATATAGATGTATGCCTTAATACTGAAGTTACGGAAATCAATCGTGAAGAAAAATATGTAGTTTCCAATAATGGAAAATTCTATTACGATAAACTGGTTTTGACTCAAGGAGCTAACCCAATCAAACCGCCGTTAGAAGGCATTAACAACCCAAATATTTTCACTTTAAGAAATCTGGCTGATGCCGACAACATCAAAGCTTACATTAAAAATAACAATGTCAAAAATGCTGTGGTAATCGGCGGTGGCTTTATAGGCATAGAAATGGCTGAAAACCTTGCTCATCTCGGAATTAACACCAAAGTTATTGAAATGGCAAATCAGATTTTGGCACCTGTTGATTCTGAAATAGCAGCCTTTGCACAAAATGAATTAAGAGCCAACAATGTTGAATTATTTACATCTGATGGTGTTAAAGGCTTTACTGAAAAAGAAGTTCTACTTACTTCAGGGAAAAAAGTTCCCTACGAAATTGCTATTTTAGCAATTGGCGTTAGACCAGAAATTACACTTGCTAAAAATTGCGGTCTGGAAACAAATCGCGGTATCAAAGTTAATGACCATTTGCAGACTTCTGATGAAAACATCTATGCTGGCGGTGACAGTATTGAAATAAAGAATTTTGTAGATGACAGTGTTGGTTTGATTCCATTGGCTGGGCCTGCTAACCGTCAAGGTAGAATAATAGCCGATAATATTTGCAACATAAAATCACAATATAAAAAATCTCAAGGAACCTCTGTATTAAAGGTTTTCGATTATACTGTAGCCTGTGTCGGCTATAACGAAAAAATACTTCAAAAGCTTGGAATGACATATAAAAAGGTTCTGACTTTTGGCAACTCTCATGCAGGATATTACCCCAATTCTACTCAGATTTTCTTCAAGCTTCTTTTTAACAATGCAGGAAAGATCTTCGGAGCTCAGGCGGTTGGTCAGGAAGGCGTTGAAAAGCGAATAGACGTTATTTCCTCTATAATGAGAAATGATGGAGATGTTCAAGACCTACTAGATAGCGAACTTTGTTATGCCCCGCCATTTTCATCAGCCAAAGACCCTGTAAATGTTTTAGGGATGTGTGCAGACAATATTTTAAGAGGTTTTGTAAAACCCGCTTATTATGAAGATTTAAAAGATTCTTATGTTATTGATGTAAGACCCGCCAATATTTTCGCAGTAAAAACAATAGAAGGTGCTATCAATATTCCTATTGAACAATTAAGAAACAGAACCAATGAAGTTCCAAAAGACAAAAAAGTAATTTTGCTTTGTAACACTGGCTACACAAGCTATGTTGCTTCCAGAATACTTACTCAAAACGGTTTCGATAATGTTTATACCTTTATGGGTGGGATTAAGCTCTATAAAGAATTAGAAAAAAATAATAATTACAAAGTGTCAGAAACAAAAGTTGTTCAATCTCAGCAAACAGCACCAAAAACAGAATCAACTAATGCTGTTGCTATAAATATTGATGCCTGTGGTTTGCAGTGTCCTGGTCCAATAATGAAAGTTGCCGAAAACATTGCAAAAATCAAAGAAGGCGAAATGGTTAAAGTAACTTCTACCGACAAAGGCTTTTATGCTGACATCGAAGCCTGGTGCCGAACCACTGGCAATACACTTGTAAATCTGGAAAAAGACAAGCAGATTATTTCCGCAACGATAAAAAAAGGCGGGAAATCATTAGCAAAGACAGACAATAAAAATGCTCAGACAATAGTCGTATTTTCAGGCGATTTAGATAAGGCCATGGCTGCATTCATTATTGCTAATGGAGCTAGAGCAGCAGGAAAAGAAGTAACTCTTTTTTTCACCTTCTGGGGCTTAAATATTCTAAGAAAAGACAACGTGTCAGTCAGAAAAGGAAACGTTGTGGACAAAATGTTTGGAATGCTCATGCCAAAGGGTGCTGATAAACTTACTCTCTCTAAGATGAATATGGGCGGTCTTGGCTCTATGATGATGAGAAGAGTAATGAAAAACAAAAATGTTTCTTCTTTAAAAGAACTCATCGAAGATGCTCATAAGAGTGGAATCAAGTTTATTGCCTGTCAGATGAGCATGGATGTTATGGGCTTAACAAAAGAAGAACTAATAGACGGAATAGAAATAGGCGGTGTAGCCAGCTACATTGATGCCAGCAGCAATGCAAATTCCAATTTGTTTATTTAAATGAATATAAGAAAAACAACAGAGAAAGATATTCAGCTGGTAATGCAGATTTTTGCCAAAGCTAGAGAAATAATGCGAGAAAGTGGCAATTTCAAGCAATGGCCGGTTGGATACCCTTCTGAAAAAGCTGTTATTGCTGATATAAAAAACAATAACAGCTATGTTGTTGAAAATGAAAAGAATACTATTGTGGCCACTTTTGCTTTTATAATCGGCCCCGACCCTACATATAGCTATATTGAAGGGGGAAAATGGTTAAATGACGAAAAATATGGAACAATACACAGAATCGCCAGCAGTGGCGAATATAAAGGAATAATGAACATTGTTTTAGATTATTGCTCAAAGTTTGTTGCAAATATAAGAATTGATACTCATGAAGACAATTCTATAATGCGTCATTTGTTAGCAAAAAACGGGTTTAAGTATTGTGGCACAATCTACCTGTTAGATGGAAACCCACGATTAGCTTTTCAAAAAATAATAGTAAATAGAGAGAATAAGAATGTCTTTCTTGAATAATATTGATAATATAACTTCAAAAGTTTCAGATTCTCTAGGAAAAATGAAAAAATCCGCTAACGAATTTTTAACTAATGCATTAGATGCTGAAATTCCTATACATTACTTCCCTAAAATAGAATTAATAGCTAGAAAGTATAAAGTCGAAAAGGCAAAACGAGAAATATTAAAAATCGATGATTATGCGAATAAATATTGTATTTCTAACCTGAATAAACATATTAAATCTCTACCTGACTCAGAAAAAGCAAAAATATATCGTTCAATTGGCTATAAACTTTTTATAATTTCTGTAGATATATCTCGCGTTGCTACTTTTTCTAATGAACTCTCTGCAAAGTATTATGAAAGAGCCCTAAGGCTTTTACCAGATAATCTTGAAATAGCTTATGGATTATTTAAAGTCTATAACTGGAATGCTTTACGTGGTCATAATAAAAGAGGGGTAGAAGTTGCTCAACTTTGTCTTAATCTTCCTAACGACAATAATATAAAAATAGAAAACGACAGCATTTATTATTATATAGGAGAATACTATTACTTTGAGGAAAAAAATTATAAAAAAGCCTTAGAATACTTCCAAAAAGCACTTGATTCTTCTGAACCTTTCTCTTTCCATTATTATCAAGCAAAAGAATATCTTGCTTATTCTTATGATTATCTAGGTCAATACAAAACAGCATTAGAATTAATCGAATCAGTTGTAAAAGATAAAGGTGAAAATTACTCAAGTAATATTCGTGAATTTTTATATAATGTAAGAGAAAAAGTTGAAGTTGGCCTAACAAAAGATGAAGAAGACCATAAAAATATGATGAAAAACATAGAACATTATTTTAGAGAGAGTATTGGACGTCATCCAGAAGAAGTTTTAATAGAAGCTTATAAAATTTTCTTAAATGCAGATAATTTAATATTTCAAAACAAATATTCTGAAGCAATTGAAGCTTACAAAGAAGTCAGGAAACTGCTTCCAGAGCAGAATTTATTTATGTTTGACAAAATAAGAAGTGTAAAAAACCTTATGAAAGAGAAAAAACAAAGTAAAGATACCAGAGAAACAATAGAAGTCTTGAAAGAAAAATTAGAAATTGCATTGGAAACAGGGAAAGACTTATGTAATACTTATAACCAGTTAGGAATCGCATATTCCGAGTTAAAAGAATTTGAAAAAGCTATAAATTATTTCAGAAAAGCAGCAGAAACTTCTTCTAATCCTTGTGCATTCTTTTACAATATTGCAAAATGTTATGAAGACATGGAATCATACGATGAGGCTATTTCATATTACGAAAAGATTAAAAGGGTTGATTCCGAATTGGCAAAATCATTCAAAGTAGATTACCATATTACATGCTTAGAAGATAAAAAGGCTGGTATAGATAATAAAAACAACTTTCCCCAAAAACACTACAACGATGGCAACCTTGCTTTTGATCACACCAGATATGAAGAAGCTTTCAAGGAATATAATGCTGCTTATGAAAGCAATAAAAGAAATATTGATTATATTTTCAGAATGGTTTTTGTTAAAGATTTTTCTGACGCTCTGTACATAGAAGAAAAAGAACTCTGTTTTAAAGCATTAAATGCTTGTGAAGAAATGGACGATTTCAGTTATTTGCCTTATTTCTTCACAATCCTTGGAGACTCTTTAATTTATAATGATATTGATCAATCAAAACCAACTTCAAGACTTTATAACTTGGCTATAGATCTATTAGAAATTGTTCCTACAGAACAACGCTTTGCAGCACCCTATTATAAATTATCAAGATTAAATGAACAGAAAGGCAAATACGAAGACGCCTTATCACTATTAAAACAAACAAACGAAATTGATTCCTCATATAATATTAATATTGACGTAAACCGTATATTATCTCAATTAAGAGATGGTGGAGAATCAAATAAAATCAAAGAAAAAGAATATTTAAAATTGCTACGCAACTATATGAATTCTGGATTCTTTGCTGATCTATTATCAGAAGGTCAAAAAGCCTTAGATTTTGCACCCAATAACCCTAAAATATATTATTACATCTGTCAGGCTGCTATAGAAAGTTGGAAATACTACGAACTAAAATGGGCCGCGATAGAAGGACTTCGTTCATATAACTATGATTTCGAACGCAAAAGCGTTTCTGAAGATTTTTTCCTTTATATGTTAGGAATGTGTTGTAAACATGAGTTAAAAGAAGATGAAGCATATACTATTTTCGACTCAATAGTAGGCGATGACCCTCTTAGATCAGATGAAATTACTAGAAAAGCTTTTGAAGAAAAGTGTCAGCTTGAGCGAAAGGGATTTCACCCTAAAGACATCTTTGATAGTTTCTAGGTAATAGTAATTCGTTAATTTCTAACGACGGAAAACTCCCAAAGTAAATATCTTACAATAAAACCTATAAAACCAATCACAATAATTATAACCTAAAAAATCTTTTTAAGACTAACTTTAGATTTTCTTCATAATCATTATTTATGAGATTTTAACTAGACTTGCTAAGAAGTAGAAACAAAATCTGTTCCTAGTTCTCAGTTTTCAACTCTCAATAAATATTGTCACAAATATTCTTAATATAGTAATATTTTTTAGAGAACAATCAATTCAGGGAGTTTTTATGAAATATTTTTTAGTATTATTTGCTTTTATATTTATCGCCAATTTCGTTTATGCAGATTGCTTTATTGATGGCTCATCCTATTTTCTAATCTTAAAACAAGATAAAATAAAAGAAATACTAAGTTTAACAGCAAATGAAACTTCTGAATCAGAATTATATAAAGAAGTTGTTTCCGATATAAAAGAAAGATTCTCTATAGATATAGATAAGGATATTAATCAGATCACAATTTATTCTTTTACCGATACTGATTCAATATTTGTTATTAACGGCACTTTCGACACCGAAATTATACAAAATAAAATTAAAAGCCTTTCGGAATCTGAAAAATGGCGTTTTCACCAATTTGCCGATTTTGAATTAGGTGGAAATAAATATCTGGCCCTTAGAATTAATGAGAATAATAACTTTATTTTCTATGACAAAAATACCCTTATATTTTGCAGAGAATCCGCTGAAAAAAATAATTCGATTAAAATATCCGAAACACCTGATTCTGTTAATAACATAAAAAAAGTATATAATAATTTCTTATTTATTACTAAAAATGAAATATCTTTACTTAAATATTTGGGAAAAACGATTGATTTAGACTTAAATAAAGCCAATTATACATTATTATATTTAAAAGACAATCAATTATGCCTGGAAGCTGATTTCAAAGATTCTTCATTAGCCAGTGAAGCCATAAACAAAATAAATAATCTTCTAATACAAGAACAAAAAGAAAAATTAAATCAAAATATTAAATCTTTTTTAGAAAGAACAAAAAATGAAACTTATAAGTATAATAAAGATTTACCTAATATTTTATTATTTTTATTTGATTCTACATATTCTTACTGTAAAAGTGATTTGTTCAGCTACTTAAAAATTTCTCAATCAGAAAATATTGTTAAAATAACTTGTGATTTCGACATTATTCTTCCTATTGTTACAACTATTGCATATCCAGGATTTTTCTTTCCAGAAACTAAAAATTTATTGAATAAAATACGCCAAAAAAGCTCTACACGTATACCAAGAACAAATTATTCAGAAATATTTAAGACTCTTTATGACGATAATCTGCAAAAAGAAATAGATGAACTTAAAATAAAAATAAAAAGCTGTAACTTTGTTGATGTTACACGCTTTGGTATAATATTATACTTCCATTCAAAAGCCAGGAAAACTATTGATTTAATTAATAATTCTCTTAGTAAAGATGAAAACACAGATTCTTTAAAAAACAAATATAATATTGGTAATTTGTTTAAATTTATTAATTTCATTTATTACTCATTTAGTATATGTGCAGAAAATGAAGATTCTGAATATATAGATTTTGCGGCCTTGCAGGACAAAAAACACCAGAAAGAATGCTTTAAAATTCAACAAGCATTTGATATGTATAACATGGATAATTCCGAAATAATGACTTATCCAGACATCCCTCTTTTAGTTAAAAAGCACTATTTAAAAGAAGAAGACGTATTGAATAACAAATGTGAATACTATGCTGTTGGCGATATATCTAAAGACGGTTATATATCTTGTAAAACTCATGGCAGTTACCAAAATAGAAAACCAACACAGACAAATTCTAATCTTAATGAACAAATACCATCAGAACCAATACCTACTCAACCAAAAGTATTTTATCAGCATACGCCAAACAAAAACTACCAAAAAGAATGTTTTCAAATTCAACAAGCATTTGATCTATATAATATGGATAATGCCGAAATAATGAATTATCCAAATATATCTCTTTTACTGGAAAAACATTATTTAAAAGATACTAAACTATTGAATATTAAATGTGAATACTATACGGTTGGTGATTTAAACAATAATGGCTACATAGCTTGTAAAACTCATGGCAATTACCTTAGACCTCAAAAACCTACTCCAGGGAAAATTTTTTACCACAATTTACCAGGTAATACCAAGTAAACTCTTCTCGAACGCACAAAAAAGAATAAATTATATCTGCTCTCTTAAATAATTTACTAATTCTTCTGGAAATTCAGAAAGGATTTTTTCTTGGTTCTTTGATTCTAGATAATATTTCGATAAAGAATCTTTGCTATATTTTTTCCTAAGGTCATTTTAAGTTTCAGCTTCTAGATAGTCAGTAAAAAACTGTTCCCAACTAAAATACTTAACAGAATCTGCATATTTTTCAGGATTTCTTAAAATTAATTCTATATTTTCAGCCTTTATTAAACCTGACTTTCAAAGATAAAGAAGGGCATTTATTTGCTGTAGATTTTAAATCTAGTTATTATGAAAAAAACAGTGTAAATGGTTTAATTTTAGGTTTATATTGGGGATATTTTAGAGAAAGAAATATAAAGAAAAACACATCGCTAACCTTCTAAGAAAAATAATGGGGTCATATTTATCATAGCCTGAGCATCATCTGAGTTTCAATCCACGCACCCGCATGGGGTGCGACTGTAGATAAGCAAAAATCTGATTACAAAATCGTTTCAGAAGTGTTTTTCGCTAACCTATAATATTTATATACTAAAATGCTTCATTTTTCGCAAGAAAAAGCTATTGTAGTTAGAAAATTGTTATTTGGTCATAATTAGGATATAATATAGTAAGAGGTAAATTATGCAGGATTCAAAGAACAATTTACTAAAAGAAGTCTATAACCAAGCCACACTTGTATTTGGTGAAGACTTACGAGATGTTTATCTTTATGGCTCTTACGCCAGAGGAGACTATACCGAGAATTCTGATATTGATTTTCTAATTACAGTTAATGCCTCATCAGATGAAATTTCGGAACTAAGACACCTTATATCAAAAGCATCAAGTCGACTTAGTCTGCAATACGACATTACATTTTCTGTAACCGTTAAGCCATTAGAACAATTTAATAAATACTCATCCATTCTTCCATATTATCAGAACGTTTTAAAAGAAGGCATAAAATATATTCATTAATCATTTTATATTTTCTAAAAAAGATGAAGTTATAGAGCAAATCAATAATGCAGAATATTTTATAAATAAGATTAAAGATAATCTAAAACCTCTAATCAATCCTTAATTTTTATATCGCTAACCTTCTAAGAAAATAATGGAGCTGATAGTTAGCGATAACTAAATCATCTAAAGTCCATGCTTATCTGGCGGAGCATTTGTTCCATGATGTTCAACAGGTCTTTCCCAATAAGAAACAATCAGAAATATCTCAATATTCGAGATACTTCTAGAATCACACTACTCTCAAACGATGGTTATATTGACATTAACAGCATAAATGTTCGAGATACTTCTAGAATCACACTACTCTCAAACGCTGGTGTTGGTGATTTGATTTTTATGTTTGTTCGAGATACTTCTAGAATCACACTACTCTCAAACGCAAAATTGGGCTTAATGATTTATGCAAAAGTTCGAGATACTTCTAGAATCACACTACTCTCAAACATAACTTTAATACAAATACTTAATTAAAAAGTTCGAGATACTTCTAGAATCACACTACTCTCAAACAACAGGTTAAAATCATCTTAAAAAAGAGATGTTCGAGATACTTCTAGAATCACACTACTCTCAAACGTTTGTTTTTGTATCATTTAGAGCAGAATCGTTCGAGATACTTCTAGAATCACACTACTCTCAAACGGGGTTAAGCATAGCCGCATAAGTCTGCAAGTTCGAGATACTTCTAGAATCACACTACTCTCAAACGGATAAAGACACACCATTGCCTGAAAAACAGTTCGAGATACTTCTAGAATCACACTACTCTCAAACACAGCTTTTAACACAAATAGAAGATAATGCGTTCGAGATACTTCTAGAATCACACTACTCTCAAACTATATAGAGCTTGCGTGCTTTGCTTTACAAGTTCGAGATACTTCTAGAATCACACTACTCTCAAACAGGTTAAGCGTTGATACCCTTTATTTTGGTGTTCGAGATACTTCTAGAATCACACTACTCTCAAACGTCTTGTTTTAGCATGTAGGCAGCTTTTAGGTTCGAGATACTTCTAGAATCACACTACTCTCAAACTTATGATTTGTCAGAAGATTTTGAACAAGTGTTCGAGATACTTCTAGAATCACACTACTCTCAAACCTATAGTCACTAATGAAGTCACACAAGCGAGTTCGAGATACTTCTAGAATCACACTACTCTCAAACCATATCAAATAGCTTTGCATGTTTAAAAAAGTTCGAGATACTTCTAGAATCACACTACTCTCAAACAATATAGCTTAAACTCAGGTTTTTATGATGGTTCGAGATACTTCTAGAATCACACTACTCTCAAACAACTCTGTAGCAAATCCGACATTAAACGTAGTTCGAGATACTTCTAGAATCACACTACTCTCAAACCATTAATTGCGACACTTGCAGAAGAATCAAGTTCGAGATACTTCTAGAATCACACTACTCTCAAACATACTAATACTCTATTAATGCTAATTGTAGGTTCGAGATACTTCTAGAATCACACTACTCTCAAACGGAAAGATACAGCTTTATTTTTTTCACTAAGTTCGAGATACTTCTAGAATCACACTACTCTCAAACAGGTTGAATAGTTTAGAATCTACTTATCAAGTTCGAGATACTTCTAGAATCACACTACTCTCAAACCGATAATTTTAAAGAGTATGTGGTTGCTGTGTTCGAGATACTTCTAGAATCACACTACTCTCAAACGCTTCATCTGGGCTTACAAGTAAATATTTTGTTCGAGATACTTCTAGAATCACACTACTCTCAAACAGCAATAAGCTAGTAATCATTGATAATATTGTTCGAGATACTTCTAGAATCACACTACTCTCAAACTTGTCAACTCCAATGCTTTCAACGTGGTCAGTTCGAGATACTTCTAGAATCACACTACTCTCAAACCCGCTATCATTCATAGTAATACTTTTCTCAGTTCGAGATACTTCTAGAATCACACTACTCTCAAACACAGTCACTCTATCATACTCATTTCTCAATGTTCGAGATACTTCTAGAATCACACTACTCTCAAACTACTGTTAAGGATATTATGTAATCTTGACTGTTCGAGATACTTCTAGAATCACACTACTCTCAAACTTCAATTGCTTTTACCTTTTGCGTGATGCCGTTCGAGATACTTCTAGAATCACACTACTCTCAAACTAACTCACTATCATTATTAGCCAAATAACCGTTCGAGATACTTCTAGAATCACACTACTCTCAAACGAACAAGTCGCTACCACTGAAACAGCTACAGTTCGAGATACTTCTAGAATCACACTACTCTCAAACGGCGAACTTGTTCCTGCTCAACCTACTACTGTTCGAGATACTTCTAGAATCACACTACTCTCAAACGTGATAATTGCACTTAGAAAAGCGATAAAGGTTCGAGATACTTCTAGAATCACACTACTCTCAAACTAATTGTTAGTGGAATTTGTGCTACTTTCAGTTCGAGATACTTCTAGAATCACACTACTCTCAAACGATGTTATACTACATAACATGGCGGTAAAAGTTCGAGATACTTCTAGAATCACACTACTCTCAAACTCAATTTGTTCATTGAATATCTATTGTAATGTTCGAGATACTTCTAGAATCACACTACTCTCAAACGCGTAAGTTTTGTTATTAATCATGATATTCGTTCGAGATACTTCTAGAATCACACTACTCTCAAACATAATTTTAACGCAAATACTTAATTAAAAAGTTCGAGATACTTCTAGAATCACACTACTCTCAAACATCAGAGCTGCTCAAAACATAAAAGATCCTGTTCGAGATACTTCTAGAATCACACTACTCTCAAACATCAAGCTGATTAGCTTTTAAATTTTGATAGTTCGAGATACTTCTAGAATCACACTACTCTCAAACACAATTCCGCAGATTCACGGTCAAATTCCAGTTCGAGATACTTCTAGAATCACACTACTCTCAAACCTGAATGAAACTATACAAATGTTATTAAAAGTTCGAGATACTTCTAGAATCACACTACTCTCAAACTAAAATCGAATTTATTAAAAACACAGGCAAGTTCGAGATACTTCTAGAATCACACTACTCTCAAACGTAACTTCAATACAAATACTTAATTTAAAAGTTCGAGATACTTCTAGAATCACACTACTCTCAAACTGCTGGAAATGCCTGTTGAACTTCACAAGAGTTCGAGATACTTCTAGAATCACACTACTCTCAAACTTGACAAAGAAAAAGCTTGTTAAAAAATTAGTTCGAGATACTTCTAGAATCACACTACTCTCAAACATCTTTGTTGTCAAGTTTTCTGATAATCTCGTTCGAGATACTTCTAGAATCACACTACTCTCAAACAGCAGATGGAGTATTAAAACCAAGACTATAGTTCGAGATACTTCTAGAATCACACTACTCTCAAACTAAACTTGTTAGAGTAGAAGAACCCAAAGAGTTCGAGATACTTCTAGAATCACACTACTCTCAAACTTATCTCTTGCCCTTTTTACCGTTTTTTTTGTTCGAGATACTTCTAGAATCACACTACTCTCAAACACTGTAGTTGATGAAAATAATAATTATTAAGTTCGAGATACTTCTAGAATCACACTACTCTCAAACTTATGCCAGTCCTATAATTAACTTAGTAAGGTTCGAGATACTTCTAGAATCACACTACTCTCAAACGGAGTTTATGTTAGTGTTGAGCCTAGGGCAGTTCGAGATACTTCTAGAATCACACTACTCTCAAACCTCAAAATTTTAAAAAGAGGTTTTGAAAATAATGCAAAAGAAGAAAACACTACTTTATATAAA
>CAJOND010000004.1 GCA_905236675.1 Candidatus Rifleibacteriota bacterium | reverse complement strand
AAAATTGCATTTACTCTTGCAAAACTTGCATTTAGTTATGCAAATTCCTGCTTTTATCCAGTTTTTCAAAAAGTTGCATTTACTTTTTCAATTAACCAATATTTTTAGCATTGTAAAATCTGCTATACATAAGAGTTTTGAGAAAACAAAGCAAATTTTCTTCTAAACTTTTTTTATTTTTTAGAGAATTTAGGCCAAAATAAAACAGCCTCAGATGTGACTCAGAGGCTGCTTGGTTGTTCTAGTATTTTAAACTCTTACGCCTGCTTTTGATGGGTCTAACTTTTCGGGATCTGCATGTTTGTCGCCCATAAGTTCTACCTGGCTCTTGCCGTCTCTGAAGGAGACATCCTGTCGGCTGTATGATACAAGATCTGAAGCTGCCATAACTACTGCTGCGTTCATTAATACCATCATTGCTACCATTGAAAATACTTTTTTCATTTTTTCTTCTCCTGAATTTATTTACTTTATTTTTATTTCGTTCGCTTTCGTAAATATAGACAAAATGAAAAATCTAAAATCCACGAATTTTCAACAAAAATTTCATTTTTTTTGAAAGTTTTATTGTTGTAGTTATTGTTTTTATTGCTGCCCTGCAACAACGTTTCTTAATATGTTCGACAGGATGATACTATAAACCCAAGGACATCTAAAATGCCCTTGATTATTGAAGTAGTGTCTTTCATATTGTTTATGCAAAAGAATTAAAGCTGATTATATAATCACTAAGAATATAAAAGACTTTAAGAATAGTTCTATAAAAACAATTACTTCTGAATTGTTAAGACTCTAAAATTTAATTTATAGACTGGTTTTGATCGTCTTGTAACCCATTTAAGATTGTGCAGGCTGCTGCAATGAATGCATCTGTAGCACTTTTATCTAGAACAAGATCAAAAGCATCTTCTGATGTAAAAATTTCATCATCATAATCATCTAATAAAGTTATATAATCATGTTTTTTCAAAAAACCAAGATAAAGAATTTCTTCCTCGCTGCATTTTTGCAGCAATTCTAAAGCACTATCGTAACAATTTTTTTAAAATTCGCTTATAATTGAATCTATTTTCTTTTCGTCCATTTCAAGAACCTCCTTTAAAAAATGTTAATATTAATAAGTCAATTAGAGGAGATTTATTTAAATCTTTAAATTTTTAGTTTATCGAATATTTATATTTATTTTCTAATATATCTACAATCGCTTCTGAATATTCGTTTGATTTGGTTAAAGATTCTCTCTCTTCACGCCATTCCTGCTTAAATTCTTTAATTTTCATTTTACACCAATGACTGAGTTCTTCAGGTCTGTAATCTTGAAATAAATCTAAGGCGTGGTCTGAACATTTTTCGTAATAGTCAGACAATACTGGCTTTAATTGTTTATATTCTATTCTTGGTTTTTCTTGAGTTTTTTTATTATTATCCATAAATAATCTCCTTAAATTTTTAAAATGGATAATAAATAAAAGTTGCTTAGAGATTATTTATTCAAATTTTTGGAAATAATTTTTTCGTTTTATAAGTAAAGAAAAAGCTGGCTTTCGCCAGCAAAGGTATTTTCTGAATTAAAACACTTAAAAATAACGTGATATATCTACTAATCAATAACCAGCTAATTTCATCTGTTTACAAAAATCATCAATAGACATATTAGCTTTTTTAGCCGCTATTTCAATGGTCACAATTCCATCTTTTATTAATTCAAACAAGGCTTGTAACTTACCTTCATTTCTACCTTCATTTCTACCTTCATTTCGAACTTCATTAAAAACTTCTTCGCTATATCTCATAATATTTTCCTTGCCTTTCTTAGTTCTTTTAAATGATCCTACAATCTCTGACAACAATTCATAATTCATTGTATCTGGATTAGGATTATTCAAATCGCACATAAGTTTTCCAAGTTCTGTGTCTTCTTTATTCTTTCCATTAACATAAATAAAGTGAGTATCATCACCAAAAGCTTCCCCATCATCTTCTGCACGATTAGAAAAACATCTTAATGGTTTTCCATTGCATTTATAACCACTTTCACTAATAAATATAACATATCTAACTGGCAGTTTATCAAAATCTTCTCCTTTTTTAAGGAAATCAATATCCATCATACTGCCGTTATATCTGGCACGCTTAGGGCTGGCTCCTTTATCTGCTCTTTGTATTTCAATGTCATATAAAGTGCCTTCTTCATCAACAACATAAGCGTCTAGACAAACAGACCTTCTTATAAGGTTATCTATCTCGTATTCAGGTTTTATTTCAGTAATCTACAAACCTTTTATCTGAGGCAAAATAATCTTGAGAATTAACTCTGCACATTCAGGCTTTTCCTGAAAGCATTTTCTCATAAATTCATTGTCGAAAAGACAATATTCGTCTATTAACTTCTCAAAATCAATTTTCATTTGCTACTACGTACACTAAAATTATATAGAGGCAAATGAAAAAAGACAATAGTTTTTAAGCATTTTGATGTAGTTTAACAAAAAAAAAGCGAACAAAAAAACAGGCTTTCCGCCTGTAATATGAAGATCTTTATGTGATTTTAGAGTCTATGTAAGGTTTTAAATAGAAATAGTATTTATTCTGTTGCTGAGATTTGCGATTATTTCATTATTGAGTGTAAGGAAAGAATTAAATGTGTCTCTGAATTTTTCGAAATCTTCTTCTTCGGTAAGTTCTAGTAATAATTCGTTCTGCTTAGTAAGTAATTCTAAAGCTTCTTCTGGATTTTGATACATTGTGTAAATTGCTTTTTGAGTATTTTCTTGAGTATTCATCTTATAAATCTCCTTTGGTTTTGATGTGGTAAAAATCATAACTACCTTAGAGGAGATTTATTTAAATTTCGAAAAAAATATTGTAAATATAACCAAGCTTATTCTAACAACCAGTTAACTATGTTTAACTGATTTATTCCATTGTAAGATGTTGGTGGAAAATAATCCATAGTTAAAATATGTTTTGGATAATGATCTTTTATAGCTTGCAAAGGAGCTAGTTCTCTCTTTAAAACGCTTGGGTCTAAGACAGATTGAGAAACTTGAAAGTATTTTGTAACTTGATTTTTCTTCGCAATAAAATCAACTTCCGAATTGCCAACTTTGCCGACAAAAACATCGTAACCTCGTCTCACTAATTCCAAATAAACAACATTTTCCAAAACATGACCAAAATCAGATTTGGTGTTCCCTAAAAGATAATAGCGCAAACCAATATCAGCAATGTAATATTTGTAACCAGACGACAAATACTGTTTACCTTTAATGTCATATCTTTTTGTTTTATAAATTATAAAGCTTTTAACCAAAGCATCAAGATAAGTTTCTACTGTCGGAACACTTATTTTCTTCCCTGAAGAATTTAAACAATTAGAAATATTTGTAGAAGAAGAAATGTTTCCAATATTGTCAAACAAATATTCTATAATATTTTCAAGCATAAGCGTATTTGAAATATGCTGCCTTGCTACAATATCTTTTAGAATTATGGAATTAAATATGCCATCCAGATAGGCATTACGACTTTGCTTATCAGGCATTTCTAATGCACCTGGGAAGGAGCTATTAGCCAGGTATTCTGAAAACAATTCTGTATTATTTTTATTTTTTGGAAAAGCAGAAACATACTCTTTAAACGAAAAAGGCATAGTTTTGATTTCTATGTATCTGCCCGACAAAAGAGTTGCCAGTTCACCAGAAAGTAAAAAAGCATTAGAACCTGTTATATAGAGGTCTACATTTTTTTTGACAAAAAGCCAGTCAACAGCTTTTTGAAAATCATTAACAGATTGTATTTCATCTAGGAAAACATAATTCTTCTTTTTTGTTAGTCGTGAATTTACAAATTCATATAAGTCTTCTGCCGTTTTTAAATTTCTGTATTCACCATCTTCTAAGTTAATTGAAATGATCTGATTTTTTTTGATTCCATTCTTTGTTAGTTCTTTTTGATACAACTCAAATAGAGTAGATTTCCCACAGCGTCTTATGCCAGTCACAACTTTTATTACTTTTTTATCTTTAAGTTTTATTAGTTGGTCTATAAAGAAGTCTCGTTTAATTAACATATTATTCCCACATATAGTTTTATTAAATAAATTTAATAAAACTATATTGTTTTGTCAATATTGTAAAATTCATTTTACAAAAATCTAATAATTGACCTTATAATAAAATCAGAGAAGATTTATTTAAATAAACAATCCCTAAGAGAGTTATTGTTTTCAACCAAATAATCCAAGGAGGTTTGAAAATGGATACAAACAAAGGTGAAACATTAAATGAGTTGTTTAATGAACTGAAAAAATCTTTAAACGAATCAAAGTTATCAGCAGTAGAAGCAGAATTAGCAGATAAAGCTTTCGTACAAATAGAAAAAGGTAATTTTGACGAAGCTGACGAATTACTAAAACAAGCTTTATCTATTAATCCAAAGTATAGTATAGCCTACTGGGGAAGATTTATGGTTGAACATAATGCAAGATCCATAAATGACTTCATGGAACCAGAAGACATTTTTAAAACCAGTGTAAATTATCAACGAATTCTACAAAATCCGAATCAAAGTCTTATTAAATTGATTAAAAATATCAAATATGAAAGAAAAAGATTAAAAAACTTATATACCCAATTTAAAGATAAGTTAGAAAAAGCAGAAAATTTAGATGAAACAATATCTTTATCTAAAACTTTTGAAGAAATTATGAATTATAAAAATTCAGAATATTTACTGAAAAATAAGCAATATTTAATATGCGAGAACAAATTACGTTCAGCTTCTACTATAGATGAGATAAAATCTATAGTAGAATACTTTAAAACAGTAATAAATGACTATTTATAAGCTTTTTCATAATTTTTATGAACCCCAACTCCTGTTAGATACATGTTTCCAATATAACCTTGAGCTTTAATATTGCCCAAATCAGCCGCTGGTTTTAAATAGTTGAACGCCTCAATAAAATCTCGTTCTATTCCTTCCCCAATAAAATATATCCAATTTCAGCTTGAGCATCAATATTCCCTTGGTCTGCCGCCAATTTATAATATCTAAAAGCTTCATCATAGTCTTGGGAAACTCCATTACCATTACAATACATATATCCAAGAAAGACCTGAGCTTCAGCATTTCCTTGGTCTGCTGCTATTTTAAAATATTTAAAGGCTTCATTAAAGTCTTGAGTAACACCTTCACCTTATAATATATTAAACCAAGATCTGCTTTAGCCAAACCTTCAAAAAGGGTTTTATATGTTTTATACATTTCTCCGCTTGCTTGTCTTGAGCAACTCTTATCCAGTAAATAGCCTATATCGTGATTTCCCAATAACAATGTAACTTTTTCAGGATAAGCCTTCTTAAATTCTAGTATTTCTTTGAAATTATTTAACTCCACTTCTCTTGCTTCAAGTTCTTTTTCATTTAAGGAAGGGAATTGCAACATAGAAGCAATTAGATAAATATCTAGATAAGCATCAAGGTAATCACCTAAAAATATGACTTTGTCTAACGAATCAATGTTTTCTTTTGCTTCTTTCCAAAAATCACTACCATGAACATCAGGAACAACTGCGATTCTGTTTAGCTTTTCCATATAAATGCTCCTTTAAATATTTGTTTGGTAATTTCTATAACTTTCTTAAAGGAGATTTATTTAAATTTCGGATTCTTTTTTGTCTTTGTAGTTTTTAGATTGTCACGTTGTCACGCATACTTCGTATGCTCACAATGACATACAGATTGTAGTTTCGCCATGACGTTTATTACTTAAACAAAGATTATAATGATTAACAAAACTACGATTATTATAAACTTTTATAATTTTTAATCTGTTTGCTCTACCTTTTATCTCCATGTATTGACTTTGGTGCACAAAAATGTTTAAGGTATAACTACATACTAGGCAAAAGTTCTTACCCCAAAAGAAGACATTTAAATCTGGAGTTTATAATATGAAAAAAGGAATAAGTCTTTTTTTGTTTATTATTATTACCTTTTGTTTTTGTGGTTGTTTATCATTCAAAGATACGAAAACAAGTAATACTTCTAATAATACAAAATTAGAAACAGACCATAAAGTTTTTCAAAATATAAAAATAAAAAATTTTAATGGAAAAGTATTCTATGGTAAACTAGATAATTGGAAACCATTAAATACATCTATTAAATTTACAGAAGGTTTATTTTTTAAAACATCAGAAGACTCTTTTTTGGAAATTCTTTTTTCTAGCGAAAATGAAATCAAACTTTGTTCTTCTTCTGAATTAAAGATTGAAAAAGAAACTTTGATAAAACTACTGGATGGAGAAATAACAGCTTCTATTTCTGTATCTGGTAGAGAAAAAATAAACATTTATGCTTCAGGTATTAATATTGTTGGACAAAGCGGTAGATTCAAAGTTTTATATAGCAAAGAAAAAAATCAGGGTGAAGTAGTCGTAAAAAATGGACTTGCAGAGGTCGGTTATATTGATTCAAAAGAAACAACTAATAAGCTGACTGGTTTTTATAAAATTGTCTTTAACCAAGATTCTTTAGGCAGTCCAACCCAAGTTAGCATGAAGAATTATGATTGGAAATAGCTTTTTATCAATCGTTTTGTTCACTATTCTTTAAAAATAAGGAGTCACAAATGGAAAAACATACAATTCTATCAGTTATATTTGGCTTTATAAGCATGACTGTTTGTGCCCAGTCTATTCCTGTTTCTCTTCAAGATATTACCCAAAGAGATTTTTATGATCTTCTTCAGGTTCAAGGAACTGTTGAAGCAGTGAACATCGCCAGGGTTTCTCCTAGAATTTCTGGTCCTATTGAAGCAATATATGTAAAAGAAGGCGATAAAGTAGAAGCGGGTAAGACAAAACTTTTTGTAATTGATCCTTTAAAACTTGAAAAAAACTTAGAAATCCGCAAACAGGAAGTTGTAATAGCCCGTCTTGCTTTAAAGGAAAAAGAAGCACAGTTAAAGCAGGTTTCAGCAGATTATGAAAAATCAAAAATAGACTCAAAGCGTGCAAGGCTT
This sequence comes from Candidatus Rifleibacteriota bacterium, assembly GCA_905236675.1. GTDB lineage: Bacteria > Muiribacteriota > Ozemobacteria > Ozemobacterales > Ozemobacteraceae > RUG334. The sequence continues at coordinate 69,550 of CAJOND010000004.1, read as the reverse complement.
TTATGGGAAGATCGTTCTACAAGCCAAGATAACTATGAGAAAGCCCAACTCAAATTTAAAGTTAGTGAAGCAAATTTTGAACACGTAAACACTCTTATAGACCTTTCCAGAGAACAATTAGCAAAATCACAGATTGCTTTAACTATCGCTGAAAAAGAGTATTCTGACTCTACTGTTTTTTCTCCATTAACAGGAGTTGTTTCTGAAAAATTACAGGAACCAGGAGAAATGGCAACTGTTGGAAAGCCTATTTTAATTGTAAAAGATCCTAAAGATACAGAAGTAACTGCATATTTGCCTGCCGAGTTTTATCATAAGGTTCAAGAAGAGAAAACTCCTGTAAAAATCAAGAATTTTATTGATTTACCAGATAATGAAGATAACAATGAAGATACGGAAGAAGCTAAAGTAACTTATAAAAGCCCTGAAATATCTACTAATTTGAGAACTTTTAAGATAAAATGTCATACTTTAAATAATAGTAAATTTATGGTTCCCGGTGGTCTGGCAAATATAACTCTAGTTCTTGAAACCCGTTCTGGATTAGCAGTTCCAACTTCTGCAATAGTAAATCGTGATGGAAGCAAAGCTATTTTTATTGCTGACAATGGTAAGGCAAAACTGATAAAAGTTTCTGTAGGTCTAGAAAATGATGGTTTTACTGAAGTTAAAAGTGAACAGTTAAAATTAGGTGACAAAGTAATTGTTGTTGGTCAGCATATGGTTAATGACGGCTCAGCTATTTCTATTGCTAATGGAGCAAAATAACAATGGGCAGTCTGATTAATTTTTCTGTTAAACGTTGGGTTGCTATTGTCTGTTTAATGATAGCTATTACTTTGCTGGGGCTGAATGCCTATAGAAAACTTCCTCTCGAAGAGCTTCCAAAAACAGATATGCCTTATGTAACTGTTGTAACTATTTATCCTGGTGCATCTCCAGAAGAAATAGAAATTGACTGTGCAAAGCGTATCGAAGACGCAACAGGTTCTTTAGACGGTTTAAAAAGCATAACTTCTTCTTGTCTGGATAATGTTTGTCAGACATTGCTGGAATTTGAAATCGGAACAAGCGTAGATGCTGCTGCAAATGACATCAGAGAAAAAATAGATACCATTTTAAATGACTTCCCTGAAGGTGTTGAAAAGCCTATTGTTTTAAAATATGACATTAATGCTCAGCCAATTATAAACCTTGCTATTGCAGGGTCTCTACCAATAGATGAACTTTATGAATATGCAGATAACGACTTTAAAGATTCTATTGCAGGAATTAAAGGTGTTGCGGAGGTTAAATTAACAGGCGGTGCTCAGCGAGAAGTTCATGTTTTATTAGACAGAGACAAACTTGCTGCCAGGGGGTTAAGCAGTTTGAATGTTGTTTCTGCTATAAAAAAAGAAGTTAAGATGATTCCTGCTGGGCGTATTAAGCATGAAGGCGCCGAATACACCATTAAGTTTGACGCTGATTATAAGAGTTTGAAGGAATTAGAAACTCTTGAAATAGACAATAAAGAGGGGCAACGTTGCACCATTCGTGATGTCGGTCAGGTTTTGATGGGAACAGAAGAACGAAGACAAGCGGCTACAATTGATAAACGCCCATGTATAGCTGTTCAAATAGTTAAAAAATCTGATGCAAATGCTGTTAAAGTTGTTAATCTTGTAAAAGACAAAATTGAAGAGATCAAAAAGAATCTGCCTGGCGGAATTGAAATTCTTTGGGTATCAGATACAGGTAAATTCATTCAGGCTTCTGTTGATAATGCAGTATCTAATATTTGGCAGGGAATTCTGCTTACTGCTGTTTTGATGTTTTTCTTCTTGTATAATATAAAATCAACCCTGACAGTAGCTATTACAATGCCTTTAACTGTTATAGCCGGAGTGCTTGTTATGTCCATGATGGACTACAGCATAAATATAGCAACTCTTCTTGCAATAGGACTTTCAATAGGTATTTTGGTTACAAACTCAATTGTTGTTCTTGAAAATATAGTTTCAAAAATCAATGCTGGTCAGTCTAGCACAGATGCCGCAATTAATGGAACGTCAGAAATCGTAGTTGCTGTTTTGGCTAGTGCTGGCACAAATATTGTTGTTCTTTTTCCTGTAAGCCTTATGAAAGGGCAGATCGGGCAATTTTTTATTCCCTTTGCTTTAACAATGGTAGGGGTAACATTTGTTTCGCTCTTCATCTCTTTTACTTTGACTCCAGGCATTGCTGGGCAGATTATTACCAAAGATGTGAACAAAAGAGGTATTCTTAAAGAACTAGAAGGTTTATGGAATAAATGTTTCGGTAAATTCACTGATGCTTCTGTTTTTGTAGTTCGTAAAGTTGTTGAAAGCAAGTTTTTATCGTTACTTTCTATATTAGTTTCTATTCTGCTTCTTGTTCATGCTTTGAGTCTGGTTAAAACCATCGGTTTTTCTTTTATACCTATTAGTGACCGTGGTGAAATGGTTATAAAGCTTGAATATCCATCAACATTCTCATTGAAACAGACAGTAGAAAGAACCTCTCAGATTGAAAGTCTTTTAGATAATATTCCAGAATTAAAACATCGTTTAACTAATATAGGGAAAATCGAAGGCGCCGTTGGGCAAACTTCAGAAGGTGTTTATTTGGCACAGATTACCTGCAAATTCATAGACAAAACGGAAAGAAAGAAAAACATCTTCGAACTTCAGAACGAAATAAATTCAAGACTAAAGGGAATTCCAGACGTAATCATAAGTACTTCTTTGCCTGACCAGGGTGGTAGTGGTGCTCAAATAAGAATGGTTATAAGAGGTAACGATTTCAACGTTCTTAACAAGCGAGGAGAACAGCTTGTGGACAGGGCAAAACAGGTTGATTGGATTATGGACGTGGATTCTTCTGTGAGACCTGGCAAGAATGAACTTGTTGTTACTCCGAAACGTGCTGTTTTGAGCGATGTCAAAGTTCCTGCAACTACTTTGGGACTTGGGCTTAGAACCAATATTGAAGGAACCAAGTCTGGAACATTCAAAGAAAACGCCAGAACCTATGATATTCGTGTAAAACTAAAGGAAAGAGAAGGATTGAATCAAGTTGAACAACTAGAACTTCCTGGTCCTCCAGGGCACCCGATTATCCTTCGTAATTTTACGGATATTAATCATAAGATTTCGCCTGTTCTTATTACAAGACGTGATAAGGGTAGAGCTGTGATTTTTTATGCTAATCCTGCAAAAGGCGTTCCACTTGGAATTGCCGCCAACAGAATTCAAAACGAACTCTTGGCAGCAGATGGTGAACTTCCTGCCGGTTATACTGCTGAATTTATAGGCAGAGTTCTTATGATGAAAGATGGGATTAACGATTTCATAGAAGTAGGGGCAATAGCACTTCTTTTAACTTATCTGCTTCTGGCCGCAATTCTTGATTCTTTCCTAAGACCATTCATTATTCTAGTGACGATTCCTGTAGGAATGATAGGATGTATCTGGGCTCTATGGCTTACGGGTGAATCATTATCCATGATGGTTCTCTTAGGTGGTGTTATGCTTATAGGTATTGTTGTTAATAACGCAATTCTTATTATGGATAGGGTTCAAGTAAATATTGCCAATGGTTTAGAACCTAAAGATGCTATGTTAGAAGCCATAAAACACGAAATGAGAGCTGTAACAATGATTACTCTTGCAGCGGTCTTCGGAATGATTCCAATGGCTTTCGATTCTAGTTTAGGAAGTGAACAAAGAACAGGCATTGGTCAGGCTGCGATTGGCGGTATTCTTATTTCTGCAATTATGACAATGTTTATTCTTCCAGTACTCTATTGCCTTTTTGCACCAAAGAAGCGAAAAGAGTCGTCATTGTAAGCAGTCGTAATACTGTTCTATCCGCGGGGCAGTTATTCAAAGTAAGTGAAGAGCCTACAAGAGCTTGTCCGAAAACTAGAAATTTGATAAAAATCAGTATTTATTTGTTAGTAGCCTACCCATTGTCATAAACGTAATTCTTTCAGGGCTAAAGCCCATACGAATTACGTTTTATGACAAATGTGTAGGCAATTAGAACAATCTTATTTGGACTTAAAAATTAGTTCTCGGACAGCCTCTACAAAACATTGAATTGAGTGATATTCTGCTTTTTATTGGTTATTATTGATAAGTGGTACGATGTTTTTTATTGCTCAACATTTAAATATTAACAAGGAAATAATATATTTTATTTTTTTTAAATTGTGTTAAAATAAGACAATCGACATAAAAATATCAAGGAGATTTTTATGAGTGAAGTTATTATTGTGGTTGGTGTTATAGCTGTTTTTGCTCTTTTTATTTGTTTGGCTTATGCAGTTAGTAGATATAAACGTTGTCGTTCTGATGAAATATTAGTTATTTATGGTAAAGTTGGTGACAATCGTTCTGCAAAATGTATCCATGGTGGTGGTGCTTATGTATGGCCTCTATATCAAGAATGTGCATTCTTAAGTCTGACTCCTATGACAATTAGTATTCCTTTGCAGAATGCTCTTTCTCAACAGAATATACGTATTAACGTTCCGGCAACTTTTACAGTTGGTATCAGTACCGATGAAGGAATTATGAATAATGCAGCTGAAAGATTGTTAGGACTTTCTATTAAAGATATTGAAGATTTAGCAAAAGAAATTATTTTCGGTCAGTTACGTCTTACTGTTGCTTCTCTAACAATCGAAGAAATCAACCAGGACCGTGAAAGATTCTTGGAAGCTGTTAGAAAAAACGTTGAACCAGAACTTAACAAAATAGGTCTTAAGCTCATCAACGTTAACGTTACAGATATTACAGATGCTGCAAACTATATCGAAAGTATCGGTAAAAAAGCTGCAGCAGAAGCTGTTGAACGTGCAAAAATCGATGTTGCTGAACAGGTAAAATTGGGTGCAATCGGTGAATCTTCAGCTAACAAGGAAAAAGCTATCGAAGTAGCTAAAAACCAGGCAGAAGCTGACAAAGGTCAGAAAGAAGCTGATGCAGACCGCCGTATCTTCGTTCAGAACAAGGAAGCTGAAGCTGTTATCGGTGAATCTGCTGCAAATAGCCGCAAGGTAATTGAAGTTTCTAAGAGAAATGCAGAAGCTGAAAAAGGTCAGAAGGAAGCTGAAGCAGACCGCCGTATTTATATCCAGCAAAAAGAAGCTGAAGCAATCGAAGGTGAAAACAAATCTAAAGCTTTGATTATTAGTTCTAACTCACAACTCTTGATTGCTCAGGCAGAAGCAGAAAAGAACGCTGAAATTGCTAGAAGAAACAGCTTAACTGAAATTAACAAAGCTCAGTATTTCGCAGAATTAGAACGTTTGAAAGCAGAAGAAATCGTTACTAAGGAAATCGAAAAACACAAAATTGAACTTGATGCTCAAGCTGAAGCTTCTAGAATCAGTACTAAGGCTCAGGGTGAAGCTGATGCCCTTTTGAAGAAATATGAAGCAAAAGCAGAAGGTATTAAGAAAGTTCTTGCTGCTAAGGCTAATGGTTACATGGAATTGCTCAAGAGTGTTAACGGCGATGCTAAGGCTCTTTCTACATTACTAATGGTTGAAAAGATTGAATCTATCGTTGGTAAACAAGTTGAAGCCATACAGAATCTCAAGATTGATAAGATCACTGTTTGGGATACTGGCACAGGAACAGAAAATGGCACAACTACTGCTAACTTCGTTTCAAATATAGCCAAAGCTTTGCCTCCGCTTAAAGATATAGCTGGTATGGCTGGTGTTGAAATACCAAATTACTTGGGTCATATCGAAGAAGATAAAGGCGAACAAGCAGCTTCTTCAGTTCCAGCAAAAAGAAGATAATTAAATACAAAAAAATCTAGCATATAAAATATGCTAGATTTTTTTGCTCTAATTTTTACTTAGATTTCTAGTAAAGACTACGTCCTTTGTTGTCGTAGATAATAAAAGCAGGCATATCTTTTACTTCAATGCGATGAACTGCTTCCATTCCAAATTCTGGGAAATCTATAACTTCTGATTTTTTGATATTTTCAGCAGCGATCAATGCTGCAGCTCCGCCTATTGTTCCAAGATAGAAGCCGCCATAAGTTTTACAGGCTTTTATAACGCTATCGGCTCTGTTGCCTTTTGCAAGTGTTACCATCGAAGCTCCACGACTCATGAAATAATCTATGTAGCCATCCATGCGCTGTGCTGTTGTCGGTCCGAAACTTCCGATAGCATATCCTTCCGGAGTTCTAGCTGGGCCAGCGTAATATACCGGGTGGTTCTTAAAGTATTCTGGTAGTGGTTCTCCTGATTCTACCATATCGTGAATTCTTGCATGAGCCATGTCTCTGGCAACGATTAAAGTGCCATTTAAAAGAACCATATCACCTGCCATATGTTTTCCCAGTTGAGCTAATATTTCTGTCATAGGCTTGTTTAAATCTATTCTATCTGCACTAACACCACCTTCAAGTATTTTATTGATAAGTCTTGAAGGATTCTTATCTGTTACTTCTAGGAATACTCCATCTTTATTGATTATGGCTGCAAGATTTCTGTGAGCACTGCATGAAACCCCTACAGAAATCGGGCAAGAACCGCCATGACGAGCCATTCTAATAACTCTGGCATTCATAGCCATGTGATGACCACCAAATTGAGCACCCCAGCCGGTTTCTTCTGCAATCTTCATAACGCGTTTTTCCCATTCTAAATCTCTGAATGGATTGCCTAAGCCATCTCCTTTTGTTGGTAATTCATCATACCAGCCGGTAGAAGCAAGTTTCATTGTTTTGAGATTCAGCTCTGGTGAGGTTCCACCAACTACAACTACTAATGTATATGGTGGACAGGCGGCTACGCCAAGACCTTTAATCTTTTCTTTCAAAAATTCTTCAAGAGATTTTTTGTTTAATATTGCTTTTGAAGCTTGAACCATAACGGTTTTATTTGCAGAACCGCCACCTTTTGCCATAAACATAAATCTGTATTCGTTGCCTTTTGCAAAAGAAATATCAATCTGGGGCGGCATATTATTACCTGTGTTTTTTTCTTCAAACATGGTAATAGGGGCATTTTGTGAATATCGCAAACAGTTGTTTTTCCAAGCGGCGGCAATACCGTCTGTTAATAATTTTTCATCGTCGCCACCAGTTAGAACACGTTCGCCACGCCAGGCAAAAATAGTTGCTGTGCCAGTATCCTGACAAAGTGGAAGTTTACCTTCCGAAGCTATTATAGCGTTTTTTATCAGACTGCTACAAACAAAACGTTCGTTACTAGAGGCTTCTTTATCATCAACAATCTTAGCCCATTCGTCCAGATGTTCTTTTCTTAAATAAAATTCTAAGTCGTGAAAAGCTTCTTCTGCAAGATTGGTTAAAACCTGTGGTTCAATAGTTAAAAACTCTCTACCACCGATATTTTCTAGCTTTATGCCTTTGTCTGTAATTTTACGATATTCACACTTCATTTTGCTTCCGCCTTTTTGAGATAAAAGATTATTTGTAATGTATAGAATATTACAAATAATCTTTGCTTTGCAACTTACGATTAAACAATAACTACAATAAAAACCAACTACAATAACAACTAAAATAAAAAGGCCTGATTTTTTAAATCAGGCCTTTTTATTTTACTTATTAGTCAATTCGTAAGTGTCTATAGCAATTTGCAATTCTTCATTTGTTGGAAGAAGAATTACTTTTACTTTAGAATCCGGTGCAGAGATAACTCTTCTTTCACCACGAACATTGTTGGCTTTATCGTCAATCTTAATACCTAAGTAGCTAAGATGTTCACAAATAATCTTTCTTGCCTGAATGTCGTTTTCACCAACACCAGCGCAGAAACAGATTGCATCAACACCGTTCATTGCAGCAACATAAGCACCAACGTATTTAACAACTCTGTAAATGAAAGCATCAAGAGCTACTTCAGCAAGGTGATTGCCTTCTTCTTTAGCTTTGTTGATATCTCTGAAGTCGCTTGAAACGCCACCGCTCATACCAAGAACACCAGACTTCTTGTTAAGAATGTTAAGCATCTGATCTGGAGTGAGTTTTTCTTTGTTCATAATGAACTGAAGAACTGCGGGGTCTACGTCGCCGCTTCTGGTACCCATAATCAAACCTTCGAGAGGAGTGAGACCCATAGAAGTATCAACACACTTACCGCCGATTGAAGCCGAAATGCTTGCACCATTCCCTAAATGACAAACGATAACTTTTGCATTTTTAGGGTCGAGGTTAGCAAACTTAATTGCTTCATTAGAAACGAACTTGTGGCTTGTTCCGTGGAAACCGTAGCGACGGATGCTGTATTTTTCGTAGTATTCATGGGGAATAGCATACAAATAAGCTTTTTCAGGCATTGCCATACCGAAAGCAGTATCGAAAACAGCAACATTGGGAAGTCCTGGCATAGCGGCTTCACAAGCTTCAATACCCATAAGGTTTGCTGGATTGTGCAATGGACCCAAATCGAAACAGTCTCTGATGGCTTTCTTAACATCGCCGTTGATGACGATTGAGTCGTAATAATACTGGCCGCCATGGAGAACTCTATGGCCGATTGCTGCAATTTCTTTTGTATCTTTAATGATACCCTTTTCTGAATCAGTCATAGCTTTCATGACTAGTTCCATGGCTACTTTATGGTTTTCAATCTTCTGATTTACTTCGTAAACCTTGCCGTTGGCCTTTTGTTCAAGGTGACCCATTTCAAGGCCTATTCTTTCAACAAGACCTTTGCCGAGCTGTTCACGTTCAGGCATTCTCATAACAGCATACTTAAGAGAAGAACTTCCGCAGTTTACGATCAAAATAATTTTAGAATCTGCCATAATTTTAAATTGGCTCCTTTTATACTGAAAAAATCTGTGATAAATTATTATTTATGCATTTAAAAGATAAAATTTATATGTTTCCAAGCCATTGTAACTTACAAAAGTAAGTTGTTGTGATTGGTGTGGTTGAACAATAAAACCAAACACCCATAACACCAATAAAAACCTAAAAGGTTTTGTAGCAATTACTATTAAACATAAACTTTTATAATTTAAGTGCTGTGTTAATAATATAGATGTTTTAGCACGTAAAACTAAATTTTTAAAGTAAAAAGAGAAAAAGCAAATGAATATGTCACCAAAAATTATAGGTTTAAATCGTAAAGATTTATCTTTAATTGCTTTAAATGCAAATAAAGGCAGAGAAATCTATGCTGCTTTCATGAAAAAAGATTCTGGTCCAGTTACTTATGAAGGTCTAGATAAAGTTTTCAAGCTTTGGGCAGATAAAAAATCTGACCAAAAAGAAACTGAAGGAGCTATGGGAGTTCTTTTCGGCATCTGGACCGATGGTGATTCTAATGATAAAGATGAAAATGAAGTTATGGCTAATGCTTTCGGCTGTCTTTTCGGTGAAATGTTAAAGTCTGAATTTGGTTTTGAGTGGCAGATCATTGAAGACCATCTAGGAACAGAAAAAGCTCTTATAGACGATAAAACTGGCAGCGTAGTTTATCCAATAAATACGGTCTGGAAGAGAATAGAACCGGAGTTAGATACCGAGCCATTCTTTAAGCCAATGCATGACGCTATTAAAAAGCATCTTGAGTCACTTGGAAATTAGATTAGTTTTTCCTTAAATCAAATCTAATTATATTATCGAAAAGGTCTATTTGATTGACTTTTACTTTAACTTTCATGCCTGGAGTCACGTCAAAACTTGGCTTTCGGCAATGTCTGAACGAACATAAGAAATCTACGTAGAAATTTACTTCTGTAAGACCCGAATCAACTATAACACCATCAAAAATGACTTCAGAATTTTTCTGCTGTTGTTTCAAGTATTTAAGCATGAAGTATCTTTCACGATCTTTCATGGTATCTTCGGCGTGGTCTACAGCAATATCTGAAATCATAACCCTTTTGTTTAATTCTTCTTGAGTCATTGTGGGCTGTCCGTCTAAGAATGCTTTTATTTGTCTATGTAAAAGCAGGTCAGAATAACGTCTAAGAGGTGAAGAAATCTGCGTATAACCTATCACACCTAAAGAAAAATGTTTGCCAAAATCTGCTCCTACTGTAGTTTTTCGCATAAGTCTAAGACTTGTCCAAAACAAAACAGGGTCAAAAGTATCACTAGGGGGTATTGTTGTTTCAGAATCCCCTTCCTGAACTCTGTATAAACAAGGTATTGAATTGTTATGGAACCATTTTGCTACAGCGTGATTAACCCAAATCATAAATTCAGCTATCATTCCAGCTGTTAATTCGTCTCTATTTTCATGTTCTATAATAATTTCGCCATCTATAACTTTTATTTCTAGCTCTGGTTGTCTGGGAATAATAATAGCACCATTTTTTAATCGTTCCTGTTTAAGACTTTCAGAAAATAAATAAGCGGATTTTAACCAATTGTCACTGTCTAACATTTCATTTGCCGATGGATAAGACGTAGCTTTTTCCACTTTTATAATAGATTTGCTAATAGAAGTGTTTTTTAATTGGTAGTCAGAAGAGAATTCTAAAGCGAAGCTAAGTGCAAGTTTCTCTCCGTTTTCGTCTAGGCTTAAAAGACTTTCGCTTATGATTTCCGGGAACATGTTTATACGTAAATCTGGCATATAAACTGAACTGCCTCTTCTGGAAGCTTCTTTATCTAATATAGTATCTGGTTTTATTATTTCGGAAGGGTCTGCGATGTGAATCCAAAGAATGTAGCCATCATCTTTCTTTTCAAAAGAAAAAGCATCGTCACGGTCTTTAGAACCAGGACTATCTATTGCCCAGGTTTTTAAATGTGTTAGATCTGATCTATTTAATGATTTTATATCTAACTTGCTTAATTCATCGGCTTCCTTTTTCTGTTCTTCAGAAAAAGAAATGGGGGTTCTGTATTTTATTAAATCAAAGTTTTCGTCTTCGTTTAATATTCCTGCTCTGACCAATGCTTGGAAAACTTTTCTGTTGTTATTTATTGAAGCTTTAATTAATGAATTAAACAGCTTTTTAGATATATTTGCTTCTTCACCTAAGACTACAAAATCTTTTAAATCCTGTAAGTATGGTTTCATGCTTTCATCAAATTGACCATTTGCTAATAAATTCTTTAGAGATTCTACCAACAAACTTTCTTCTTGGGCTTGAAGCTCTTTTTTCTTTTGAAGTTCAATAGCTTGTTTTAAGGCTTCTTCAGAAACAGGCTGGAAAGTATTGTTCTTGTTTTTGAAGTAAATATGGTCATCGCTTAGTTTTCTAAGTAATGCAGCTATTGAATCGCAATCGTTTGAATCATAAAGAAATTCGGCTATTTCTGAAAGCTCATAAAATTTAGGGTCTTCTACTAATAGTTCTCTTATTTCAGCCAAATCAATTTTTTCGGCAATTTCATTTCTGGCGTTGTTGATATTTATTAAGTTTTGTTTGCAGTTTTCTTTGTTGGAAACTGAAGTTAAAGAACGGTTTGATGAATAAAGAATCTTTTTCTCAGGAATATTGGTTTCTTTGCCGTTTGTCAACATGATTCTGACATTGGATCCAGAGATACTTAAAACTACTGCAGCTTCTGGAACAGACCCTTTTGCTACGAATTCAATTATATAACCAGACGAAAGATTCATTCTTTTCTCCAATAATTGTTTACCAGTTCAAAGTATTCTGAACTGCACGTTTGTTTCGCTCAGATAGAAGTTTCCCAAACCATTTATTAAGTTCGTTAGCTATTTCAATAAATTCACTATCAGATTCAGCATTTTTTTCTGGAGTAGTATCATATAAACTGAAATCGCTAACAGATTCTTCAAATAGCATTTTTTCTTTATAAAAATCACCGATAAGCATAGAAATAATATCTGTTGATTTCCCCCAAAAATCTGTTCTTTCTGCAACTTTCAAATTGATATTTGTTTTTTGGAAAGCTTCAGTCATTGATTTATAAACTTTTTCTGCTATCGCTAAATTGTTGAGATTCTGTGGGTTATGAATATCAAAATTTTCACGCCAGTTGTCTAAGGGGGCTAGATAATCTGCAGTGTTAGAATCTACTTCTTCTGGACATATATTGATGATTTTCCAAGCAAGATGGCTACGTTCCGAATGGCTCCAATTAGTTATTTCTCTCCAGTTTCCATTAGAAATACTGTTGAAGTGAACACGCAGACTATTATTAAAACGGTTCATTCTTTTTAAATCAGCATTATATCTATCTTCGGCGGAAATATTTTCTCTTTTTGCTAATAATTCACTTATCCAACGAACCTTAGGATAAATGTGTATAAATAGAAAAATAACCAGACCACTATCATCAAAAGAATCTTCTAATAAGTTTCTTCTAATGATTTTAACAATCTCTTTAGTCATGTTGATTTTTTCAAAAGTAAATTTGTCACGACTAGAGATTATATTTGGAGAAACATCTTCTATATTAGAAAAAAAATGAGGTCGGGCAGGATTAACAAGCCTTCTTAGCTTAGAATCAAGATATGCAAAAGCAGATTGACAACTTATAGATTTTCCTGAAGAAAAATCTTCTAATAAAATAAGATACATTTCACTTATTATTTCATTAATTTTTGCTTTTCTGGTCATGTTTGGTTCATGCCACTTTGCAGCCAGTACAGTTATATAATTGTGACAGGAGAATACAAAATCTAGTGCATTTTCAGGCGACGGATTATTTATAAAATTATTATAAGCTGTAAATTGAGCTATACTACCGCTAGACATTTATCTTTCCTTCCAGTCAAAATATTATATAGCCTATTATTTGTTCTTTCAACTATGATTTTTTACCACCACAAAGCAAACATTTAACAAAATTTTTTTTTGTTTGTATAATTATAAAATATATAGATAGGAGTTATAAAAAATGAAGAAACTATTAATGTTTATGTTTGCGTTTTTTTTATGTTCGCAAATAGGTTTTGCTGAAGTAAGAGTTACTACTTTAACTTTAAAGGATGGATCAGAAGTCTCTGGTAAAAATCTAGGTTGCTCAAATGGAGTATATAGAATCCTTACAGACTCTGGTATTGTTGAAGTAAAATCTAGTGATGTAGAAGGATATTCCGAAGAAGTTAAGTTTAGTTATGAAGATTTAGGCATAGATAAAGAAGATGTTGATAAAGCAATTGAAATGATAAATGAACGCATGAATAATTATTCTGATAATCAAGATGAATCTTACAACCATGATAATCAGAACTATCGTTTTAATAATCAAAATAAATCTTACAACAATAATTATCATAACGATAGTTACGATAATGAAACATATGATTCTAACTATCAAAATGATAATTACGAAAATGAAGCGTATGATTCTGATTATCAAAATGAAGATTAAAAAATATTTTTTACCATGGATATATGCCAATAAAAAAACTAGCTTCCTATAAGTAAAGTTTAATCAAAAAAGCTACAAACTTTAGTTTGTAGCTTTTTTGATTTTATGATGTAGTACCCTTTCGGAACTTGTCTGAAAACTAGAAATTTGATGAAAAATCAGTATTTATTTGTTGTAGCCTACCCATTGTCATAAACGTAATTCTTTTAGGGCTAAAGCCCATACGCTATACGTTTTATGAAAAATGTGGAGGCAATTAGAACAATCTTATTTGGACTTAAAAATTAGTTTTCGGACAGCCTCCTTTCGGGCACTTTTTAAGACCCCCTCAGTCAGCCTAGTTGACAGCTCCCCCAACAATGCCAAAGGCATTTTTGTGGAGCATCGGAGTGAGGAGTCGCTTCACCGCCGGCTTAAAATATTCTGGAGATCTGTCTAGGGTTTGAATTTGCTTTTGGCATCAGTTTAGCAGCTATACTTGTGAAATTAATCACGAACATGAAAATTTTTTGAACTTTTTTGTCTGATTTTCCTTTTTCGGTTGATTATTCTATGTGCAAGTTAAAAAATTGCACAAATTTTATAAGAACCAATAAGGAGATATAAGTTTATGGTAAGTCTTAACCGCGTTATGGTAGCAGGTAATTTAACCCGTGATCCCGAATTGAAGGTAACTTCTTCTAATCGTAAGTTCACAACTATGTCTATTGCAATTAATGATTTTTGGAAAGACAAAGATGGCAAAATGTTAAAGAAGACTTCTTTTATCAATTTAATTGCTTGGGGCAGTTTGGCTGAAAATTGTGCAAAATATTTGAAAAAAGGTCGTCCTGTTATGGTTGAAGGTCGTATTGAATGTGATAAATACGAAGATAGACAGGGAAAAATGCAGTATATTACTCGCATTAATTGCAATAATGTTGTGTTCCTCGAAAATAACAGTCGCAGTTCAGAATCTGTAGAAGAATCAGAAGACGATGATAATTTTTGTGAATCATCTAAAATAACAACTAAAAAGACTTCTATGGCTAAAAAACCTGTAAAAAGACAGGTCAAAGAATTAGCTGAAGCTACACCATTCTAATAAAAAGAGAGGGGAAAACAATATGATGTGCTGTAATTCTTGTCCTTTTAATCCTGCAAATAATACAGATGCTCCTAAATGCGATAACCCTATATGTAAAAACACATGTAATCATTGCTCTGAAAGCTTTTGTGCAAAGAATATAGGAACTAGATGTTTTATGGACTATTACGTAATAGAAAATCTTTACCGTGAAGATGAATTGGCAGAAGGTCTTGCTTTGGAAAGCTTAAGAACAGCTTTGATTGGTAGAGATAGAGCTTTGCTAATATCTTTGTTTCAAGCAGCAAGTAAAGAACTTAGAATCAAAATGTGGAACTGGTTAGAAGAAAACGAGCCAAGAAGTTTGTGGATGCTAAATCCGATATTTGCTGCTTCTGGTTTGGAAGAATTAAACAATTTTACCTCTGCTAGCAAAGGATTAGAAAACAAATACGTGGAAGCTATCGTTTCTAACCAGTATAGTGGAAGGTATTTCAAGCAAATCTATACCCTATAAGGAGGGCAAAACTATGAATTGCAATAATTGTCCGTTAAACATTGATTCTAAGTGTTTTAAGGCTGAAATGGCAGCAAAAATACCTTTGCATTTTCGTAACATATTTCTTTGCAATAATGATTGTGCTAGAAATTGTTCTGAAGATGGTCTTTGTAGCAGAGATTTATGGGTTTTGTCTTTTATAGGACAGAAAGAAAAATTTGCCATGGCTAATGCTGTAAACACTATGGAAAACTTAGTGAAAAAAGGATTGTCAGAACTTCTTTGTTATCTTTTTGAAAATGCACCTTATGAAGCTAGGCGTGATATGTGGCTTAGGATGACTAAGGAACATACAGACCAGCTTTATATGTTTGATGCATTATTCGAGAAGGAATGTCTTGCACCGCTATGCGAAAGAAATAACGAAGAAGAAATGCATAAATATCAAAGTTGTATTCTTTTCCCACAAATGGCGATGGCGTAGACTATTTCTTAAAGTTGTTATGGAACAACTAAAAAAATACAAAATATCGGTAATAATCTCTGGCGGTCAGACAGGTTCTGACCGCGGAGCTCTTGATTTTGCTATAAAGAAAGGAATCAAGCATGGCGGATGGTGTCCTTTGGGCAGAAAAGCTGAAGACAAAGTGATACCATCTCGCTATTCTTTGTTGGAAACAAAAACTTCTCTTTATCCAGCAAGAACCAGAATGAATATTAGAGATTCCGATGCGACACTGATATTTTCTTCTGACGTTAATTCGAAAGGCAGTCTACTTACCACTAAATTCTGTATTGAAATGCAAAAGCCTTACTATATTCTTTTGTTAGATAAAAATACTATTAATAAAATAAAGCATAATTTTATAATTTCTAATTGTAAGAAAATTTTGAAATGGTTGAATAAAGTAAAACCTGATATATTAAACATAGCAGGAACAAGAGAAAGTCACTGCCCAGGTATACAAAATCTAGTATCAATTATACTAGATTTTGTGTTGGAAAATTCTGGTAAAAAACAGGAATGGCCACCACAAAAGCCTGTTACTCAAAATTTGTTTGAAAATTTTATTTTTTAGTTTTTGATATATGAAAGCCAGACCACCCCATATTAGTATATTAAACCAAAGTAGAGACATAAAAATCTCCTTGAGAAGTAAGTTGCCTTTTCTTAATACCTATTTTAACATTTTAGAGGAGTTAATTACTATCTTTGCAATATTCTAATTCTGAAATAAATATGTTAATTAATTTCAGACCTATTTTATTTAATTCTGGTTCTATATTGGCTTTTACCGCATCTAAAAATTTTTCATTTTCTTTTCTCAAATCATCTGGAGAAAAAGATGCTATGCTAAGACGTAATTGCCCGTAAATAATTTCTTTTGCCAAGTCTTCTATATCATTTATAGACAAATTCAATAGTTTCGTTGCTGCTTCATTCATTAAATGTTCCTCTGTTCCAATAGCAAATGTGAAATTTGCTTTAATATTAAAGCAAAAATCCTTATTATTAGAAAAACATTTAAGTATATTAACTTCTGTTTCCATTGGTGTCAGACTTAAGTATGTATAATCTTGATATAGAGGCATAACAAAAGCACTACCACCGTGTATACACTTAAAGGAACGTTCTTTTCCAACAGCACCAAAAATAACAAGAATTTTATCTGGGGGACAACGCCTGTATCTTTTAATCATATAAATAAAGGAAACAATAAATGCTATAAATGCAACAATTATTATAGGAACCAAAAAAGTAGGCATAAAATTGACTCCTTGAAAAATTAATTACTTTTTTAAGCTTAACACTATTTTTTTTATATATACAGAAAAAAACAAGGCTAGGTTTTGAAAACCCAGCCTTGTTTTGGTAAATTCTGGTTTATTTCTAAATACCAGCTAATTCGTTAGCAGATTTTCCTAAATCATCAAATCCACTAACTATTCTCCATTTTTGATCTTCAGCAGTCCCTTCGTTAACCCATTCTATTGATTCAAAAGTATATTCTTTGTTTGTATAAGTATTACCATTATGTTTGAATGAAGCCACAAAAAGCTTTGTTTTTTCTTTAACAGTAGTTTTTGTTGCTCCATTTAATGTTTTGTAAGGTATAATTTCTAAACCTTCAAATTTTTTACTCTTTATTAAGCTTTTTAATCTAGATACAAGTTTACTTTTTGTGCTTACATCTGTAGTATATTCAGATGATCCTGTATAGTTTTCGCTGATACATTCGGCAAATGCATTACCACGAATTGTTCCGTCTTTATCACTTGATGAATCATTACTTTGAAATACAGCATTTATATCATCATAGGCTTTTTTAACAGCTGTGAAATCTTTTCCATCACCATAATTTTTTAATGCGGCACCGTTATCTCCACGGTCTAGAACAAAACCGCCACCGCCACCGCCGCCACCGCAGCCAGCGAGAGTAATAACAAGAGCAAAAGCCATTAATGCTATGATAAACTTCTTCATATTTTTCTCCATTTATTTATTAGGTTAAGGACTATAATCGGAAATATAAGATTATAGCTTTAGATTAAAGATAAAAAGATTTGTACTTCTTATATCTTAAATCTTAAAAGTTAAAACTTACAGAAATTATATTCAAAAACGAAAAAAAATCAAGTCTTTGTGTACAAAATAAAAAAAACTGAAAGATAAATTTTTATCTTTCAGTTTTTCTATATTCTTCTTATATTGAAATAGAACTGTCTGAAGGGTCTAAGAACTCGGCACCATTAAAAATGTTTTCTTTTATCCAATTATAGCGTTCAATGTCCATTTTTGAACCACTAAAATCATTAGCTCTAAAAACTTGTTTCCCTTCAGTATTGGTATAAATTACACCACCACCATTTACATAGAAAGCTACGCATTCGGCCATGTCTTCTCCGGGTTCAGTTTGTGCATAAGACGAAGGAGTTATTCCACCATCTTTTATTTCTGTATCACTTTTCCAGAACCTTTCTTTCCATTTTTCAATTATATCATTACCTTTTTCTTTTTCAGCATTTTGGTAAGCATGAGTCATTTCATGAATAATAGTATTGGTAAAGTCATCTTCGATATATTGAACTAATTCTTCCTGAGAAAACTTTCGACCATTAGTTTCTTCTAAATCTTTTATGTCTTGTTCAGATAAAGTTGCAGCTTTATCTAAAATGTGTACTATTTTTTCTCCGTCTATTACATAACCAGTCATAGTAGATTCATCGTCTACTGTAGAAACTTCAATATTATTTGGTGGAACAGAATCTCTAACTATTCCTGCTGTTGTTTTTAAGAAAGCTTTTGCACTGGCATTTTTGCTGTTTAGTTTTGCAAAAGCTTCATCTATTAGTTGAAGCTGTCTTGTTGTAAAACTGCTAGATCCGTCAATACAAGGAACTCCATAGTTACTGCTGATTTTTGATTTCAAATCATCGACAGTTTCTTCTGTTCCTGTATCGGTACCAGTATTGGTAGATGTATTAGAACCAGTATCGCTACTAGTGCTAGTAGATGTATTAGAACCGGTATCACTAGTGGTGCTAGTGCTTGTAGACGTATTGGAGCCGGTATCGCTACTGGTGCTAGTATTGGTGGATGTGTTAGAACCGGTATCGCTACTGGTGCTAGTGCTTGTAGACGTATTAGAACCGGTATCGCTACTGGTGCTAGTGCTGGTAGATGTGTTAGAACCGGTATCGCTACTGGTGCTTGTATTGGTAGACGTATTAGAGCCCGTATCGCTACTAGTACTAGTGCTTGTATTGGTTGTGGTAGTTGATCCTGTGTTTGTATTAGTACTGGTATTAGAACCTGTATTAGTATTTGTATTGGTGTTTGTGTTAGTGCTAGTTCCAGAACCATCTAAATCTATTATTATAAAAGATGATGTATTTACGGTAACACCCATATTCATTCCAATAATGATACGAGTCATATCTGCAATTACTTCGTTGATATGTTTCATTTCATCATTGTTTGTATTAGTATCTGTATTAGTATTTGTATTTGTTGATGTTTCTGTTGGAGTATTGTCTCCTATGGTTACTTCAGCATTTGGATCGTCTGTTTCTATTACTATTCCTGTATCAGTATTGGTATCGTCTTCACCTGCATAGGCAGGAACATTATCGTCATAAGATGAAGAAGAACCTTCTTCGTTCCCTTCTACTGCTTGATAAATAGTGTCAAGATAACTACCGCTCTGAGCATGTAAAATGACAGGTGCATTAAAACAGAATATGATTGTCATGAGATAACTCATGAATATATATAATTGTTTTTTATTTTTCATAGATTGGTACCCTATATATAAATTATAATCAAAAATAGTCAACTAGGCAATCTAAAAATTAGGTTAGTAATTATTGCTTTTGGTGAGTTATCTTTGCAAATAAAAATTAGTATAAAAAAACTCGCTATAGATATAGCGAGTTTTTTTTAACGATTTGATTATTTAATCAGTAGTGATATTGCAGCATACCCTGCAATCTGTAGTCATAACCAAAGAACATATCGTTGCTAAGAGATATTGGAGCTGCAAATGTAAGTGACATTCCGTCTTTAACAAAATATCTCATGCCAAGAGTAAGATCGGTGCTTTTACCTGTGTTGGTTCCATCAAAGTGGTTGATTTCACCCATAAAGGTAAAAGATTCGTTGGCTCTGTAATCAAAACCTACGTTAACAAATACACCTTCATGTTCTGTATTGTCTTTGCTTGAACCTCTATAACCACCATTCAGATGGATATTTCCGCCTTCTTTGCGTTTGCTTGAAATACCACCGAAAATTTCCCAGGCATTATCTGTTTCAGCGTTGCCAATATCAATATCACTGGTTGGGAAGAATGCTCCTATACCAATACAGGTTGCCATATCATCAGTTTGAGAACTGAATTTACAACGAAGTTCACAGTCTCCCATGCCTGAATCCGTTCCATCTCTGAAATTATAGGTTACAGGAGCATAAACATCGTAAGATTCAACTGGTAAAACAAAAGCAACTTCGAAATTTTCCCCAGAATATGTAAGAATAAATGGAAATCTGTAAAAATCTCCTTCTTCACCAGCTACCAATCTATTGCCATCTCGTTTTTCTATAGAATTCCACATAAAACCAACAGCAGTAGAGAATTTATTTTCACCCAGTGTAAAAGCTGAAAAAGTATTAACCAGACCTGTCAGACCATTGAAACATACATCACGTCTTTCTTCGCTTTTTAAATGGAATTTTGAGTTGTCACTACCAGGAAGAATTATCTGAGGTAAGCCTGAATCGGAGTAAATAACAGCATCATCGTTATTAGTTACTGGTGGCAAAGATATATTATCTGGGGACTGAGCTGTTGGCATAGCATCATAGCTAGAACCGATTGTTCCATCGCCATAAGCGCTTATTGGTTGATATACAGGGGCTGGATAGCTCTGATAGCTAGGAAGTGGCAAATTATAATTATCATTATAATTGTCATTAAAGGAATTATTGTAAGCAGAACTTCTGTAGTTAGTTTGAGACTGCTGACGCATAATAGTTCCTTGGCCTCTTTCCAGTTTGGTTGCTGGAATTTCCAGGATCTGCCCAATTTTAATAGCACCAGGATTACTGATGTTGTTGGTTTCTGCTATAAGTTTCCATTTGGTTGTTGTTCCAAAGAATTTCTTAGAAATAGAACCTAATGTGTCGCCTTTTTTAATGGTATAAGTCTGATAACCAGTGGTGACAGAGTCACCAGACCAACTTCCGTCGTTGCTGGTAGAATCTTCTATATAGAAATCTTCTCCTAAAGGTGGTGCAGCCATGTATCCATCATCATACTGTGCGAATACTGCTGGTGCCAGGCCGATTAGCATTATGGCAGTTGCAATTATTGATTTTTGCCTTTTTTTCATGGAACTGTTGTTCCTTTCAAGAGTCTTAATATCAAGCTTTTACACTTTTTCAGCTCTTTTATTCGGCAACTTTCTATAATTATTTAATGATTATTTTAGTTTTTATTGTAGTTGGTAGTTGATGTGATTGGTAGTTGTTTACAGAGTCGCTAACTGTGCCTACATGGCAACAGTCTTTTTTCAAATCTGGATATGATATAAAATTTCTTGAATGCGGTCAGACCAGGTTGGAACTAGTTGAAAGTGTTTTTTTTCGCAACTATCAGTTTTTATTCCTTTAATAGCTTTGTAAGCCGATTCTGTATCGGTAATAAAAGAAGAAATATATTTGTTGGAATGAAGGCTTTCTATATCAGGAGCCCATATTTTTAAGCCAATTGCTGCATAATCATAAGCTTTAACAGGGTCTACTCCTTTTATCAAGTCTATGTTTTTAAATGGAATCAACCCTACATCACATTTTCTCATTAATTGAAATAGTTGATTCGAATCTAGTTCTCCATGAAAGATCACATTATTTTTCGAAATTAAATGAAGAAAATTTTCCCCTCTTCCTTTTCCAGCAATATGCAATTCAACGTCATTTAAACAAGCAAGCATTTCTAGCCAGTCTAAATCAACCCATTCATAATGGGCTCCAGAAGAAAGAAGCTTGATTTTTTTGTTCTCAGAGGAAGGTACATGATTATTTTCTGTTTCAAAAAAAGAAGCATTAGGCACTAAGAGACATTTTGTTTTAATATTTTTATCTAAATGTTCTTTTAAGTATGGGTGTGAAATAGTTATTTGATCAGCTTTTGATGTTATTAACGATTCATAGTGTTGCCATACTTTTTTATTCTGATTAGGGAAAGCCCCATGTAAGTCGCAGCAGTCATATACTATTCTCGCCCAGTTGTAATTGGTAATTTCAGCACAAGAAGGTTCTGCTAACCATAAGATACTATTATCGTTATTAAGGTGTATTTTCTTTTTAAGAAGTTTAAAAGCCAATTTTACAGCAATATTCTGTATGAAAGGATGTGAAACTGATTTGAAAGGTATTTTGGTTTCAACTATTTTTAAATTATTGTAATTGGAATCTATTATTTTGCAATAAAATCCATTGGAGCGTAAAGGGTTAATATAATAGATTTCATAGTTATTTTTTGATAATTCAATAGCTAAGCCTTGATGTCTTTGCCGTAAATCTTCAAATCTGACAGGAGATATGAATAATATTCTTTTCATGATTTCTCTAGCATTAGCGTTGCCTCTGTTTTTTTATTAAATCTTCTATACAAGCGGCGAACTAAATAGGCGGTAATAATGCAGGTTGTTAAGTCTGAAGCAGGTAAACTGAACCAAACTCCTGTTAACCCCCAGAATTTTGGAAGAATAAGTAAAAAAGGAATCAAGAATAGGAATTGTCTTGTTAAAGAAAGAAAAATTGATTTTTTTGCCATACCCATGCTTTGGAATAGAGCTGTTGCAACAATTTGAAAACCCAATATCGGGAAGAAAGCAGACGAAATTCTCAAACCATATACAGCTAATTCAATAAGTCTTGGTTCGTTTGTAAAGACTTTAACTGCAATTGCTGGGAATAATTCAGCAATAACAAAGAATATTACAGCAAAAAGTGTTGCAATATAAACTGTGTAATTGAAGGCTTGTTTAACTCTATCATATTTCTGGGCACCATAATTATAACCTACAATGGGCTGCATTCCCTGATTTAGTCCCATAATCATCATTACGACAAACATGGCTAACTTTGTAATGATTCCATAAGCACCTATTGCTAAATCACCATCTTCTCCTCCATAAAGTTTAAGGCTCTTGTTTATTATTATTACTACACAACAGGCTGCTGCCTGCATACTTAATGGAGAGAGACCTATAAAAAGAGTATCTTTTACTATATTCCATCGAGGGATAAAAATGTCTTTGCTGAAGTGAATCAGTTCTTTTTGGTCGCTAAAATGAATTATCAACGAAATTAGTGGAACAGACTGGGCTATAACTGTAGCCCAAGCAGCTCCGGCTATTCCCATTTTTAAATTATATATAAAAATAGGGTCTAGTATAGAATTTAATACAACAGTTACCACTGTTAGAATCATAGCTTTATGAGGATGCCCCGCAGACCTTAAAGTCGCATTTAATCCCAGATAAGTATGGGTAATTACGTTTCCGTAAAGTATTATCGTTAAATATTCTTTGGCGTAGCCTAATGTCTGATCGCTGGCACCAAAAAAGTAGAGGATCTTGTCTAAATATAAAAGCATTATTGCCATAAAAACCAGACCAAGAAGGATGTTAAGGTTTATAACATTACCAAGAACACGTTTTGCAGTAATTTTGTCTCCTTCACCTAGTTTAACAGAAAGAAGGGTAGAAGCTCCAACACCTACCATAGCTCCAAAAGCCGCACTCAGATTCATTACCGGAAATGTTAATGCAAGACCTGAAATTGCCAAAGAACCAACACCTTGACCAATAAAAATACTATCAACCATGTTATACAAGGAGGAAGCAGTCATTGCTATTATTGCAGGTCCTGAATACTCGATAAGAAGCTTTTTTATCGAACTATGTCCTAAAGCCTCAGTCCTGTCTATTATGGAATTGTTAGTGATTTGTTCTGTATTATCTGTCATAATTTTTATTGCTATTTCAAGAGGTTGTCTAAAAAACTAGCTTCTTAATTTGAAATTAGTTTATTCTAATTATTTACAAACCTTCTTAAACCTATTTTACGAAGGGAGATAATGACATTACTAGATACACTAATATTTTTTATCTAGTTTTTAAACAAGCTCATTTAAGGTCGCTTATTTTTACTTCTAAATTATTATTTAGTCAATCTTTTTAATGTTAATAATCATAGTAAAAATTCATTTTGTCACACTATTTATGAATGCATTAATCACTATGAAAAGTATTGCTATAAAAAATATTGATACAAAGAAAATAAAGTATTCTGGATTGACATCAGCAATTAAATCTTTTTCTGTTATTTTTCTCTTTTTCAGTTTAAAAACGGGATTACTTTCATCACCTATTTGTTTAGCTCTAAATCTACAATAATCTTCGCATACTTCTAATTCAGTATTTAAATACTTTGAAAGTTTTTCTGCTAATTTTATGCTTAGTTCATAACTAGTTCCAGAATAACCCAATTTAATATAATTAATTAAAGTACCATCTTTTAATAAAAAACTAAGATAATAACTATGAAAATATTTAGTATTTGGATTCACTCCTATTTGTCTTATATCATTTTTTTTGCCACTAACAAATGGCAAAGTTTCTTGGGGTAAAACATTGTTACAAATAATAGTAACATTTTCAAATCTAATAAAATCGAATGTGCTTGTAATACCAAATATGTGCTGCTTTGTGTAGAATATACCTTTTTCAAAATCAATTACTTTATATGAACTAAAAAGCTTTTTAAAAATGTAAACAAATATTATAGGCGGAATAAAGAAAACTGACGATAATAACGAAATCATCCATATTTTATTTTTTACAAAAAATTCTCTATAAAGATCAATAAATTTTAATACCCCTACAAAAAGAGCTAAACCAAGAAATATATATATGCAAGTAGAAATTATAGTGATAATACTCGTAATGATGAAATAATTAGAATTATTGTCGATAAATGGCAAATAAACTTTGTTTTCTTTGATTTCAGAACCTTTTAACTCTTTAATGAAGCTAAAATCATTATTTAGTTCTTTATTGGTCATGTTTACTTTTCATCCCTTTAAGAAGATAATTTTGATATGATTTCGCAAGAACGATTAAAGTCTTTTTCTGAAATCTTTTTCATTTTTTCTGCATATTCATATAGTTTTTTGGAACATTTTGCATAATCGTAAGCGAGAATATTGATACATTTTTCAAAAAATTCTTCATCAACTTCTTTTGGACCTTTACAAAAATTGCTCCAGCCACAAGATTCTGCAAAGCTAGATACCTTAGGATTGTATGCGATTCCAATCCAAGGAATACCAAGTTTGGTAGCCAGAATACAACCATGCAATCTCATAGAAATGACCAAATCTGCTCCATCAAAGTTATTTTCAAAAGATTCAATATTTTTTATATCGCCTTCCCAGCCAGCTCGGCGCCATACAAAGGAATCTTCTCCAAACTGGAAAGCAACAGGAACAAGTTCTATGTTTTCGCTGTCTTTTGCAAGCTTTATAAGAGAGTTCGCTATTTTTGTTGCACCTTTAACAGAGCTTCTTAAAATCACAAAGATACGCATAAAATCAATTTTGTTCTTTGGTTTTTTTCTTAAAAAATTGTCATTCAGGAAAACTAAGTCTGTAGTTTTTTCTACGTAGGCTTCTGGAGAAGTGATTTCTTTATATCTTGCAATAGATTCATCATCTCTAACTGTTAGATAATCTGCTTTTTTAAGTTCTTTACCAAATTTATCATGCAGTAGTCTGGAAAAAATATTGTTGATGTGCCAAGGACCTAGACCTTGAGCAGGCAGAATAATTTTAGTATCAAATTTTTTAGCTAACCAGAGAATGAAAGAATAATAGAAAAGACTTCTATTACTGGTCACAGATTGAAAAACCCCACCACCAGGAACAATAAGGGCCTCAGATTTTATTAGTTCCTCAATTATAGAAGTAAAATACTTTCGAGAAATCCAGGTTATATTATTTTTATTTTTGTCAGGAATATTTTTGCCAATCAGGACTGAAATTTTATAGTCTTTAAGCTTATTTTCTAACTTGTTTATATAAGTTTCTCTAAGAAGTTCATCGCCAAGGTTATCAAAGCCGAAATAACCCATAATAAACAAACGCTTTTCTTTTCCCTTGCCATAAATCATTAAAATATGAATAAATTGCCATGCCATCACAAACACTAAGCCTAATATTATACCAAGCCAGATTCCGTTTGCTGTTCTTAAAAGTGTCATATATAAAGGTGAATGGAAATGGCAGAAAGTGTTTACTACAGAAACCTGTCCTATTTGGATGAAAACAGCTAAAAGAGGTAGCAGAACAAGTTCTTTACGCATTAAAAGTAAAACAAATAGCAATGCGGCAGGATAACCTACTAAAAACTCTTTGTTTCTAGGTCTGGAAATTAGTGTGTTTTCTAGAAAAGTTCTGCCTCTGTCTTCTAATGCTGTAGGTTTTAAAAGAGTAGTGTTGTCAGACCTTATTATGTATAAAAATAAACTAACAACTACGGCTAAAAGTATCAGAGCCGTAATTATTGTCATGGGCTTTTGGAGCAATGTAAGTATTTTCCCGCCAAATTTCTTCAAAGACCAGAAAAATGTGAACATTAACGGGATTACAAAAGCCAGTTTTATTCCATGAAACTGATTGTATTTCAAAAGATATTCGGGACTTGAATATAGACCAGCAATTAAAATTCCACCAATTACAGAAGGAATGATTAGAAGGATTAAATATCTGATTGAATTTCTTAAAAAAGAATTATTGGTATTTTCTATAGCTTTTGTTGCTAGTAAGTAACCTATACAAGAATAACATATAGCTCCAGTTAATCCTGCAATATTAGAAGAATTCTTTGGAAGTAAGTAAACTAAAATAACAGCTATTACGGCGAAGATAATAGATGAAAAATCGCCCATGGTTGGCCAGAAACTTAATTTTAAAACCATTGTGAGACCAAGAAATAGAGCGACACAAATACAAATTTTCTCAGCTAAAGATGGTTCGCCAATATTACGTCTTGGCTCGTTTCTTCTTTCTGCATCAGTTAAGGCAATTTTAAAACTAGACTTTTTTAGTTCGTCAACAGTTGTTTTTAGATAATTTAAGTTAAATTGAGTATAATTAGCTATATATTTTTTTTCATCTTGTAAAAAACAGTTAAAATATAGCAATTTTATGCTTCGGTCTTTTACTGCTCTTACCCATCTTGCTATTGCCCTGTCTGGTGTGTAAACCTGGTCCATTTCTTTTCTTGTAATTGCATGAACTCTAACAAAGGGGTAATTAAAGGTTAATCTTTTTAAATAATTTTTTATACCTTCCTGTGTATCGAATTCTATCCAGCCTATTCTATATTTGCGGTTTTTAAACAAATCTATAATATTGTCCAAATCTCCGCGCATTCCTAGCATTTCTTCATCAGCTAATATTAATGCTGAAACCTTTTCTGGTGCAGGAAGAGAGTTAATTAATTTTGAAGCATTTTCGACAGTTAAACCTGGGTAGTTAAAAAGTCGAATAACAACTCCAAGATTGTATTTTTCAGCTAAGTCAAAGTATTCGCTTGAAAAGCCTAGCCCGACTTTATCCATTATTCCGTCGTCTGACTTGTTTATAAGTAATAGATTTTTGTGACTGCGTATTAAAGATTTGTCCGAAATTTTCCAAGACAAGTTCAGAGAGATGCGGTCTAAAAGTTTTTCATCGTCTGAATGAACCCATAAACTTCCTAAGGTGTTTGAATCGGTTGGAAGTTTGATTTCAAAAGTTTCTTCTAGAGATAGTTTCCTGATTTCCTTTGAGTCTAAAACAGTTATTTTGCCTTCTGATTCGAGGGAAGACAGAGTATCCTCTGAAATAGCTACTGAACTAGCTCCACTCTCTTTTAATCTTGAAAAAAGCTCATCTAAACTAATTCCATCTTTTCTAGCTAATTCTCTAAATTCATTAAAATCTGCCAGAGTTTCAACATAATAATCACTTCGTTCTATAGCTGTTCGAAGGGTGCACCTCATGAGGGCAACTACTATTCCTGGCAATAGTAAAGAAATTAGTGTTATCCAAAAAAATGAAATCTTCTTGAAAAAATTCATTTTATAAAATTAATAATTATTCTTCTTCGTCATTAATGCCTAACGCCATAAGAGTAGTGTCTTTGGAGGCTTTAAAACTACAGCTTGTTCCATCTGTAACCATAATTAGATGAAAAGATTGCAAGGTAGAATTTGATGTTATTTTTCTGCCATTTGTTAAATCTATGACCATTCCGCCTTTTTTAAGCTCTAATTTGAGCTGTCCAGAAGTTACTACCAGCATAGCACCAGTTTCAGCTTTTATTACTGTGCCTGATTTAATTTCTACACTTCTGAATTTTGCCGCAAAATCAAGATAGCTTTTGGTAACTAAAGGGTCGCCTGAAGTGCCAGGTGTGTTCTGGGCATATACAAACAGAAGTGGCGCTAACAGAAAGTAGACTACTAATGTGTTTATAATAATTATTTTCTTGTTCATTTTTTCCCTAATAATTTATTTTTCTAAAATAGTACCACAACAAATTATACTTTTCCATAATATATATTTTTTATAAGTTAACAAAATATATATTGAATATTTTATAATTTTTAAGCATAATAAACAGATACTACCAAAAAGGGGAAAGAAACAAATGAAATTTGTATGTTCTATTTGCGGTTATGTTCACGAAGGTAATGAACCTCCAGCAGAATGTCCAATCTGCAAGGCTAAAGCCGATAAATTCAATAAAATGGCTGACGAAAAAGCCTATGCTGACGAACATAGAGTAGGCTCTGCAAAAGGTCTTGATGCAGAAGTTATCGAAGGTTTAAGAGCTAACTTCACTGGTGAATGTGCTGAAGTAGGTATGTATCTTGCTATGAGCCGTCAGGCTGATCGCGAAGGTTATCCTGAAATAGCTGAAGCTTTCAAACGTTATGCTTATGAAGAAGCTGACCATGCTTCAAGATTTGCTGAATTGCTAGGTGAAGTTCTCACAGATTCTACTGAAAAGAACGTTGCTATGAGAGCTGATGCAGAATTTGGCGCTTGCGATGGCAAATTGAAACTTGCTAAACGAGCTAAAGAACTTGGTTATGATGCAATTCATGACACTGTTCACGAAATGTGCAAAGATGAAGCACGACATGGCCGAGGCTTTGATGGTTTACTGAAAAGATATTTCAAAAAGTAATTATTGAAGTTTAAAAAACCAGCTTTTATAAGCTGGTTTTTTTATGAAAATTTGAAGGAGAATAAGATGGATTTAAGTGCAATGTATAAGATTAGCTACGGTCTTTTTGTGCTTTCTGCAAAAAACAGCACAAAACAAAACGGATGCATAGTAAATACTGTAATGCAGGTAACTTCAACCCCGAACAGAATAGTAGTTGCAGTAAACAAGAATAATTTTACTCATGATATGATAGTGGCAAGCAAGGAATTTAATGTTTCTATGCTTTCTACTTCCGTTCCTTTTGATGTGTTCAAACATTTTGGTTTTCAAAGTGGTAAAGATGTAAACAAATTTGATAATTTTGAACATAAGTTAGCTGATAACGGCATTGCATATTTAAATAAAAACACGACAGCTTATATAAGCTGTAAAGTAGTAAGTATAACTGATTTGGGAACTCATTCACTATTCTTGGCTGATGTTACAGATGCTGTTAAATTAAGTGATGAAGATTCTGTTACTTATGATTATTATCAGAAAAATATAAAACCTAAACCAGCTGCTAAACCGAAAAAGACAGTTTGGCGCTGTAAGATATGCGGTTATGAATATGAAGGTGAAGAATTACCTCCAGATTTTATTTGTCCACTTTGTAAACATCCTGCAAGTGACTTTGAAAAGATAGAAGCTTAATCTGAATTTTGTTTTATTGGTAGATGGGTAGCAAAAATGCGTGAAATGAAAGAAAACAAACAAGAAAAAGCTAAAGTTCTGGCTATAGCTGTTCAAAAACCGGAACAGAGTGATAGTGAAACAGAAAACTCTCTAATAGAATTGTCGGAACTTTTGAAAACTCTTGGTGCCGTAATGGTTGGGCAAATAGTTCAAAAGAGGGAAGATGCCTCAAGAGTCGAATATTTAGGTACAGGCAAGCTTGAAGAGGCTAAATTAATGGCAGAAAACCTTGAAGCTGAATATGTTGTAGCAGATGATGAGCTAAGTGCCATGCAGATGCGAAACATAGAAAAAGCCATTGGACTTAGAGTGAAGGACCGAACATCAGTTATTCTTGATATTTTTGCTGCCCATGCTTCTACACGTGAAGGAAAACTGCAAGTTGATCTGGCAAAGCTTCATTATCAGTATCCTCGTTTATTAAAAATGTGGACACACTTAGAAAGACAACGTGGTGGTATAGGTCTGAAAGGACCTGGTGAAACCCAGCTTGAAACAGACCGCCGAATTATCAGTACGAAAATTAAGAAACTTGAAGATGAACTGGAAAAAGTTGCTAAATCTAGAGAACAGCAGGGAAAAAAGCGAATCGACCGTTTTGCTCCTTTATTTTCATTAGTCGGATACACCAACGCAGGCAAATCTACCTTATTAAATGCTATTTCTGGCAGTAACGTTCAAATGTGCAACGGTCTTTTTACTACACTCGACCCTACAGCAAGAAGAATCGACCTGAAAGACGGTTACTGGTGTATTGTTTCTGATACTGTCGGGTTTATTAGAAAACTTCCCCATTTATTAGTCAAAGCATTTAAAGCAACTTTGGAAAGTGTTGTTCAGTCAGAAGTGCTACTTATTGTCTGCGATATTTCAGATCCACAATTTAGGGAACAATTAAACGCGGTTGAAAGAGTATTGCATGAAATAGGTGCTTCAAATCATGAGAAGATTTACATTTTTAATAAAATAGACAAAGGACAGGTGGTTTCAGATGAATTGCTTGAAGCCGCATATCCAAATCATATAAAGATTTCTGCTGTAAATAAAACCAATATTGATATACTTCTAACTAAAATTTCAGAAATAATGAAGCGCAATCGTAAAAAGGTAAAAATAGATCTGCCTATCGGAAACCAGTTTATGGGTGATATTATGAGTATAGGCAAGGTTTATTCTCAAGAATGGGGGCAGGGTATTGTTAGCATTATAGCTGAACTTCCAAACACCTATTTGAATATGCTTAAAACAATGCCAAAAATCAAAATTGAAGAAGCTTAAGCTTAGAAAGAAAAGGGAAAAAAGTATTAATTATATCTGTATCTGTTTTATAGTTAGTTTTGATTGAATCTTTGAAAGCTTGAGCATAATTACCACAAATAAGATTCGTCTTTATTTTTTGTTCCAAAATAAATGGATGTTCATTTAACCATTCAGGGAGATTTTGGCATAAATTTGTGACTAGTTTGCAATCACCTTTTTCACTGGCATTATAAATATTAGATAATTTAAAAACAGTATTTACTGGGTTTATTGCTGCTATAGATAAGGCTATTGCGATTCCAAAAAGTGTGCATCTTAGAATATTTGAAGATTTTATAAGAGTATTTATCTGAGTAATTGATGTTTTGTTTACATTTTCTACTCTGTCATCTGCTTCTGGATGTGTAAGCAGCCAGTTCGGGAACCATTTTGGTTTTGAACCGAGCATTAATTTCATTACTAGCATTGATGAAATAAAACTTTCTTTATTAGTGATAATAGAAGAGAAAATATCGGCTTGTTTTTCGCAATGTCGGGCTAATGCTGTAAAAATAACGGCAAATAAAGGAATAAATATTATTATTTCTAAAAAGTAAGATAAAGTGCTGTGAATATAAAAGAAAGGGAAGTAGATAACTAAAAGTGATTTTATTATGACTGCCGTTAATATAACATCTATGGAGAAGATAAGGTAGGTAGTTACGTGACCAAGGCGTAGATGACCAAGTTCATGTCCAACTACAGCTTCTATTTGCTCATCTTTAAAAACCTCTAAAAGATAATCTGTTATATAGATAAATCTGAATTTGCTTATTAAACCAGCAACGGCAGCATTGGGCAAGGGTTCTTTAAAAGTGTTCCAGATTTTTACTCCAGCTATTTTTGTTTGCGCTTTAATGCTAAGCTCATTCAAACGCTGGGTAAGTTCTTGGCTTGCGTTTTGGGTTTTCCATGCCCAGTTAAATAGTCTTGGCGATAAAACATATAAAAAGAAAAGAAATAAGGGAGCCAGAGTTAAGGTTTTTATTTCACTCATGAGCTCCATTCCTTTGTTTAACCCCAAATCTTCGAATAAAAGCCATATTGCGATTGGTGGAAAAAATATTATGGGAACAGTTTTCCTGGCTCTTAAAAAGTCTTCTTGAGTTTCTTCTTCTGCAAGGATAGGTTTCATTGTCTGATACAATGAATTCATGAATGGTTTTAAAAATATGAGATATAAAACCATTGCCAGTATTAGGGTTAAAAATGACGAGTTGGCAAAACTAGTGCCAGATAATATAGATAATGGATTTACAAAAACAAAGAATAGGCATATCCAAAATACGATAAAAAAACAGAATTTATTGTATGTTTTGAAAAATGGAGGAATTCTGCAGGATTTAATAGTGTTTTCTGTGTAATTGGGCAACCATAAGTTAAGTATAAGAAAAGAGCATAATACCCATATAGCGGCGGCAAAATGCGGCATTTTTGCATAGTAACCCGCAAATTCACTACAGCAGTAACAAAGCAGAATAAGATGAATAAACTGAACAATCATGAGTTATATGATAGCACAAATGTAAGGTATTAACACAATGACTATTTAAAAACTACATAATTAGATGATTTATGGAGTTAATAACAAATTTTAAGTATATATTCTTATGCTTGACTCAAACTATGTTTGTAGCTAGAATAATCGAAATTATTTACTTTTGAGATTATGATAATATTATGGATGTTAATAAAACAAAACTAAATGGTTCTGATATTTTTGCAATAAATCAAGTCTGGAACGAGAAAGAAGCATCAAAACTTCCAGCCAGGACTCTTGCTTATATTGGTGATTCTGTTTACGAATTAAGTCTTAGGCTCAATCTTGTAGCTACAGGCATTGATGAAACTGGAAGACTGCATGATTCTCTTGTAGGCATTGTTAATTCTCCTGCTCAAGCTCAAGTTTTTGAAGTGATTTTCCCTGAATTACCAGAAGCAGAACAAAAAATGGTAAAATCCTGGAGAAATGCTAAAATTCCAGCACGCTATGGCTCAGGAACAAGAGGAGAATATGCTAGAGCAACAGCTCTAGAAGCTTGGTGCGGCTATTTGTTTGTTACAGGACAGACTGATCGTTTGACAAAAATTATAGAATTAGCACTTAAGCTTGAAAAAGAAAAAAAGGAAAAATAAGATAATTTAATTATTCGAACGAAGCCAATTTTTGTTTTAATTGATGGAGTTTGTTGAATTTTTCTTTTATAGTTATCAAAAAAGACATATTTTTATTCTCAGGATTGTTTAAAGTATTTTGAAGAATATCTTCAAAACTAAGTATCTCGTTTTCAAGCAGTTCTATATTAAGCTTTAAAATAGCTTTATTTAAAGCAATAACTTGAAGCATTAAATCAGATTTATTTAAACTGGTTTCACAAGTCATGATTTTTGTTCTCCTTTCTGTTAGAAGTGTCTGTATTTACGTAAGATACCTATTACAATACCTTTTATCGTTACATCTTGATTTTCTATGATTATAGGTTTCATAGATGGATTAGAAGGTTGAAGTCTGACTTTTTGCCCTTCACGATATATGCGTTTTAAAGTGACTTCGTTGTTATCTATACAGGCGATGACCATATCTCCATTTCTTGCTGAATCACGCTTTTCAACGATAACGTAATCGCCGTCTTTTATTGCTTCGTCTATCATTGATTCCCCTCGAACTTCTAGCACAAAAGTTTCACCTCGACCAAGCATGGATTCTGGTAAAGGTATAGTGTCTGGAATTTCATTCATTTCAATGGGAAGACCTGCTGTAACTCTGCCTAACAAAGGAACTTCAACGCAAGTAGTCTGCTGAACAGGTTCTAGTTTCATTGCCAACCCTCTGGATCTACCAGGCATAGAATCTAAATAACCTTTTTCGACCAGAGTTTTTAAATGTTTATGAACAGTAGAAGTTGAAGCTAATCCTAGACCATGACATATTTCTGAAATAGTTGGGGCATAACCACATTCAGACAGAAACTTCTGTATAAAGACGAGGACTTTTTGCTGTTTTGGGGTTATGGGATCTGGTGACATGATTGCTTGCTCCTGATTGTTCATTAAAATAATTATAAGCGAATAAAAGGCGAAAATCAAGCGAAAATTTTTAGAATTTTTAGAGAATTATTTTATAGATTTCCGACAATAGATTATATTTTTTTATTAAAGCAAAACAGCCTTTTTTTCTCTGAGGCGGTTTGTTTTATTAGTTAGTGATTTAAGGGGGGATTTTTGTTAGAAATTACAAAGAGATGTATAAACCATTTTCAGTTCTTCAAGAGATTTTTCCCATGTAAAGGAAGAGGTTACTTTTTCTTTAGCAGCAGTTGCTAATCTTTCTAGGTTTTCAGGGTGAGCTAGCAATACTCTAATTGCTCTTGCTAGTTCAGATGGTCTGTCGGGACGAACAAGCCAGCCTGTTATATTGTGTTCCAGTAATTCTTGTGTTACAGGCATATTTGATGCTATAACAGGTATGCCAGCAGCCATTGATTCAACTATTTTTATTGGGCAGCAGCCCTGAACAAGGTTTCTTTCACATTCTGTCAAGGGGGCAAGAGAAATGGAAGCTCCCTGCAGCCAATCTTGAACTTCGCTATGACCTATACGAAGATTCCATATAATTTTGTCGGAAATATCCATTTTTTCAGCTAATTTTTGTAAAAATTTAATTCTGGTTTTGGTCCCTGATGCACAGAATACAAGCTTTAAATCTGTCATATCTTTTAAGAATGTCATGGCTTTTAATAATGTTTCAACACCTTGCCAAGGCTGGACTGCACCGATATAAATTAAATATTTATCAGGGGCATTGTCTGGTTTTTTATGTTCTGTTCCTAAAAGTCTTGCACCATTATGTATAACTTTAATTTTGTCAGAATTCACGCCTAAACTTTCGAGAAATGCTTTTATTACGAAAGAAGGGCATATTATAGCGTCTGCTTTTTCAAGGCATTTTAATTCCATTAGTCTGATTTTATCTAAGGTTGTAGATAGAGCTGAAGAAACTCGAGATGGTATTTCTATTGAAGGTAAAGCATTAACTTCATAAACAAGTTTAGTGTCTTTTCCATCAAGAGCTTCTATTATTGGTAATCCACTCCATGGGTCTCTAAAGTGAGCTATTTTTAAATTATCTTTTAAAGGATAAATTTCTTCAAAAATAAACTGGCTATAATCCATTGCTTTTTGTAGGTAATTTTCTTCACTAGTGATATAACGTCTTATTTGAATGTTATTGTCTTCTATTTGCCATCTTGGTGTATTCTCATCACCTAAAACCAATAATAAACCGCTGCCTATGGTGTTGAACAGCACCGGAGCAAATTCTCCAATATGGACAGCTGCTCCTTTTGGAGCTGGAAATGTGTCGAAAGAAGCATAAACAGATTCTGGTTTTTTTAAAGAAGAATTCATTTTTATTTTATTCCAATAGTTAATTCCAAAGCTTTTTAAGTATAAACTTAATGGTGTAGACTATTCAAGAAAAGACTGATAATGCTTTTGAAAAATATTTAATCGAATAAATTGTCTAAAGTAGCCGGAAAACTCTGCAAGTTATTTATCCAGACCGTCCAAAGAGTCAGGCCATCATAGGGTTCTACAAAACTTTTTTTCAACAGTTTATCCACAGCATATTCTTTAGCGGTAGATTCTGTTGTGGAAATAGTATAAAGCCTGTTTTTGTCTATAGAATTTTTATTAATTGAAAACTCCCAGAATTGTTTCCCAAGAGCTAGAAACTGACAGCCTGCGAACCCAAATTCTTTAATGCTGGAATCTTCAAGCATTGATAAAAACATATTTTTTATCTGAGTTTCTGTTGCTCTGAATTTTATGATTCTTTCATTGGGGAATCTTGTAATAACATCGCCGACTGTCATGACGCTCTCTCTAAAGCTTATCTGATCAGGCAATTTTAAAAAAGCTATTTCTGTATTTGTCGCATATTTTATCATTTCTGCATGTG
Source organism: Candidatus Rifleibacteriota bacterium (assembly GCA_905236675.1). Lineage (GTDB taxonomy): Bacteria > Muiribacteriota > Ozemobacteria > Ozemobacterales > Ozemobacteraceae > RUG334. The sequence continues at coordinate 33,889 of CAJOND010000004.1, read as the reverse complement.
CTTGTAAGCTTATTCTGTTTGCAGAAGTAGTTGCACGATTAGTTGCAGGAATTACTTTTAATGGCTTATGAAACTCTTGTCTGACTGCCTTCCATGCATTGTTGAAATCATCTTTTACAGATTTTTCGGAATACTTTTTAAAAGGAATCATTCTAAGAGTAGTTCGTGGATAACCAACATTCTTAGGAATTATGTTTAGTATTGGAAGAACATCGGAGCCAGATTCTACGGAAAATCTGAATACATTTTGGTTCCCGTCTTCTAGATGTGTTGTGGGAAACAATGGTTGTTCTCCATTTAATGGTATGCTTACTATAAAATGTATTCCTTCCAGTCTTTTAAGTTCCTCTGTTATTTCGTCAGCAGTTATCTTATTACCATATAAAACAGAAATACTTATGTCTCTGTTAGTCATAACTGGATTAATTTTTCTTAAAGCTCTTGCAGGATTATCTATTCTGATTTGAGACCATCGTTCAAGAGGAAGCTTTGAACAATATTCTGGTGAAATAAAATTAAAAAAATAAATTTTTTGATTATTGTAGTTTGTAAGGAAACATCTGTTAAATATTTCGTTGTCGTCAGGGGCTTCAATATTAGTAAAGATTCTTTGTTTTATTTCAAGATTTAAATAGTCATCGTTAAATACTTCTAAGTCATTTGGGCTTAATGCTTTGGCAAGAGGCTGACATTTTTCAATAAGATTTCTTTCGATTTTCCCTTTATTTAAATAGCTAAATGGTTTAAAAGCGTTTGAATCATTTCCTATTCCGAAAATGAAGGAGTCTTTACCTTTTTCTTTTAAAAAAGCTTTAATAACATAAGGAAGTTTAAATGCTTCAGAACATTCAGCTTTCTGATTTTCTGTAAATGTTATTAAATCGCCATTTATATTGCCAGGAAGCATTATTTGAATGGGGCGAAAAACTTCAGCAAAAGAAACATTATATGACAATAAAAATAATATTATTGTTATGAATAATAATAAATTATTTCTTTTTATCATATTTTTGGTTTCTATTCCCTTTCTCCCTTAATTCCTCAAACTCTTTTTCTCTCTATTTAACTTCTCTCTTCTATCTTCTATCTTCCTTATCGACTACATAACTAAAGCTTTATGATTAACTCGTCACCCTCTACGACTCGCTTGCCATCCTGTCATTCGCTTGTACAGCAACATCCTGTTGTTTGCCTTTAATTCCCTCCATCAAGGGAGGCTTTAGGCTTACTCTTTCTATCTTCCTTCTTCTCTCTTCCATTCTCCCTCATATTTTATCCATTTACTTTCCGAACAATATGTATTCCTACAAAAGCAAAAATAATGTTTTGCATCCAGGCGGAAAGCAAAGGCGGCATATAACCTGATTTCCCTAATGCAGAGAAGAAGCTCATAAGAACATAGTAGAAAAATATTATACCTATGGAAACGCCGAAACCTATGAAAGCTCCGCTTCTACTATTTGTAAGACCAAAACTTGCTCCTATTATTGCGAAGAATATACTTGCAAAAGGTAATGAAGTTTTCATCGCTAGACCGACACGCATTTCTGTAGTGTCCATAAACTGACTTCTTTCGTAAGCTTCTATTCTTGCTTTAAGTTCAGAATAGCTCATTTCTGTAGGTCTTTTTGTTTCTCTTGCAAAATCAGAAGGCTTTTCTGTAATAGACAAAATCATTTGCGGAACGCTTACTGGATCAGCTAAACCATCTTTAACTGTATATTCCTGTTCTATTACATTTTTTAAAAGCCAGTGTGTGCCTTGATATTCTGCATCTGAAGCTGAAACCCTTTTTGTTAGAACCCCTTCGTCATTGTAATATTCAAAAAGAACTCTTTCCATTTTGCCCTTTTTTTCATAAACTTTTCTAGCATATGCAAAAGCTCCATCGGAAGTTCTCAAAATTGAATTTTCTGTAGTTTCAGGATCTATAAGCTTCATTATTTCTTGACGTTTTATCCTTTTAGCTTCTCTATTGCTTCCTGGAACAACAGTTTCATTGAAGATAAAGCTTACTATAGTAACAATAATGGCAAAAACAATAACAGGAACTAAAATACGATAGAAATTTATTCCACCTGCTCTCATAGCAGTTGTTTCAGAGCCTCTGGACATTTGCCCGAAAACAAGCAGATTAGCTAAAAGCACGGACATTGGGAAGGTGAATATCATATCTTGAGGTAATCTATTGAAAAACCATCTTAACATAACTGTAAAAGAAGTGTTTTCGTTTACAACATATTGAAGAGCATTAATCATTGGGTCTATCGCGATTATTGTTACAAACAGAAAAAAACCAAAGAAGAATGGGCCTATCAAAGATTTAAAAATATATTTATCAAGAACTTTTATCATATTTATTTACAATAGTTTTATTTTTATCAAAGCAATGTTATTATACATACAAATTATTATATTTAGCTACCATAATAATAAAGGAAGTATAACATGAAAATAGCAATGATAGGGACAGGTTATGTTGGTCTAGTAACAGGTACCTGTTTCGCCGAATCTGGTAATGATGTAGTTTGTGTCGACACTAATGAAAAGAAAATTAACGATTTATTAGAAGGAAATATTCCAATATATGAACCCGGTCTAGATGTTTTAGTAAAAAGAAATTTTAATAACGAACGTTTAACTTTTACAACTAATATAGAAACAGCAGTAGATAGATCTTTATTGCTGTTTATTGCAGTAGGTACTCCACCTGATGAAGATGGTTCTGCAGATTTAAGTCATGTTTTGGCTGTTGCAAAAAGCATTGGTCAATGTATGAAAGGTTACAAGATAATAGTTGATAAATCGACTGTTCCTGTTGGTACTGCTCAATTGGTCAAGAAAACAATTCAGGAAGAACTGGATAAACGTGGTGAAAAAATTGAGTTTGATGTAGTTAGCAATCCGGAATTCTTAAAAGAGGGCAATGCTATAGATGATTTTATGAAACCAGACCGTGTTGTTGTTGGTTGTGACAATGTTAGAACTGGTGAAATAATGAAGGAACTTTATTCTCCTTTTGTCAGAACAGGTAAACCTATTTTAGTTATGGATGTAGCCTCAGCTGAAATGACAAAATATGCAGCTAACGCATTGTTAGCAACAAAGATTTCTTTTATGAACGATATTGCCAATCTTTGCGAACGTTTGGGAGTAGATGTTGCTCAGGTTCGTCAAGGTATTGGATCTGACAGCAGAATAGGTTACTCATTTATATTCCCAGGTCCAGGTTATGGTGGAAGCTGTTTCCCAAAGGATGTTCAAGCTATAGTTAAAACTGGTGAAAAACATGGTTACAAGTTAGAAATTCTTTCTGCTGTTGAATCTGTTAATAATCGTCAGAAAAAAGTTCTTTTTGATAAATTAAAAAGACGTTTTGGAGATGAACTCAAGAACAAGACTATTGCTATATGGGGATTAGCTTTTAAACCAAATACAGATGATATGAGAGAAGCTCCATCTATAGTTTTAATCAATCATCTTTTAAAAGAAGGCTGCAAAGTTAAAGCTTATGACCCAGAAGCCACAAAAGAAGCTTATAAAATTTTTGGGGATAAGATTGAATATATGAGCAAACAATATTCTGCATTGGAAGGTGCGGATGCTCTTGTTATAGTTACAGAATGGAACGAATTCAGAAGACCTGATTTTGACAAGATTAAAAGTTTGCTTAATGAACCCGTAATTATGGATGGTAGAAATCTTTTTGATCCTAAAAAAATGGCTGAAATAGGATTTGAGTATGAAGGAATAGGTAGACGTTTCTATAAATAATTTGAAGGGGAAAAGAAAAATGAAAGTAATATTACCAGTTGCTGGTAAAGGAACTAGATTAAGACCTCACACTTTTACAAAACCAAAATCTCTTGTTAGAGTTGCGGGAAAAACTGTTTTACAACATGTTATAGATGGGTTAGCAAAGGTAGATGTAGAAGAATATATTATAATTACTGACAAGAACGGTAATATTATTAAACAATTTGTAGATGAGCACTATCCTAAAATAAAGGTTTCCTACGTAACACAAACGGAATTATTAGGGCCTGCTCATGCTGTTTCATTAGCTTCTCCCAGAATTAATGAAGGTGATGACGTTCTTGTTGTTTTTAATGATACTTTATTTGTAACTGATCTGACTAGAATTCATATTCTTTGTAGAGACTTAGATGGACTTATTTACTCCAAAGAAGTTGAAGACTATAAACGCTTTGGCGTTAATGTCATGAAAGACGGTGTTATTGTTGATATGGTTGAAAAACCAGATCAACCAGTCAGCAAATTAGCTCAGGTTGGTCTTTATTATATGAAAAATGGTCGTCAATTTATGGATTACATAAACAAAGCTATTAAGAATGACCTTAGAACAAAAGGTGAATTCTATCTTCCAGAAGTTTTCAAGCTCATGATTAAAGATGGCTTAAAACTCGGAGCTCCAGAAATAGAAGAATGGCTTGACTGTGGCAAACCTGAAACATTACTGGAAACAAACAGATATTTGCTAGAACGTGCAACTGGAAATCACATATTCATAGAAGGCTGTGTTATTATTCCGCCTGTTTCTATTCATCCTTCTGCAGAAGTTAAACATTCTGTTATAGGTCCATATGTTTCTATTGCTGAAAACTGTAAAATTAATGAATCTATAATACGTAATTCTGTAATTAATCCCAATTCAATTCTTCACAATGTAATGCTTGATGAATCCTTAATTGGTGATGCTGTTGAATTGGCTGGTCAGTCCCAAAGAATGAATATTGGAGATAATTCTGTTATAGATTTAAGTGGCAGAAACTAAAAAAAGTATTGTTTTAAAGGGTATTAAATTAGTAAAAAAAATAGCAAACTTTTTAAGTTTGCTATTTTTTTTGTTAATTTAAAAGGTCTTGTTACGGACCATAAACACCCATTTGACAACCATTTTCACCTGCTGTTAAACATGGCGAATCAGATTCATACCCACCAGCAATACTTTGCAAATGGTAGTCGAATATAGTTCCACCAATAAATAATGGATCTGTTTCTATATTACCTGTTCCTATTCTTGAAATTGAAGGATTGATATCTGTATTAGTTCCTGTTCCAGTATCAGTTCCTGTTCCGGTATCAGTTCCAGTATCTGTCCCGGTATCAGTTCCAGTATCTGTCCCGGTATCAGTCCCGGTATCAGTCCCGGTATCAGTTCCAGTATCAGTTCCAGTATCGGTTCCGGTATCGGTTCCAGTATCAGTCCCAGTATCGGTTCCAGTCATTCCATTAAAAGGATAGGTGTAATTATAAACGTCATTATATTCAACTTTGGGCGAAGCAGTTGATTCTATTTGGTTAATCCCATAAAGTCCTTTAGAATAGGTATTAGAATATGTAATAATGTTGTTTTTTATTGTAGGAGAAGAGGGGGATGGCAATTCAATCCCGTTTATACAGTCTATTGTATTGTTTTCAAAATAGTCATCTCCCATCAAAGATACAGCTTGTCCACAACTATAAAACAAATTATTACGAATGTTTGAACCAAGGGAAACAATACCTACATCACAATCACGAATAGTATTTCCTTTGATGTTTAGTGAAGTAGACAGACCTAAATTTAAAGCCACTCCACAGTAACCAAATTCACATTTTTCAATAGAAGGAGTCGAACCATCACTATTTACACCTGTATCAGCAAACATAACGGTGCAGTTTCTCATGTAATTTTCGGCTTGAGTTGTGCCATAGAAAATCAATCCGCCCCATGAGCTTTTTCTTGGAAAACTTTCAGCAGAAGTAAATACAATTGGTCTTGCTTCTGTTCCTGAAGCGATTAAACCGCCTTGTATTATTAATTCCGTCATTGTAGCTCCAATAGAATCTGATATTTGTGAGTTAGTAGTGAACTTAACTTCAACACCTGGTTCAATGGTAAGAATTGATCCGCCTTTTACTCTTATGTCACCAGCTATAATAAATGGACTATCAGCTAATTTCCATGTTCTATTTTCGTCTAGAATACCTGGAGTGACAACAGAATAAGTTTCGGTTGGCTGGCTTTCATTCCCAGCAAAATCTACTGCTTTCAGATAATAATAATATTTTGTAGCTATTTTAAGTCCTTCATCTTGATAAGTAACAGCTGCTTCAGCTGTAGCAATTGGATTCGCATTAATTTTTGCAAAAGAACCATTTATTGTTTCTGCTCGATATAAGTTGTATCCTGCTAAATCTTCTTCTGTATTACTTAACCACATCAAATCAAGTTTTTCGCTTTCTGTTGCGATAGCTACATAAAAACCTGTTGGAGCAGCAGGTGCATTGCCTGTTGGAGTGGTAAATTGATAGTCTGAAGAAATACCTTCGTTTGCATCAAAGTCTCTGCATTTTATTCTGAAATGATAAGTTTGACCAGGTAAAAGATTTGTTAATTCTAGGGTATGAGTAGTTACCATGCTAGTATCGGAGGCTATCATGGTATAAGTTAACCCTATAGAACCTGTTGCATATTCTATAATAGAGCTTGCAGCTTCATTGGTAATCCATGTAATTTCAGCTATGTTTTCTGATAAACTGGCAATATGAACGTCAGTAATCAATGGTGGGAGACCATCGGAAACCTTAAAAGTTAAATCACAATTTTCTGTTGTCTGTCCTTGAGTTACTTCGACAATAATAATAACTGTTTTACTAGCGTTGGTAGCAACAACCTTATATTGGCCAGGAGAAAGATTAGAAAGTACATACTGCCCCATGGCGTCAGTTATGGTTGATGGACTACCGCCATATATTTCAACTTTGGCACCAGAAAGAACTTTACCGTTGGAATCGTAAACTTTACCTGTAATACTTCCACGTGCTGCTTTGTTGTTTTTAACTTTACTACAGCCACACATGGTTACGACCAGCATCATTGCAGTTATTAAAGCAATGATTTTTGTCAAGTTCTTCATAATGCCTCCGTAAAAATAAAGCAATTTCAAACTATATAAAGTTTTTTTACTGCAGTTTTTTAATATTATCTTCTATAGAAAAATTATAATTTTTTAGTTATTCAGAAAATCTATTGCGCTGAATAATTGAGCTATACTTTTTCCTGAATAATCTGGATCGAGTTCTTTGGCATAAGTTAATTGCTCGTCTGATTTTTCAGTGTCACCGGTTATGGCAAAAGCATAAGCTAACATTGCATGAACTTCTGCATTGGTTACGCCTGTAGGTCGTGTGGGAATATAATTGAAACGAGGTTTGCTTTTGCCTAGTTGTTTATATAAAACATCTATAGCTTCTTCCATGTCGGCAAGAGTAGCTTGTTGTATATATGCTGCACCAAGTCCAACTTTGGCATCATCACTTAATTCTGCAGCTAGCTGGAAATATCTCATTCCGTCTTTTAATCTGCCATTAAAAGCTTTTGCCCAACCTATACCATTGTTGGCTTCGGCTTTTTCTCCTTCACTTGGATTGCTAGCAAGAACGTCATTAAAATATTTTATAGCACTATCGTATTGACCTTTTGAAATATTCTGCCATCCAGTGTCATTATATACATTTCCTCTGGCATTTGTAGTGCCAGTGTCATAAGATCCATTCCCTTCACCGTTTACACCGCCGCCGCTACAGCCTGTAATACCTATAGCAATAGGTATTGCTATAAGCAACAATATGAATATTTTTAATTGGTTTTTCATAAAGCCTCCGATATTTATAGCTATCTTGTTTATCGGCAGCTTTTAGTTGTTTAATTAAAATAAAAATTATAAATAAAAAAGCCCCTTTTGTAAGGGGCTTTTTTATGTGGAGAATTATATTATCTTAATACTGCGAATTTTCCACGTTTCTTGATTTTCTGACCATTGGCAGTTACTTCTAAGCGATAGATGTAAGTGCCGTTAGCTATGCGTTTCCCTTTTTGATTGGTTAAATCCCAGCGAATTGAACCTGATATTCTGTCGAAGTCTTCAGTTCCAAATTTGGCAACAAGATGACCGGCAGAATCATAAATCTTAAGGTTGGCACTGTCAGGAAGTGCTCCAAAGTTATATGCAAAGCTAATGCGATTTCCTCTGGCAGGATTTGGATATGGGCTAAATTCACCTATTCTAAGTAAAGCAGGTGCATCAACAGTAACCGCCCTTACAAAACTATTGCCAGCTTTATCATTAACTTCACACTTGATTTCATGTTTCCCTTCTTTCAAAGGTTGTTTAACTTGATAATTAAAGCTTCCATCTTTATTCATTTCTACATTTTTGACTTGTAGATCATCGATGTAGAGTTTGAAAGAATCTATAAGAAGACCGGAACCATTATCTACAAACTGACCTTTTATTTCTGGGTAATTTGTATCAAGTTTTGATTGATTAGACGGACTTAAAGAGCTCATTTTTGGAGCAGTGGTGTCGGACATTAGAGCCAGACGACCTAAGCCTGTAATCTGAGCAGAAATCTTATAGTTTTTAAGTTCACCACCCTGGAATATCCAGTTACCCTTAGAATCCTGTCGATAGATATGAATTTTATTAGCTTTTGAAGTATCTATTACTTCTCCATTTACATCGGCAGTATAAAGCATACATTTTTTCAGTTTTGTAGAGCTTGGACCTACTTCATCTAGACCGAGAACGCCTACAAGTTCAGAGTTCGCTTTGTTAGTTGAAGTTCTTACTCCAGCACTTGCTCGTATTGAAGCAGTAGTTGTTTCGTTTGAACCATTAGAGAATGGAGATTCAAGGACTTCTCTATCTATAATGTAAACGGAAGTAGGTGAGTAAGTTGCACCTGCTGCTGCTTTAAGAGATGCACGGCCAGAAGAAGCTGCAACATTTAATCTTGCTGAAGAATTTACATCAGCTATTACAAATTCTACGGTGCTGTTACCTACCATACCGTAAAGATCGGTGCCAGAAATCTTGATATATGCAGAACCTGGATTATCTTTGTCTATCTTATAAGAACCAGTATAGAATTTGTCTTTAATGAAATTCATTGTTACTGCAGTTTTTACAGAATTCTGACTTACGGTTATGCTAGGAGCAGATTGTAAGGACTCTGTAGATTTTGTTATAATAGTTATTTCGTATTCATTTGCAGGATTAGAGAAGAGTTTCGTGGTAAAAGCTGGACCAGTATTAACAACTATTGTGTTAGTGTTGTCGGCATTCATCTTATTACCAGCCAAGTCTTGGGCTCCTTCTACTGAAATAATCGCATTACCATCATAGACAGCTGAATTGTTTTTAGGAATTACAGTAGTTCCTGTCCATGTATCTCCGGTGCAGCTAACTTTTTCTATTTTCATGACTTGTCCACCAGCAGAAGTTAATACTGCAGCCAAGTCAACCGTAGAATCAATAGGTTCGCTAAATCTTATAGTAAATGTTACCATTCCTGTTGAGACAGTGTTAGAACTGCTTGGAGATGGAGCTACAGATAAGATATATGGTTTTACAGTATCTATAATCAGTTTTCGAGTTTCTGAGAACTGACCGACATTGTAACCATCTTCGCATCTTTCTATAGAAGCTACTCTCCAATAGAAGGTTCCATCTTTTGGTAATGTGTATGAGCCATCAGTAGTATTCCCTATATAACCAAGCAATGTTGGATAAGTGGCATTAGCTTGATGGTTCAAAATATTATTGAAAGCTGAGTCATCAGAAACTTGGAATAGATATGCATCAACTCCATTTACAGATGACCATTTGAAACTTTGAGTTCTTTTATTAACTGTATAATCAGCTAATGGGATAGTTAATTCTGGAGGAGAAGGAGGAGTTCTATCTACAATATAACTGAAGTCAACTACAGAAGATGTATTTCCTGCTCTATCAACAGCTCTGAATTTAACAGTATAAGTTCCATCTGTTTTGTTGGTAATATCGAGCTTGAGTGTGAAGGTTGCAGTTTCTTTTGCAGGTAGAATCAAGTCTTCTGATTGAACAGTGTTCCAAGTAGTTCCATCTTCGCTGTATTCTATTTTTGTAACCTGAAGACTATCGTTAGAACCTTGATCTTGTGCAGTAGCTTTAACAGTTAGAAGATTTTTACAATATTTACTACCATTTTGGGTTACTACATTAATCTTAGGTTCCATATAGTCAAATTTATAGGTTCTATTAATGGTATTAGTATTTGGAACAGTTTCACCCTGGGTTACATTATCCGCTGTTATAATTGTAACTTCAACATCTCCAACACCAGGAGTTGTATCTTCTGGAATTGGTGGAACCTGAACAGTCAACTGTGTTCCAGAAACATTATGTACGCTTGAAACCATTGACCCCATTTTCCAAGTAAAGGAGCTAACATTGAAGTTAATTCCTGAACCACTACCATTATACCAAGATGTATCTCCTGGCATTACAGGGGTTACTGGATATGAGTTATAACTATAATGTTCAACAATATCTTTTGGCGCGTCTGATAAGGTTACAGATAATCTTGTTGTACTTTTACCAAACCAGATTTCTTCATCAGCTATTGATGGTGTGGATGAAGTTACTACAGGTGGTAAAGTATCATAAATGAAATTACCATTTATAGCATTACCAGTTACTCCTGTGGTGGAGTGAGGTATAATTGTTATATAGTAATTACCATCTTGACTACCATCTGTTTTTAGATTTCCATTCTGCAATTTTGCAACAAGAGCTTCTGTTTCAGTTGCAACTTTTTCTCCGACTTCAAGACCGTTGTATTTAACAGAAATCGTTGAACTGGTATAACTTGGAGTAGAAGATCCAGCACTATTGGACAGAACTACTCTTACTTCATTTTGTGCCAGGCTTGCATCGGTTTTGTTGGCTACCGATTGATTCGGTGGATTAAATTCAGCTGCATCAGGAGTTGATTTGTTAAGAATAAACGTCCTTGTTACAGTTGTGCCAGCATTCCCAGCTAAATCAAGAGGAGTAACAGTTACTGTATAGGTTCCTGGGTCCGTAAGAACCTGGAAATCGAAATATATTGTGTCAACGCCATTATTTGTTTTTTCACCAGATACTAGACTTCCATCTGGTTTGGTAAGATTGAAAATAAAGTTTGTATTTGTCAAATCTAAACCAGAACTTGGAGCTGTTTCAGAAGCAACTGTTACTAATCTGGTAACATCACTAGCTAAGACTGTTCCATCACGGAAATCTTCACCAGTATTATTAAAGCTTATTCTAGTTACTTGTGGAGGTACTTTATCTACGATAACAGTTATACCTACTTTGCCACTAGCACTTTCAACGTTTTGTGTTGCAACCGCTCGGTCTGTAGCAACTGTAACAAGAGTATAAGTTCCTTCTGCAAGAGAACTAGCATTAAATGAGTGAGGACCCCATGGAGACGGTTCATTTAACTGAAGTGCAACATTTTCTGTAGCAACTTCAGCACCGGTAGAATCTCTTACTATTAGTTTTAAATAATCAATACCAGAACCGTTTTCTCCGTCATCAACAGTACCACTAATAGGTAATGTAGTGTTGTTGGCAGAAACATAAACGGTAGTATTTCCAGTAATTGTAGAAATAGGAGGAGTTGAGTCTATTTGAAAAGCATCGGCATAAGTATTTATTGTTACAGTGTTACCATAAGTATCTTTAACGTCTTTTATATTGATTCCTGCTCCGCCATCAAAAGAAGCACCGCCATTGTTCGGAACTACGAATGTGCCGCTTAATTCCATGTTGCTTTTCCAAGTACAATTGGCAACAATTTTAGAACCGCCGCCGCATTGTATTTCAACTACAGGAACAGCTTCGCCACAAGCCTGGTTGAAATTAATCTTTAAATCGTGAGTTCCTGGACCAAGTTTAATTGAAGTAGGAGTTGGAACAGAATAAGTATCAACCATTACTGTAGATACTTCAACTGTAGAATTTTGAGCCTTATTTATAGTAATTGAATCACTTTGTTCTGACAAATTTCCAGCACCATCTTGTGCTCTGAAATAAATAACGTTTTGTCCTTCTTCTAAAGTAACATTAAAAGTAATAGGATTACCCTGGTTGGTGATATTATATTTATTTGGAGATTCATTGCCTTTATTATATACTAAAAGATAAACAGGAGTTGATAGTTCGGATTCATAGTTATCTACAGTTACTGTGAATTGTTGCTGAGCAGCATTAGTATGGGTTGGTATATCGGCAGAGTTATAGGTTGGTTTAGAAGGTGCAGTTTGATCCACAACGTAGGTTGATGGAGATGATCTCCCTATTTCTACATCATATTGGTCATAACTTACAGCAACAAAATTATAGGTACTTTCAGAAACAGGAACGTTTAAATTCCAAGAGGTTCCCGCAAAACTTGTTTTAGGAACAATTTCTGTATTGCCATTATATAAAGCAATTTTTGAGGTGCCTGTTGGGCAGGTACCAGAAATCGCTACTAACGATTGATTTGTTGGAGAAGGTGGAGTAAAATTATCTATTGTAGTATTACCAGAAGTTTGAGAACCTATGGAAAAACTAACAGTGCTTTCATTTCTGTTTGCTGATGCAGTTGGTTCTGTAGTATCTCTGTATTTTATAGATACTTGGTGAGACCCGTTAGAAAGACTTCCATCAAGCTGGAGTGTGAAAATATAATTATTTACGCCAGCTGAAGTGGTGGTACTAAAAGGTCTTCCTTCACAAGTAACTTCTGGAACTAAAACATTTTTATCAAAAACTAATTGTAATTGAATTAATTCATTTGGTCCGAAATTTCCGTTATTACCTGATACAAAATTACTTGAGGTTAAATTAGGCTGAGTGCCGTCAAAAGAAAATGTTTCGGGGGCAGTAGCTCCAGCTTTGTCGCCTGTTAAACCAATAACTTCAACTCTTGCTTGTTCATAACCATTTGTAGATTCCCAAACACTTCCTGAAATAGAAATAGTTGCCCTTTTGTCCGTAAGGCCACCTGCACCTCCTTTGTATTCAGTCCCTCTATAAACATTTACTGTATAGGGGCTGTTGGCATCTGTGTCAGACATCCATTCTACATCAACATCGATTCCGCCACCCATGTTCATATTACCTGTTGAAGCATTTCTATAGGTAACTCTTGCGGCTACACCATCAATTGTTGCGAAAAGAGGTGATGTTAAACAGCTGAAAAGCAGTAGCATTATGCATAGCATAGTAGGCTTTAAGCTGTGGTAAAGCCTAAAAATATTGGTCTGCCTCATAGTGGTTTGTCTCCTGTTCGCCTTATTGGGCTTTTTGTTATAATTTTCACCCCCTAAATCGGCAGATGTCATAAATTTCTTAATGAAAAAACTCAAAATCGGATTTTTTTGCACTCTTATATCAACCTTAACTGTTAACTCAAGTATAGTTTTGATTTACTACAATAATTAACATATAAATAATTTCTGCAAATTTTTATGCACAATTTGCAGTTTGTATAAGTATATGTTAATGTAACATTATATGAGTAATAAACCTATAAAATCAATAGTAATATTAATATTTTTTATTTTCATTTTTTTTATTTTGGGTTGTGGTGGAACTTCTTCTCCTAAGACCTTAAGTCAGGGTTCTGGTGAATCTTATGATGATTTTACTACAGGTAAAATAAAAGGATTGATTACTTCTTTTGAAACAGGTTTAGGTTTAAGTGGTGCAATAATAGAAGCTTATCAGTGTCAGACCGTATCAGGTAATGATGGCTCTTTTTTGTTGGAAGGAATTCCAGCTGGCGATCACAGTGTGACAGTAAGATTACAAGGTTATAATGCGGCCGTTCAGAACAATGTAAGGGTTCTTAATGGTCAGATAACTGAAAACATTAATTTTGCATTAAAAAATGCTTCAAATGAATATACTTCTGATTTTCAAGTTCTTTCAATAAACCCAAACTGGGGTGGTGATGGAGATGAATTAACTATACTCTGTTCTGGATGTGGAAAGAAAATTGGAAGAGTTACTATTAACGGGGTGGATGCTCAAATTCTTGATTGGAACACGTCTAATGATGGGAGAATCAGGGTTTATTTGCCAAATAACGTTGAAACGGGACCTGTTAAAGTAATAATAAATAATGAAGCTTCAAAAGAGCTTAATCCTGTGGTATTTATTGCACGTCCTGTTATTCAGAGTGTTCATCCAAATATTGCAGCTGGAGGCCAAACAATAGTAGTCAATGGTAGAAACTTTAGTTCTATTTATAGCCGCAATAAATTTCAATTGAATGGGCAAGATTGTTATACAGTAAACGAAGATTCTACTATATTTAGCCAGAAGATTACTCTTCCTGCAAATGCAACTACCGGTTATTTAAGTGTAAAATTAGTAAATCCTGGAGAATATTCTGTAGATGGGATTAGTTCTGTAACTGTTACAGTAATTCCAAGACTGGTTTATATGACTCCGAAACGTTCTTTGCCAGGGGTTCCTATAACATTATATGGTTACAATTTTGGAACTGATAGATCTATTATAAAAGTAATCGTTGGTAACTATGAACTTCCCGAAGCTTCAATAATTAGTTTGACAGATAATTCTATAACTTTCAGTGCTCCAAGCAACACTATTATTGGGGCAGGAACAACCGTTCCTGTAACAGTTCAGGTTAATAGTGCAAAAAGTAATAGTCTTTACTATACGGCCTATAACAACATTGATACTACTATAAGAGATTATGGTATTTATGATTTTTCGGCTGTTTCTTCAAATAACAAGCTTAAGCTTGCTCAGTTGAAGCCAACTGATAACATAATTTTTATTAGCACTCTTTCTGGTAATTATAGTCAGAATTTTTCAGATGATATTTCATATTATGTAGTTTCTGCTTATCTTGGTGGAAATACTGAAATTATACCTACTTTACCCGATAGTGCCAGAGCTTCCGAGTATGCTTCCAGGTTTTCTCAATCTAGTAACGATACCGATTTGCAGAGAGAGTATAAAAATACTATTTCCCCTATAGTTAAACCCTCTGCTGAAATAAGAGCTTCAATGGCGGAACCTGCTTCTAGAACTATTCAGGTATATGTAAGAAATTTCAGCTCTTCTTCTCCATATGATGCCTCAAATGATGTATTACAAACAGGCATTTTGGCGGCTTCATCTACCCATGCATTAGTTTACCTCGAAGAAAGAGTTAGAGGAATAAGTAGGGCTGCTTGCCTTGAAATTGCTAGTGAATTTGACAAAACCTATGAGTCTATAGCAACAGCTTTTGGGGTGTTAGATCCTCCTGAAGGTAATATAGATAGTCAAAGCCGTATTGTAATATTCCTTACCGACAAGGTAGATGCAAAATCTGATCAAGCTGCTTATTTTGATTCTAGAGACAAAGAATCACAGCAGATTAATTCAAATGGAACAGAAATAATATTTGCAAGTCCCAATAAATATAAGTCCAATGCAGAGGAATTCCATGCGGAACTTTGCCAGGCTTTGCATAGTATGTTTTATTATAATCAGCGTTGGGATGCAGTTAATGCCATTTATTACGGAACTGAATGGCAAAGTGCAGGTCTTTCTCTGATGGCAAGACAATTATCTGGCAGAGGTTTTGCTCAACGCAACACGGTAGATATAGGAAGAGTGAAAAATTATTTGTCAAATCCTGAAAAGATCAGGTTAAACACTTGGCCAGAAAGTATTACGGCTGGTAATTATGGAATGCAGTTCCTTTTTGCTCAATATCTTTTTGACCGTTGTGGAGGTTGGAATACTATTCAATTGCTTGAAAGTGGAAGAAGTCTAAATGTTAAAAAAGGTTTGGAAGATATAGAAAGAAATATCTTAACTCGTGCAAATCCTTCTACTAATGGATTGAGTGAATTTTTTAATGATTTTTGTCTGGCATTGTTTTGTGACGATATAGGTTTCTCTCAGGATTTTCCAGGATACAACGCTCAAAAATACGGATTTACTAATATTTCACTTCGCAAAAATTCGGTAACAGGTTTGAGAGGTAAAAGTCTAGGAGAAACACCTGTAAATATGGTTATTTATCCTGTGCCTGGTTTCGGTTGTTCTGTTCTGGCATATTATGGCGGCAATGGTGGGGATTTAGAATTCGAAATCAGTTCTAAACCAGATCAAGGTATTTTCAAAACATGGGTTATTTATTATTCAACAGAACAGGTAGAGTAAGCAAATATTTGGTTTTTTAACAAATTATTTATGACAAAGATTTCTATATTGACAATCGGAACATAAGTCTGATTCTTTTGCTTCCCAAAGGTGTTCTTTCCGAATAGAGGCAACTATTTGTGCGGCTTCTTCTTCAAAATTATTTAAATTAGGCTCAATTTCATGCAAAAATAAACCTTTTGGATTCAGATAGGCTATATAAGAATTAGCAAAATTTAATTGTCCCATTTCTCCTATAACACCTCTACTAGCAGCTATTCTATATAAGGCAAGCTGTTTTTTGTAACTTTCGTGAGCCTCTTCGCTATATTCTCTTGTTTTGAAATCTATTATTTTAATATTATTCCCTTCTTCCAAATCAACTCGGTCAACAAAGCCTCTTATAAAAAATGGCTTAGTTATGCTATTTCCATCAAATTTAACATTGACTTCAGCTTCAAAAAGCCAAGGTTTTATTCTACTTAAATCAGATTCTATATAGCGGTTAAGTATTGTCATTGTTTTTGTTTTTAAAACTTTAGAGTCTAAGGGGTTTTGTTTAGTATAACAAGGAATCAGTTTATCTAATAGAGACTCAATAAAATTGATACCATCTTGAATTTCAAGACTATGTCCATTATTTTCATGAAAAAGCCTGATAGATTCGTGAGCAAGTTTTCCAACTAAGGTTTGAATTTGTTCCAATCTTTCTTCAAACGAACCAACATTAAGAGATGAAAAATAATATTTCCTGGGACAATTTTTAAATAAGGCTAATTCCTGTAATGAAAATATATCTTTGTTATTGTCTATTTCAGAAGAGATAGCATTGGCTCTTTCTTCTAAAAAACATCCTATGGATTCTATACAGTTTTGTAATTTATCTATATCGACTTTAGTTTTTGTTTTTTCTGACTCTTCTGTTTTTATTATTTTGCCTGATTCAAGCCACTTATTTAATATATCATGCCAGTTTTCTAAAGAATTAATTTCTCCAAGTTGTGGATTTTCATTAAGAATGTTTACAATATGTACAAGTGGCTCGGTAATTGTTTGATGTGATTTTTCAGGAGGAATACTGTGTTTTTTGTTCCCTATTATTACCAACAGGTTTTCTGCTCTGGTAAAAGCTACATATAGTTTTCGAAAATCCTCTGAGATAGATTCGTTTTTATCCATTTGTTTGTAGGATTCTAAAACTGGTGATATTTCCGTATCTTTTTTATTTGGTAAGTTTTTTTCATTAACAATTAATCCATACTGGTCATCGTAAATTATTTTTTCGGTGAATTTATAATTTCTTCCTTTCAAAAAGGGTAAAATAACTAAAGGAAACTCAAGACCTTTAGATTTATGAATTGTTATTATTTTGACAGCATCGCCTTCGTCTAAACCTAATCCTGCTTCATCTTCATCTATTTCTGCAATTCTAGTTCTATCAATCTGATTTAGAAAATCTCTTAAGGAGGTGAATACTCCATTTTGTTCGAAATCTCTAACTATACCTAAAAATTTTGCAATATTGTTGTTTATTCTCTTTGTTTTTAAATCGGAATCAAGAGTGGCAGAATATTCATAAAAACCTGCCTGTTCTATGATTGTGTGGCAGAGATTAACCAAACCTGGTTTGTTTGCTCTTTCTTTTATATTAATATATAGATTTCTGAAGTTAATCGCTTCTTCTGGAAGATTTTCTTCCTTCATTGCAAGAATTCTTGGTAGTAATCTTATATTATCGTATTTCCCTTCAACTGAAAGTTTTACTAAATCTGAATCATTTAATCCATAAAGAGGGCCAGTAAGAAGTTTTACCAGGGAATAGTCGTCATCTGGTTGAATTAGAAGCTTTAGAAATGAGAGTAGGTCTTCTATTTCACTACGTTCGTAAAGTCCAAAACCTCCAGATATTACATATGGAATCTGATAACTGGCAAGAGAGTCTTCAAATTTTAATGGTAAATTTTTTACAGAATTAAGAATTATAGCTATGTCTCCATATCGTATTGCTCTTAATTCTCCATTGTTTTTTCGATCAGGTATACTCATGCCGGATTCTACTATTTCATGAATAAATTGAACAATTTGTTCAGAAATTTGTGAAGTATCCATTTCATCTGGTGTCAAAAGACAGCTAATAGGTGGAAATCTTTGAGAGTCTCCTCTTTTTGCTGTTTGTTTAAAGAACATTTTGCCAATATCGCCGCTTTTTAGTAAAAAAGAATCAGCAAAATCGATAATTTGTGAATAAGAACGGAAATTATCTTTTAAAATTATGTCGTTTTGGGATTTGAAGTTCCTAAAAGTGTCTACTTTTGCTCCTTGAAATCTGTAAATACTTTGTTTTTCATCTCCAACAACGCAAATTTGGCTTTCTCTATTTCTACAAAAATCTTCAACAATACTAAGCTGGTTAGGGTTGTTATCTTGAAATTCATCGATTAAAAAAATGCGTCTTTCTGGAACAATAGAATTTTCACGCATATATTGTATTAGATTTTTGCTTTTGATCAGTATTTCATCAAAATCCAAAAGGTTCCTTTTTTCGAGTTCCTCCATATAAAGAGAATAAAATTGAAAAAGCCATTCTAAGGTTTTATATTCTAGCTCTGTTCCTCTGTTTTGAAGTTCTTTTCTGGCTTTTCTATAAAACTCACCTGGATTAAGGAGATAACGTCTTATTTTGTTTAAAGCTAAGGGAAATTTTTCTATAAGTTTTGCGGCTAAATCACTACCTAGAGCGTATTCACCGTTAATGATTTTTTCGCCAAACTGTTCTGCAAACTTATCTGCTAAGTCTAGAATTAGTATTTCTCGTGTATTCTCATCTATAACTTTTACAGAACTATCTATTCCTGCTCCAAAAGGGTCTTTTTTTAAAAATCTGGAAAGGAAAGAATGAAAAGTTGCTACTTCCATTCTTCTAAGAACAGATGGCGAAATCTTTCTTTTTTCAGACAAGCGGTCTTTCATTTCTGAAGCCGCTTTTTGAGTATAAGTTATGGCTACTATTTCTTCCGGTCTTATTCCTTGTTTTAAAATAGCATCGATTCTTCTTGTTAAAACTTCTGTTTTTCCAGAGCCTGCTCCTGCTGATATTCTTAAACGACCTTCGGGGGGAGAAAGAACAGCATCTGCTTGTTCTTTCGTTAAGCCCGAAGTTAAATCTTTTAATAAATTTTCTAGATAAGGCATTTAATTGCTAATTAGATTTATTTTTTTAACTTTTTAAATCCTTCTAAGAACTTAATAACTTCTTTTTTCGCTAACTCATCAGGAGAAATGCTTTTATCTGGAATTTCAATATTATTAGCTTTAATGTATTCTTTGAGACTTTGAGAAACTTTTTCCATGTCTTCTTTAGTAACATTTTTCTTAACTTTTTGGGTTTCAAACTGGGAATTTCCAGATTGTTTTTTAACATTGCTATTTTTGTCTAATATTGGTTTTACTTTTGAAGTAACTTCTCCTGTATCAATATTGCCTTGGCTAATTGCATACATTATTGCTCTAGCTGCTTCTGCTCCTTCATTGTCTAAATAACCAGGATTATGATTATCTGTTGGGTTTTTCCCTGCTAAATTTCTGTATATTACTGCAAATATAAGCTGGCTCTGAAGTTTATCATTTCCTTGTATTGTTTCTAAGCAGTAATTCCAAGAATCTATCAAACCAATTCTTTTATTAATAACATCGTCTCGGATTTCTTTTGTTAAAGAGGCTATTTCAGCAACAGACGACGGTTCAAAAGCAAATTTGCTTCCTTCTTCAACTGTTTTTTGGATGCCATCTGCCATAATCTTTCTTCCATCGTTATCTAACCAGTTCCAAGCCATAAAACTTGGTATAACCACAGCTAATATAATTAATAAACATCCACAACCTAGACAACCTAAACAACCCTTTTTCATTCGTTATTCTCCATAATAAATAATCAATTTTGCTTCAAGTGTTTGACTTCGTCTACAGGAACTATCATAAACACTTGATCATTTTCTCTTACAATTTCAGATAGTTTAACACCAACTAGAGTACCTTTTCTAGCTACTTCTACAGATTTTTCATTTTCTTCGATAGAAATAACTTTTAAAGACTTAACACCCGTTGTTGGACCTTGAATCATAAGCTTATCTCCAACTTTAAAGTCTCTTCCTTCTACTTTTATTTCTGCAACTGATACTTTCTTGAAAAAATTGGTTACAATGCCGACATGAGTTTTCCTATGGGTGGCTTTAGAACCATTGCCACCGCTCCATTCTCCTATTTGTCGACCAAAATAGAAGCCATTTGAAAAACCTCTGTGAAAAACAGAATCAACATTTTCAATAAGTTCTTTTCTCAATGGTTCGAGTTGTTGGGCAAAATCAATTTTATTCCTATTTTCCATATAAAAATCTATAAAACGTCGGTAAGATTTTGTTACAACACTAACATATTCTGCACTGCGGCCACGTCCTTCAATTTTTAAACTATCAACACCAACATCTAGTAGTTTTTCCAAAAAAGGTAATGAACAGAGATCTTTTGGACTCATAACATAGTTTTGACCTAAAAGAAATTCTTTACCTTCACGAATATCTTTTATTAAGTATTCTCTTCTGCAAGGCTGTCTACATTCTCCGCGGTTGGCTGATTCATTGAAAGCAAATTGCGACATAAAACAGCGACCACTAACAGACACACACATAGCGCCATGAGCAAATACTTCTATCTCAATCTTTACAGCTTCATCTCCTAGAAGGGATTTTAAGTTTTCACGAATGGTAAATATTTCATCTAACGTACATTCTCTAGCCAATACAAACCTGCTAATCCCAAAACTTTTATATAAGAAAGCTATTGAATGAGCATTAGCTACAGACATTTGTGTGGATAGTATAACTTTGATTTTATGTCTTAAAGCTATTTCTACAACTGAAAAGTCCCAGCAAATAATACCATCTATACTGGCTTTAGCTGCTTTTTCAACCAATTTTTCCGCTAACGGTATTTCTTTTTCAAAAATAATAGTATTCAGGGCTAAGTATGCTTTAGCATTAGCTGAATGACTGATTGATACTACTTCTGGCAGATCTTCAACAGCAAAGTTTTTGGCATTTGCCCTCATATTCATAGAAACTATTCCGAAGTATACTGCATCTGCTCCAGAGTCTAAGGCAGCCCTAAGACTAATTATATCGCCTGCAGGAGCCATAAGTTCAGGTCTTTTTATAGAATTTTCTTTCATTTTTACTCCAAATATGATTGTTTATTCATATTCTTGAATTTTATAAATTCATATATTTGAACAGCTTTCTTTTTGCCGCGAATATCTTCAAACGGCATTTTAACTGCTTCTACATATTCTTCAACAAATTTTAGTGTTTGACCAGAAAAAATAATTTTTGAATATTTACCTTGTTTTGAGGCAGATTCTAATCTTGAAGCAAGATTGACTTCATCTCCAATTACTGTAAGATCTTTACGGCGATGACTACCGACATCGCCTAGTAAAACATAACCAGTACTAATTCCTACTCCAATTTCAATTGGAAATAGGCCTTTTGCTAATCGGTCTTTGTTCATAAAAGTAACAAAATTTTTAATCCTAACAGCTGCTTTTATAGCACTAAGTGCATGATGTTCAGGTATGTTCTGATGGAAAATAGCCATTACGGCGTCACCTATGTATTTGTCTACACGACCGTGGTTCATTCTTATTATAGGTTCTGCTCCGCTAAAAAAGTCATTTAATGACTTAAAAACTACATCAGGAGCATTCGCTTCGCTTAATCCTGTGAAATTACGTATGTCAGAAAATAAAATTGTGGCTTCTACATATTTCCCAACATGAATAGATTGATCACTGTTATCTTTAACCGCTTCTAGAACAGAATCCGAAACATAAGCACGCATTCTTTCACTTTCTCTTAAGCCTTTTACCATTTCATTGAAAGTTATACTTAGACGACTCAGTTCGTCATTTCCTTCAACGGGCAAATTGATATTAAGATTGCCCTTCCCAATTTTTTGTGCTGCTGAATCTATTTTTTTTATCGGAACTAAAAGACTGGATGAAAGTATGAAACTTAGCAAAATTGAGCCCACTATGGCGAGAGATGATAAAGCAATCAGCAGGATTTTTACATCTCTTATGCGTGATTCAATCGGTCTTGTTGATGTTAACATACAAGGCTGATATGTCTTTGTATTCATAGAATTAATTGGTTTGGTTAAATACAAAAAATTCTCATCTTCTATATTTACTATGCCAGATTCTTCTATATTGAGTTTTGATGATAATTTTAAAACGTTCTCTAATTCTTTAAATATAGGAGAACCTTCTGGATAATGCTTTTTATTATCAAGAGTTGAATAAAAGGATAACTCTGTTATCGAGGGATTTTTATTTGATTCTGGTTTTGCATAGAAATTTTTAGAAAATTCATGTAGGGTAAAATTTTCTTCTATAATATTATCTAATAGGAAAATCAAAAGTAGGGCAGGTTTGTCTTCGACAATAATTCTAATCGACATAGTATAGAAATGTTGATCTAGAATTCCAAGATATCTTAAATGAGAGGGCCGAGATAAATCGAATGAATTATTTAATAATTTTTCCATTATTCTAAATTCATCTTCTACTAAATCTTCTAAGATTTTTTTGTTATTTGGAACAGCTTTTGTTTCCAATTCTCCCTTTTCCATAACTTTTTTTGCTAAAAATGATATGGCTTTTTCAAAACCAGGTTCTTGATTCTTCCAGTTACTTGAAATAATTTTATCATCTTTAAAAAATATGAATTGGTTAATTATGCCATCTTCAGATGCTTTATTCATTCTATTTGTGATGTCTTTTATATCATATGGAGGTGTTCCTAATAATTTTTTGATCCTTTCATATAAATCAACTTCTATTAGTCTAGGGGTGTCTTTATAATGCAAATTTAATGTTTCAATATTTGTTCGCATCTTTATATATGCTGATTCTTTTAATCTATTTTCTTCATTTGATAAAAAAGTTATCCCAACGCTTATAAGGCTAAGTAAAGGTAATGTCATGGCTATGATAAATATTGCGGCTATTCTTTGGCGTAATGATACTATAGCAATATGTATATTCTTTATATAAATAGCGATAGAAGTAGATATTATAATTAATAATATACAGCTTATAATTAATAATAGCTGCATATAACCTTTTTTTATTTTTATAGAACTCATATCTGCCAAAGATAACATTCGGAGTTCTGAGTCTTTATCATATTCTGTTGTGCCAACTAAATAATTTTTATATTCAAAAATTTCTTTTGCCCTTTGGTTATATGCTTTAACTAGATCATCAACGAAATTTTTACTATTTGGTAGAGTTTTATCTAAAATAAGTGAATTATTCTTTGTTATGTTTATTACTGCTATTGGAAATTTGTATTTTTCTTTTGTTTTTTGACGGCGCAATACTTGTCTTTTATACCATATGTCTTCTGGTAGTTTCTCGGGGAAAACAACTAATGCGCAAACTCCTGCAATTTCCTTGACTCGTCCAAACTGATTAAAAGATATTCCATCAATATCCCAGATTACATAGCAATCTTTTTGGAGCCATTTTGCTTTAATTGTTTTGTTTTTTTGTTCGAATATATGCTCAACTTTGTTTTCATCTCCCATTAGGCTTTGCATAAAAGGAACAACACTTATATATTCTTCAAAAACCTTATCATAATTAGTATCTTTTTTACCGTCTTTTAATCTGTTCCAAACATAGATTCCACCTTTTAAACATTTTTGCCAATATTTGCTAAAACCAAGTGTGTGCCTTGAATTTATTTGTAATGTATTGTAATTTTCATCTAGAAAATACCATTTAAAAGCTTCTGGATATGATTTGTTAGCATCATCAATAAACTTTTTTATAATCTCTGGTTTTTGCCGACATATTTTCTTATCTTTAATTAAAATTTCTAAAAAGTCTTTTATTTGATATTCAGGAATTGAAGTATGTTCTAAATTGGCTATTTGTCGTCTAAGTTCATTGGTAATGTTTTCTTTTGACGCTAGATACTGCTCTTCTATCATGTTGTTTATAGAGTAATAAGCAACACAAACAGGCAAAACAACAACTACGGCAAACAAAAATAAATTATGTAAATTAAAAAGTCGTTTCATGGTTTTGCCTTAGTTCTGATTATACTTCAACTTATAAGAACTTATATTTACTTAATTTTAGTATATATTATTTTGTGAATTTATCAAGAAATCTTTGCTCTCTGTTCTTTGCTCTCATTTCTCAGTTTTCAACTCTCAACTCTCAATTCTCTGCTCTAAGAGACTTTAGCCTCGTCCCACTTTCCAAAAGAACAAAAGGCATAATAGGACAAAAGACAACCGACTAAGGACATACGTTGTTGGGGACAATATTTAAGAACTCTTTAATCTTAAAAAAGTTTTTATTGTAGTTGGTAATTAAGATGCTACGCATCTTCTTGTAGTTATTGTTTAAACGAGGGCAAGTAATCCTGCGAATATTTTCAATATACGTTACTTTGCAGACCTTCTAGTAACAATAAAAACAACAAAAACTGACTGCAATAATTACTTTTCTTTAATCTTGTATCTCAAGTTTTGGTTTTATATCTTATATCTTATATCTTACTTGACCAATTAGTCGAGATTATGAAACATTTTTTATGATTATTTTATTAAAATTATGCACAATTTTAAATTGGCATTTTATCAAATAAAGCGAGTCACAGCCTTATGAAACATCGATAAACACCAAAATGTAAAGTTTTATTAAGATAAAAACCCCTTGACGATTGGCAAATAGGTACATATACTTAAAATACTATGAATAAAATAATAACCTTGTGTCTGTTGATTATCTGCGTTATCGTTACCGGTTGCGGGAATTCCGCGGGAAGTGTCAGTTCCCTCAACAATACTCCTGTAATCTACAATGTTACGCCGAGTGACAGCAGTAGTATCGCTCAAAGTGTAGATTCTAACGGGAATTTAAATGTTACACTTACAGGTGTAAACTTTGGTTCGCAAAACCAAGGGAGAGTTTACTACAATGGTTATACTAGTGAAACAAGTACAACCCCACAATCAATTCCTTTAACACTTTATTATGGAGGTTCATGGACAGAAAATTCTATTTCGGTTAATCTAGTAAAATCTACTAGGGAAACCTATCCTAATGGTAGTTTTTACGTAGTTGCAAACGGACAGCAATCACCTGTTACTGCTCGTTACAATTTCGGGGTTGGTAATTTAACAAATGCTATTGTAAGTTCTATTAATCCATCAGTATTTAATAGTTACGATAATTCTAGCAGTCGTTATATGACTATTACAGGCTCTGGTTTTGGCACTGTAAAGAAGAACCTTGTTTTATTTAGTATGACAAGTAGTTCTAGCGTAAGCAGAGAAGTTGAACCTATAAGTTGGACTGACACATCAATATCATTTATAATTCCAGATAATTTAGTTGATAGCTCAGCAACAATAGGCATTAAAGTTGCTGATACAGGAGCGATGTTAGGTAATTCTTATACAAGCAGTTTTAAATACAATGTGTTTAACCCAACAATAAGTAATGTATCTCCAACTTATGCATATCCTGGTCAGTCTGTTACAATTTACTCATATAACGGTGGATTCGGAACAGAACGTCCTGGCAATATGTATTTGAGTATTAACGACAATACAGTTTTAAACATTACGTCATGGAACGATTCTAGTATTACATTCGTTATACCGGAAAATACCTCTTTTGCAGCAGGACAAGCAACAATAAAATTATATTTGAACAACAAAACTATTACAAACAGTAGTCTTGCTCTTGTTCCTCATATTACCAATGTTACCGTTTATAAAGATTCTTCAGGAATATTGGGATTAGGTACAACATATAAATATACTGTTACTGGTTATTGTTTAAGTCCTAACACTTCCATGTTTATAGACAATACATTGAGCTCTGATATAAGTATGTCAACCAGTAGTACTTCAACTATTGTTTTCACCAGCTCAAAAGATTTAGCTGGCAGAAATATTTATTTAACTACGGGTAATTCAACTATTACATCTAATTACTATTCTCTGCCTTCTGCTAATAATTAAAAGCTAAACAAAAAAATAAAAAACTTTCCAAAGCTTTGCTTTGGGAAGTTTTTTATTTTCGCTTGGCTCTCAGCTCTCCCGCTCTTAGCTCTAATTCCTCAACTCTAATTCCTCAACTCTCATCTCTCAATTCTCAGTTTACAGTTTTCAGCTTCCCTCCTCCCTCCTCCCTCCTCCCTATACCTTTCTCCCTTGCCAAGCTTTGCTTTCAGCTCTCTTGCTCTCTTCTATCTCCATTTATGGTCTTATATCTTATATCTCTCATTTTTCATCTCTCAATTCTCATTTTTCAGCTTCCTTCTTCAATCTTTCATCTTAAATCTTTAAAAATCGTTTATCTTTTATAGAATGTTGTCGATAGTTGCACAAGAATTTCTATTTGGTGTAATTATGAAAGCTAAAAATAAAAGACTTTGCTCTGTTTTTCTATTAGCTGTAACGCTTTTAGTTAGCGGTTGTAATATGTTTGAGGCTATAGATAGTAGTGTAAATACAACAACTGCCAATGATTTAATTAGCGAAGGCAATGACAGACTTGCAGAAGCAGATTATGCAACAGCCTTGAATCGTTTTGACAGAGCGTTAGAAAAAGGTGCCCCGGATAGTGCTAGACGTGGAAGAGCCTCTGCTTATGCTGGATTAGCTGGCTTTGATATGTTCTCAATATTAAATGCTCTTCAAAATGATTTGTTGGCACCTAATTCTTCTTCTTCTGTTTTTCATGCATCAAAAAAAATTAATAGTCTTGAAAACTTAAATAAAGCTATAAATGACATGGCTTTAATAAATGAGCCTACAAATGACGATTTGTTGTTCCGTTCATTGTTAGCTTCCGTATCAGCCGCAAAAACCATTCAAGAAAAATATGATACAAATTTAAATTCCAAGTTAGATAATCCTGACCAGATTAATTTCACTACAAATGATTCAAAAACAGAAAGTTGGGAAGTCTTATATTCAAAACTAAGTTCATCTGCTTCACCTTATTCATTGGAAAAGGCATATATAGAATTGTCAATAGCCTTAAGCGGAAGAGGCACAACTTGGCAAACGATGTCTCCATTTGATTCAATAACAAAGTCGGGAACTTACACTCAGGCTAATTATAATACTATCGTTGCAGTAGGAGATTTTGGGCAACGAATAAAAGATATTAACTTAAAATACAATAATTCGGTTAGTGAATTTAAAACAGCTATTATGGCATTAGATGGTACGGAATAATGAAAAAAAATCTGCTTAAACTCTTTTGGATAACAATACTTTCTTTGCAGATAAACTCATCTGTAAATGCCTCTCAGCCTGGTTTCTATGAAAATGCTCGATCATTGGGAATGGGGGGAGTATCTGTTACTATTTCTGATGATTATTTATCTCTTTATAGGAATCCTGCGGGATTAAGTTTGCAAGAAGAATCTTACTCTGTTCTTACTCCAACATTTTCAAGAAATACTGATTTTAGTGATGTAATAGACCATGTTGATTCTTTAAATAATAGCGATACTGCTGCAACCCGTAGCTCTAACAATAAACATCTTATGGGTATAATGGGTAAAACAGGCTATCAACGATGGGCAAATACTGCTTACTATATAGGGAAAAATGGGTATGGACTGTCGGTGAGATACGATGACTATCAGTTTTATTCCGTTGAAAATCCCACTAGTCCAAGAGTAAAATCATCAGTTTATAAAGATTGTGTGTTTACTGGATCTTTTTCCAGACCTTTTGAAGATGATAGTCAGACTGTATTTAATGATAAAGCAGCAGGCTGGTGGGGTACTACTTTAAAAATAGCTACTAGGAAAATGACGGAAACATCTTATGCTGCTAGAGATTTTGCAGCATTAACTCCAAGTGCTCTCAAAGATACCGACAGAACAGGATTAGCATTTGATATGGATTTTGGTGTCTTATGGCAGATAACCAATCCTATTCAGCCAACTATTGGAGCCTTTGTGGGAAATGTTTTTGAGTCTAAATTCTCTGATGAAGCTGGAAGACTTACAAGATATTATTCTATAGGCACATCAATTAAACCTTTGCCAGGTGAGCAAAAAAGAAAAGATAAACTTGTTCTGGCTTGTGAATATTTTGATGATGGTTCTCATATTAATTTTTTGAATAAAGTTAGATTAGGCACAAGAATCGAAATTGCAAGAGGTTGTCATTTCCTTGCCGGGGTAAAAGGTGGTTATTTGACTGGCGGTATCGATTATTCATGGAATGATTTGACTATCAGTGCAGCTACCTATGGTGAAGAATTAGGGATAAGACCTGGAGATAGAGAAGATAGACGGTATGCTGTTGACGCTTCTCTTAGATTCTAATTATTTAAAAGGTTTATATAATCTTCTTAATTTGGCAGATTTTATTACATCAACTGCTTTTAAATGTGCCCAGTCTATAGATTCATTTGTATTTATCATTTTTTCCAATTCTTTTTGTATATCTGGTTCACTGAAAGCCATTCTTGTCATTGCTGATATCATTAGATTCTGAAGCATCTGCATATTAGCAAGAATATTATCATTCTGATTATTAGTAAGATCATCAACCATAATTCCAGATGCTCTTAAATCAATTTCTTTAAAAGCAAATAAAGAATCATCTATTTTTGAATTTACTTTAATGTTTTCAAAAATAATATTAAAGCCTTCACTTTTGATAGTCATTTTCTTTAATGGAAAAGAATCTTTTGGATTTATGACACTAATTAAAGATGAATCTTTTTCTGATTTTCCTTCAATTATTATTAAATCTTTATCTTTAGTTGATTTAATATTATTCATAGCTTGTTTAGCTAATTTAAGAAAATCAATCCTAATCATATTGTTTTTTTCTTCTTCGTTTGGCTGATGAAAATTAAAATTAGCATTAAATTGATTATCTTCATATACAGCCTTAATAATCATTATATTTTCTTTCATCAAACAAACTTTGGAATTAAGTGCATCGTTAAAAATTACATTGGAATCTCTCGAGATGAATAATGGAGTAGAATCTTTATCAAAACAGTTAAAAGCAACTTTTCCATTATCATACCTGATTTGACTAAGATAGTCTCCACTGTCTGTACTAATGGTTAAATCCATCGAAAAGGTTTTGATATCTTTATTGTCTGGAATAGAAACATCGACTATGTGTTTATTTATTAGTTCTTCGGGAGTTTGGGCCTGTAAAGCAACGCAAAATAATAGTGTAAATAATGCTATAAATAGTAGTTTGATTTTCATGGTTATCCTTTTATGATTCATAATCGTCTGGAAGTATATCTGGTAAGTGTTCCTGCTTTTCCCACATTTTTGTTAATGGAGTAGAAAGAGGAACTAATATTTCTCGATAGATTTGTAAGGCTCGTTCTGGTGAAAACAAGTATCTGAAAAACCAGAATTCAAATGGGAAAAAGTGGATTTCGCCTTTCCCCTCAAAAGGTTCAAAGCTTTCTGAGTTTTCTAGTATTCTTGTCTGTAGATTAATTAAATATTCTTCTTTTACTGTTTGTTCTGGTAAAGATAGATCTTTTACATTATTGCATTCTCTAAGACCATCTTCTTTTAAAAGACCAAAAATTCGGCAGGCAAATGGCCTGACTGGGTGAACAAGACAAACTTTTGTTACATCATCTCTGAAAACGCATCTTAAGCGTTTTTCATCCCCAACTTTAGCTTGTCTTAAATCAAAACAAAGCAAAGATTTGATTAATCTTAAAATTCGTTCTGGTTGCCATTTTGCCATTATCTCACGCATAACTCTATGATATTCCAAAGAGTAAAGAGAGATAGAATTACAGCATTTCCCGCAATTATCACAAGAAGTTCTTGGAAGCTGATCATGGAGCATATCGACCATTTCCATTCCGAAAGCCCCATGATTTGCCGAAGCTTCTAGTATCTTCTGAGCATAAGCATTAAAGTTTTTTGCTCCTGCTATTTTTATTTTTTTTAATAACTCGTCATTCACTGTTTCTTAGCCATGCTGACTGTTAGCTTTCTACCACCCATTTCCTGTTCGTTCATGCCTGTTATAGCAGCATCTGCAGCTTCTTTTGTAGCTAGTTCTACAAAACCAAAGCCTTTTGAACGTTTTGAATTTTTATCCATAACAACATTTGCACTTACTACTTCGCCAAATTTTGCAAATTCTTCACTAAGTTTTGCATTGTCAACGCTAAAAGGAAGGTTTCCTACAAATAATTTTACTGCCATTTTATTTTTTCTCCTCTTAAAATTTTAACTATACTAAACAACATTAATTAACAGACAAGTTTAAAAAAATTCTTTCTTTTAACATGTCATTATAAGCTCCTATAAAGATATTTGGCTATATAGAAGCAATAATTATATGTTACTCAGTATCGTTCAACACTAATTTCTATTTTCTAATATTTTATTAGATTTTTCAATAGTCTTTTTTGCTTGTAACAAAAAAATAATTTGATATAATCAATGTTATGAAGAAAACATCAATTATATTTATTACATTATTTTTTGTTTTTTGGGCATCCTTTTCTTTCGCAGAAGATTCTGAAGAATCATCGCCTCAGGCACGAGAAGCTTATGATAAACCTAATTATCTAGAGCCTCAGGAACTTTTCGAGAGAGCTAAACAATGCTTAGAAAATGGAAATCTGAATGATGCAAGATTATACTCTTTAAGACTATATTTTGATGGCAACAGAAGTGTTAATTTGCTTAATATGCTTGGAATGATAGAAGTAAAAGCCGACAGACTGTTTCTTGCTTCTGAATGGTTTAGAAAAGCCTGTGCTGTAACATTAACTAATAAAACAGCTCAGCGTTATTTGTCTAGGTTACCTCAAAAGCCTAGACCTATTCCGGTTGATCCTGCAAAGCTTACTGAACATTTTACTGAATTGGCTGCAACTTTCCCTGGTATTGTTGAAAGACTTTCTAATTCAAAACTTCATTTTGAAGCTGTTTTAAAAGCTTTGGAAAGAGGTCAGTTATATCTTGCACTAGCATTGGCTGAAGAGTATAAAAAACGTTATCCGCAAACTGGTGACGGATATGGACTTTCGGCTATTTGTACCTGGTATCTAGGTAGAAATGCAGATGCTTTGAAAACCATAGAAGATAACATCAAAAGTGATCCTCACAATTCATTGTTATTGTTTGCAAAAGCCATGATAAATGATTTTCATCCTGCAACTTTTGGAGGCACTTATTTTAGAGCACTTTATGACTATGATCAATGGGAAAAAGCATTAAATATAGTTGAACAATATAATAATCAGAATCCAAATTCAGCAGATGGCTATATAACAGAAGCACGAATTCTACTTGATCTTCATAAAACCAAAGAAGCGGGTGATGCTTTACAGGAAGCAGGCAAACGTGATCCTGGAAACCCTGAAATTGAATTACTCTGGGTTAAATACATGATTCAGAAAAATGACTTAGAAAAAGCTGCCCGTAGACTTGTTAATGCCTTTAAAAGAGGTTATAACTTACCATCTGTTAATCTGGTGGCTTGTGAATTCGCTTTGCAAGATGGCAGAATGGATGAAGTAAATCTGATTCTTGATGAAGCGACAAATTCTTTACCTTTTTCTGATCCTGAAGCTTATCCAAAATATATATCATTAACTCTGGAAGTAGGTAGAAAAACTGATGCAAGAAAAGCATTGGATTTCTGGAAGTCTAGATCTGGTGAAAAAAGTATGTATTGCTATATGGAAGCTAATTATTGTTTTAAAACTAACAATCTTAGAGAGGGAATAGAATGGCTAAGCAAGGGATTTAAATTAAATCCTAACCGTATAGATATTTTACGGTTTTTTGTTGCTCTTCCAATACTAGAACAAGAAGATAAAAATCTTTATGCTCGGATAAATAATAAACTTTCTCAATTATCACAGGGCTTTATAGCTATGAAAGTTCCAGAAAAAATAATAAAACAACCAGAAAAAGAACCCGAAATAGTTCAGAGTCCAGGCAGTATCGGTTCTTCTGTTGTAATGGGGAATTTTAAAATATCTCTAGGCGACGGTATTGATGCTAGAGGAAGAGATATGCTCCTCAATGAGCTTAATGGTATGTATAGCCGTATAGCTTCAAAAATAGGTTCAATAAAAGATCCTGTAAATATAAGATTAATATCGGCAGAAAACATGGGTCCAATGATTGTAAAATATGATTCTAAAAAGGACCTTATAACTGTTACTTCCAATTATTATGATACAGAAATGATTCGTAATATTATTCTTGCAAATTTTGATTCTTTTAGCGAAGAAGAATTAGAGAAACTTGTAGAAGAATATCCAGGTCATCTTTTAGCTAGTGCATTAGGCAAATACTTAATTAACCATATCTGTCAGAATGCAAAAAATGCAGAATCGAAAAATTATTGGATGCAGGTAGGCTTATCTGAAATCTTAGCTGGAAGTAAATATACTCTTAGATATAGATTGTTTGTGGCTAATAAAAGTATTGAAGCAAAAACTGCAAATTTAGCTTCTTTAAATATGATTAATAATATTTTTACAGAAAATTATACTACTCCAGCAATTTTGGAAACAGTTACTGCTCAATCATATCTCATGTCCTGTTATTTGGTGAAAAAATCAGGCCTTGGCAAGGGATCTAAGAAAATGATTGAAATGATTACAAAAATTAGTGATGGTAGTGATTTTGATACTTGTTTAAAAGATATTTTCAACTTAAATTTTTCTGATTTTGATAAAGGTTGGAGAGAAGCTGCAACTTGGGCAATGCAACAGGGCTCTCCTTATGAATGGGAGTAATTATATGAGTGTTTTTTTTGCATCTTTAACTTTTATGGAAGTAATTTTTCTTTTTTCTGGGTCTATAGGTTCTATTTTTTTTATACTTAGGTTTATTACTTTGTTGATGGGTTTATCTTCTGGAGCCTCTGATGCTGTAGGAACTAATGACGCGTCAGGTTCCCTTCTACAGGATTTAGACGGTAACGGAGTTCCAGATATTCTTGAATCAGATGGTTTATCAAGTGTAGATTCACTTCCTGATTTAAATGGTGATGGTATTACTGATGCTTTTGAAAGTGGTGATTTATCTGATGCTACTTCTGTAAATGATTTAGATGGAGATGTAGATGTTAATGCTGATTCGGTTGATGTACATGCAGATACTTCGGACAACACACTAACAGAAGTAATATCCTCTAATGATATACATATAAGAAAAGGTTCGAAACAAATAGAATTTTCTGTTCAGAATATCAGTGCTTTTCTTATGGTATTTGGCTTGATTGGATTAGGTTTAACTAGATATAGTGGAATAAATACCTTTATTGCAACTATAGTCGGTTTTATTTGTGGAACGATTACAGCTTTTGTTTTTACAAAAATGACTCAAGCAGTAATGAGAATGAGTTCGAGCGGAAACAAAAAAATATCTTCTGCTCTTGGCAAGGTAGGAACTGTATACTTACGTATTCCTAAAGAAGGAACTGGGCAAATTCAGGTAACTGTATCAGGCAGATTTGAAATCTGCGATGCTGAATCTATTGATAAAGAAGAAATTCCTTATGGTGAAAAAGTTCAGGTTGTTGGAATAAAAAAAGGCAATATTCTTCGTGTAACGAGAAAAATAAATAAAGCTCTAGCTTCTAATTCTTAATTACTATCTCGTCCCTTTCTTTAATTCCCTCCCTCAGAGGCTGTCCAAAAACTCATACAAGTATTTTGGAATAATAAAAAATATAATTTGGGAAAATTTATATTTTATAGAAATGGATAAAAAGTCTAAAAA
>CAJOND010000003.1 GCA_905236675.1 Candidatus Rifleibacteriota bacterium | reverse complement strand
TTTTTAAAAATTTAAATCAAAATTGCAGGACTAAATGCAATTTCTATTTTTGCAGAACTAAACGCAATTTAACTTGCATTTACTTTTGCAATTAACAATTTTAACAAAAACTCGTTCTTCTCTCTTGTTTTTGATATCTTCAAAAATGTATTCTATTATTTCTTCTTTTCTTTTACCCATTTCATTAATTTCATCAGGAGTTCGACTTTTTTTATCGTCAACAGCTATAAGTAGTTTTATCCCTAATTCATTTTGTGCACGTTCCATTATAGTATTTGTAATGGAATCATATATTTCTGTGTTGAGAGATTTTAGAGATTTGACATCTGTATATATTTCTTTTTTATTTAATTCAAAAGATAAGTCAATGTTAATTTTATTATGTCCCATTTTAAAAGCTATAGAGTCATTAATGTCTTTTTTGAACACATTGTCTATTTTTATATTAGTTACCGTTTTCAATAGGCAAAACGTGTCTATCGCAACTAATTCAGAATAATAACCAGCCCATCCATATTCTTCTTCTGTTGCTAACTCTTTTATTTTGTTTGCTATTTTTGTTCTTGAATCAATATCTTTAAAATGAGTGGATATACGTTTTAATCTTTCTAAAAAATTATCTCTGAATATTCCAAAATCGTCTTTGTTTACCAAAGCTCCAGTACAGTTGTTCCTGCAATTTCTTTTATTACCTTTTATTTCTATTTGGATACCAAATATTTTTTTTACTAGATTTTCTATGTTCTCAACAGCATTCATTTCTAATATTTTCCCT
This sequence comes from Candidatus Rifleibacteriota bacterium, assembly GCA_905236675.1. Taxonomy (GTDB): domain Bacteria; phylum Muiribacteriota; class Ozemobacteria; order Ozemobacterales; family Ozemobacteraceae; genus RUG334. The sequence goes on along the minus strand of CAJOND010000003.1, from coordinate 79,912 downwards.
TATAATTATATTGTTTTATCTGTTAATCCTAGTTCTATAACTTTATTATTAAAATCATTTTTAAGCCATATTTTATCGTTTCTTGCATTTTATTAATGAATAATAAAAATTCGTATTGGTAATCTAAGTCATCACACTGCCCAATAAAGTCTGTGTAATAGTAATTGTCATTAGAATCTTTTTTTAATAAATTCATATTAAATTCTTTATCATATTTTACATTAGGTAAACTTTCGATTACACATGGTTCAATAATAATTCTAGGATATTTAGCTTGTTTGCCTTCTAATTCTACGGCTTTTATTAGGGCTGGTCCATATATAACAGAACCTTTGTGTATTAAATTCCCTTTCGCAATACCGCCTCTTAATAATAGATTATTCAAAATTAAGTTTTGTTGCAAATATATTATTTGGGATAATATATAAAAGAAACTATCATTGCCTTTGTCTATTCAAGATAAAACAAAACTATCGGTGAAAAAGCAAACCTCTGTATCTAATTCTTCACTCTTATATGTTTTCAGTTCTTCTGCAGTTTGCTGAATCAGTTTTAAAGCCTTTTCTATTTTTTGCAAGTTTTTATAGTCAGAAATACTGGAAAAAACAATGTTCTTAAACCCTAAAATATCGGCAAAAACAACTATTCTATCTGTATAATTATACATTTTGCTTTACCTTCAGTTTAATTTCGGAGTCTGCCATTTTATTAACAATAAAAATAAAGACTTTATTGTTCTATTTTTATTATAAGCGATTGTTGATATATTGCACAAGGCAACTGTGAGAAAACATTGTTGGTTGTTGGTGAATAACTATTTAATAAAACTCTAAATCACTTCCTTGTAAACATTATTGATAAGTTTCGCAAGAAACGTGGCAACCTATGAAATGTTATTTATCTGCTACAGTTAATAATTTATCGGCAATGGTTTTGTAGAATTCCGTTAGGATTAGGGAAATAGTAAATACAGACAGAGTAATCAATATAGAATATGGAAGGACACCGATTTTAAAGCTATAATATTTTAGAAATATTAATGGAGCTAATTCGCAGAAAGGTCTATGGATTAGATATATGTATAATGTGATTTGGCTTATGGTGTTCATTAGTTTCGGCAATTCATTCTCCATATTCAATTTTGAGAAACCTGAAAATATAAATATTGAAGAGAGAATCACAAAAAGACTAAAATTGTTTGCTGACCTATAAGGCGGTTTGAATAATCCGTTCTTTATCAAAATTGCATAATCTGCTTTAAACTGCATATAGCCTGCAATCAATGTAAATATGAAAACTAGAAAAATAAACAGCAGTGCTATTTTATTGCTCTTTCTAGTTTTGTAATATTCTCTAATTTGGAAACCAACAAGAACAAATTCCATATAACAGGCTATCTTTCCTATAGACCAGTGAAAATAAAAGCTACTGCTACTTCCACTTAACATAGCAACAATAAAATATAACCAGCAAAACCAAGAAAAATTTTTATTATCAACCTTTTCTTTTATAATGACTATGAATGGAATAAAACAATATATTCCTATCAAGACTGTAATATACCACAAATGACCGTTTGCAGAGCCACGCAATAGTTCTTTCAAAGGACTAATTAAAAAGAAATAGTTAGTCTTTCCTTCATAAAGCCTTATTAACAAAGGTATTTCATTATACAGAAAATAAATAAAGGCAAAAACCAAAGTAGGTATCGCAATTTTCTTAAAAGCTTTTTTATAGAAATATCTATAGTCCGCATTCTTAGGATTGTCTAAAATAAAGGCTCCTGACAGCATAAAGAAACAAGGTACCGCAAAAGCACCTATAAAATTAAGCAAATATATGAAAAAATAAGATTCGTTATTTAAAAAAGAATAATAATCGTTGTTAGACACATCTTTTACTGTATGAAGAAAAACCACAGATACTATACTTACAAATCTTAATAAATCATAACTTGACTCACGGGTGGAGTAAGAGTATCTATTGTGCTGTGCTGTGCTGTGCTGTGCTGTGCTGTGCTGTGCTGTGCTGTGCTGTGCTGTGCTGTGTCATTCATTTTCTTCCTCTTAAAATAGAATATAATTGATAAGCTTTTCTTATTAAGAGATTATTTCCAATGAAATAATTTCTAATATCCCTGATGTTTTTCATTTTATATGACATAAGCTGGTTGCCACAGTTACAAAGCCTGTCTATATAGCCGTTCCACATATAGTCAATTTTCTGTAATTCTTTATGGGATTTATAGAAATCAACCATTTCTGAAAGCCCCTCTTTTAACGTGATTTCGCAATTAAATTCTGGCACAGCATTTTTTATCTTGCTGTTGTCAAAACGCATATTCCTAGCCTTGTCACCTAGCAGAATGCTTTTATACATAGGCATAACTTTTATTATCTGCTCTACAGAAAAATCCATTCTGATTACTTCCAAACCAAGTATGTTTTCTAAGTTTTCAAGCACCACGCCCAAAGTAGTTGTTTCATCGGTGGTAATATGAAAAGCCTCGTTATAGGCCTTAGCATTACCGAACAGCCCAACAACACCCTTGGCAAAATCTCTTGTATGTGTTAAAGTCGTAACGGTTTCGCCTTTATAAAATGTAGGAACAGGTCTTCTATTCTGAATTCTGTCGATAAAAGACCATTCCATCAGATTGCTTCTTGGGACTAGAGGATATGGAACCCTTGTATTTCCATAGGTTACATAAGGTCGTATAACAGTATATTTTTCTTCTTTTTTAGAGAAATACTCTTTCAAATATTCTTCACATAAAAATTTATCATAAGCGTATTTCCATTCTTTGTTTCCTACTTTTGTCTTGCTTTCCGAAATAAGCTCATCATTATCGTTTATATATACTGTGCTTGACGAGATAAAAACATACTGACTGAATTTCCCTTCAATAATTTTCAAGGTGTTTTTAAGCTGTTCAACTTCAAAGGTTAGAAAATCTATAATGACATCGAATCTATAGTTTTCTAAGGCTTTTATACTATTTTCAATATCTCTTATATTCCCTTTTATAAGTTTGTAACTGTCTTTAAGAAAACAATCCCTTTCCTTGCTACCTCTAGTGAATAAAAAGACTTCGTTTCCTTTCTCCGCACTCAATGCTGCAACATCTTTGCTCAATCTACCAGTACCACCGATAAATAGAATTTTCATATCTTCATTTCTCCCTTATTAATGAATTGAGTAGTTAAATTGAGATAGAAAAAGCGGTTCAAAAGAACCGCTTTAGAATAATGATTAAATTTGTTTATATTTTTAGTTTCTAAATTATAACAAGTTATTTTGGGAGAAACGTCATTGATGCAAGCCGTAGGCGTGGGAATTAAGAGGAAAAATAAGTCATTTGCTGTATCCAAAGATAAAAATCTGTTATCCGATAGCCTTTTCGTGTAAAAATAGAAAAGACTATTTTGAGCTAGAACTAATCTCTTTGCTCTATTTGTTGCTTGCTTGCTTGCTTGCTTGCTTGCTTGCTTGCTTGCTTGCTTGCTTGCTTGCTTGCTTGCTTGCTTGCTTGCTTGCTTGAGGGTATTTAATCATTGACTTAATGTCAAGTAAAATTTTATCTATTTTTAGAATATTTATAATTCTAAGTAATAAAAATTTTACTTTCTGTCGGAATGTAAATCTGGTATTGGGGTTAAACCTTACACGATTGCCACATTCTAATGCATCTATTCTTTCTATGTCATACTGTTCAAGTCTGAAATCTAAAATACCATGGTTTTCAGCAATATGTTTTTCTGAAGAAGACGATGGTATTGGCTTGTAACCATGTTCGATATGCCATCTGAGGATAATCTGCCCAACTGTCTTGTTATATTTTTGGGCAATAGAATTCAGGGTTTCATTCGCAAAAGTCTTCTTGTCTAAACGAGCAAGAGGGGAATAAGCTATAACAGTTATTCCGTTATCCTTACAAAAATTAATAAGCTCTTTCTGCTGAAAAGTCGGATGGCACTCAAATTGATTGAACATAGGCTTGACACGGCAGAATTTAAAGAGTTTCTTCAGATGTTTTTCCTCAAAATTACAAACTCCTATAGCATCACATTTACCTGAAAGATAAAGATTTTCCATTCGTTTCCACTCTTCCTTCCATAAAAAAGGAAAAGGCCAGTGGAGAAGATACACATTCAATTTATTGTTTAATTTTGCTTTACTTTCATCAAAGCATTTCTCTAGTTCGTATGTTCGCATAGGCTGGGAAAACTTTGATATTACAGTGATTTCATCGAGAGTTTCCGAGTCTATTTTCTTCAGAGCCTCGCCGACAAACTCTTCGTTTTGATAGTTGTCAGAAGTATCTATAAGTCTGTAGCCATATTTAATCGCAGTAGGAACAGACTCTAAGAGTTTCTCTTTCTGAGGAAATGTTCCGAACCCCATTTCTGGAAGATTTAGCTTTCTTTCATTTTCCATAATACTTCTTCACTCCTAGTTATCATTATATTTCTCTTGCAGTATCGCCAAAGTGCTTGTTGGAACAAACTCTTTGAGTTTTTTTAAGTCTTTTTGCTTTAACAGCTCTCTAACTTTTGTTGCATTTATAACTTCGTCTGTTTCTGTTTTAAACCTTGGTATCTCGCAGAATTTCATACCATACTCGGGAAGAATCTTCCTCATGGTTTCGTTATAATTCGATGTTACAGGATCAAAAGGCTCTTCACCTACGAATCTTGTTTTTATATTAAGTGCAGGTGATATATATTTGCAGAAAATCTGAATATCTGACGACACGTCAAAATTCTTTTCTTTTACATAGTCTTTCATGAAATATTCAGGAAAAGTGAACGCAGAAATTATAAACTTTCCACTAGGAATAACCACAACATTTTTCAAATCAGAAACCCCTTTTCTAACCATTTCGATACGGTCATCAAACTTGAAAAACGATTTGTCCTCTTCGACAACGAAAATGTATAGCCTTTCAACCTTTTCAGAAGCAAATTCAACCAAATTCCTGTGCCCAAAAGTAAATGGGTTGCAGTTCATTACAATAGCACCAGCATTATTGATAGAATCGTTAGGATATTTCGCTTTAATCGAGTCCAAATATTCTTCAATTTCCTCGTCAAATTTGACGTTTCTTGAACTTTTCAAATAAGCTGTCAAATACCTGTTTGTAAAGCCATCTAACATAATGCTTGCGACTTCTTTGTTTTTGAAATTATGTTTTATTAAGTCTTTAACAATCAGTTTGGCAGCATTTCTATAGCCAACAGCATTCATGTGCCCTGGCTTGTCATAAAAACAGCTTTTAGCGTCAGGATATTTGTGCCAGTCCTCTGTAATTTCATGATACCACAAGCCAAGCTGCTCAAGTTTCGCAATAATTCTTTTATCGAAATGCATTCTGTAGAACAGGACTATATCATTCTGACCGAATTCTATAGAATCTTTAAAAAAATTTGAATCAATAAGGTCGTTTTCACCACCCCAAAGTCCATGATTAACAACCTTTATGTCATTTATTCCGTTTTCTACCAGTATTTTCTGTATCTGGCTAGGCAAAGTCTCAGAATCTTCTACTGCATATCCGAAAGCTCCGCATCTTCCATAGATATGGATAGTTCTTTTTGCTTCTTTCGGCTGGAAACAAGTAATTCTTTTACCGTTCACCACATTGATGTAACGACTCTTACAGTCTTCGTGACAGTAGTAATCTCCAACTTGTATAACTTGCGGAATTTTGCCTATTTCACTAACATATTCCCTTGAATACTTTTCACCAAAAAGCTCTATCAAATCCTTTTCATATTTATCTCTGTTTTCATACATGAGAGGAAAACTAAGATGGTTTTTCATTCTGTACTGTGCAGTTTCGGAATATTGAAAACCGTCCTTTTTCAAACCTACTCTGTTATAAAAATAAACAGGCACGCCTTTTTTCGCTAACAGTGCACAGGCATCTCTGAAAGCAAGAAATAGTTTTGCTGATTTTAGTATGCTTGAAATATTGCCTCTTTCGATACCTCTTAGCTTAAACAGAAATCTTAACACTCTGTTATCAGATATGAAAACAGAGTCGCCTTTCTTTATAAAAGCCTGTAAAGACTTGATTAATTCGAAGTCAAAAACGAACTGTCGCTCAATAAAACTTTCAAAATATTCTCTTATAAAAACTATGTCTTCATCTGAATATCTATTGATTTTTCGAGTTATTTTCTCTATTAAGGAAATACAGGCTTCCGTTAGCTTACTAGTAAAAACTTTATTTCTCATATTTTTTGACAATTCTTCATAGATTTTTGCAGCAACATTATTTGAATCAGTCTTATTATTATCAACCATAGGATTTAGAAATCTCTCAGCGGCACTATGATACCCATATTTGAGAAGATGCTCAATAAAAACATTTCTGTTCGGGTTCTCGCTAGGATAGTTGTTAAGATGGCGACAACTTTTCAATGCTTTAAACCTATCTGTTTTTTCTATGTCTAGATACTCTTTAGACTTATCAAGAAGCGATAAACCATGTTCATTATTAGTGCAGACCAGGGAAACGCCAATATCACAGTTTTCATTCAATTTCCCTTTGTACTGCCAGTAATCAGCCAGTGTCAAATCAGCAACCCTTGGTATTTTTGAAAAAGAACAGCTACCACATGAAGGTCTATAAAACATACCATCAAGATAACCCCTATGATAAAGATTTTTAACACTTAATTCATATTCTAATGAACCATCTTTATAAGTGATTTTATACTGGTTGTTAGACCAGCCCTTAGATTTATCTCTGAAAACTATATTACTAATCCTTTTACCAACTCTCTGTTCTTTTTCTTTTCTATAGCTTCTCCAGGAATTTTTTACAGGAACTCCATGGCAGACAACCTCGCAAGTATAGAGATTTTCATACTTTTTCCCTAAAAAACTCTTTAAAGCAGCAATCTGGCAAGGCACACCACTAAATAATACAGTCTTACCATTATTCAAGTCATTTTTTACTTCCAAGTAAATTCCTGAAGTAGAACTCTGAAAATACTTCGACCTTCTAAGTCTTTTTGCTTCTTCAATACTTTCTGCACGTATATGCCTTATTGTATCTACATTTTCTTGAACAGCCCCATACACTATACCTTTATTCTGTATTATATACTTAACAAAGCCCCAAAAAGCTCCACCTGACGAAACTTCCTGAAGCTCCTGCTTGTTCTTTAATTGAGCTGCAAAAAATAAAGGTCTTTCATTATTGCGTAATAAATTCAAATCATTACATTTGAAGGGGCAGACCTTCTCGCAAAGTCCACAGCTAACGCATTTGTCTTTATCCACATTTGGATAAACTGCACCTTCGTCATCCTCTTTCATTGTAATAGCATACTTAGGACAGATGTTTTCACAGGCACTACAGCCAGAGCAGAGTTTTTTATCACTAACATTAATCATTTCTGTTTCCTTTTTTACTTAGATGAAGCGTTTTTGCAAAGTTTTCAAGCATATATTTGTTTTCTGCTTTTTTAAAAAACAGTGTAATAAAAATCAGATTAGGTAACGTCAGGCATAAGACAAAACGTAAAGCTAGTAGCATATAAACATTTACAAGTGAAAAACAGTTGCACAAATAATAAGAGAGTGCGATACACAAAGAAATCGCAAATGCGTATAGCATACTATTCCCTAAATACTTTCTTATATCTATTTTGAACATATATTTGTTCACATTAATTATAAGCCAAGGATAAGCAATGAACAGTAGAGCAAAAACAGTCGAAAGAATAATTCCGTAAAGACCTATATATTTAAAAGCCAGAACATTTAAAACTAGATTAACCGTAGCTGCCACCAGTGGTCTGAACCTGTCGCTCTCCCATATTCCGCCAGCGTCTTTGAAGACTATGAGAGTTCTAGGGGCTATTTCAGCGTATAAATATAAAGCGAATAGAAACACATAATCGTCTGACAGCATGTTGGCTTCTCCAACCCAGAGTTTCATAAAGGGCTGATAAAGGCATACAAGACTACAGCAGCAGAAATTCAGAACAAAAAATACAATATAGTTAATATTATAAAGAAGCTTTTTCTTGTTTTCGTCATTGTTAGTAATGATATAATTTCCTAGACCTGCGGTAAAAGAGCCGAAAAAAATCGTAAACAGAGCCATGACTGCTGATGTTACATAGTAATAATTCTGGTAAACTGCGAGAAGCTTAAGTCCAGCAAAAGTAGATATAACGATGGAATCACCAGAATGATTGACTATGCCACCAATTTTGGCAGTGAACAAGTCTCGAATTTTATTGTTTATTGTTTTCCTTTCCTCGTCTGGTATCTCCCCGATAGGCTTATATTCAGGATAATACTTTTTCGAGCATATTGCTGTAATAATATTTAAGACGATTTGAAACAGTATAGTAGCAGATAGATAGTAATAGTAATTCTTCAAAGTGAATAGAAGAGCTATCTGGACAGTATACATTACGAAATGTATGACTATAGTTATAATGCTTACTATATCAGTCCTCTGGTGCGCGTTGAAAAGGCAGTTCCTATATGCAAACAGCCAGTATGAAAGAACTGTGGCTAAAAGGTTCATCAGGTAAAGTATATAAATATTAATGTCAGGCGGTATTTTCCCGTCATGTATCAAGTTAGGGATGAAAGGCATAAGCAGCAGCCCAAGAACAAGAATGACAGAACCTATAATTCTATAATAGAACCTGTAGAGGTTCATAAGCTGGCAAATCTTGTCTTTATCATCTTCTGCTATAGGTTTGTACATTGAATAAACCAATGCGGATGACACGCCAAGCTCAGAAAGATTCAAAACCTGCAATATCGAACCGAACAGAGAGTTCAGACCTAGGTATTCAATACCTAAGGTCTTAATAAAAACTGTCCGTATAATAAACGGAAACAGCATATGGACAAATTTCAGAATTATTCCGAAAAATGTTCCTTTTATAGCGTTCTTTTTTCTGTCTATAATCATATTTCAGTTACAAGCCCAAACATTTTTTAATTCGCTCAATTATGTCGCTATACTTGATATTACTGATTTTTAAGGATTTCAAATTAACTGGATTATTTTCCATCTCAGCTAAAAATCTTGTAGCATCTTCTTTTATTCTATCTGGCAAAACGACAGAATCAGCACTGTCTAAATTGATAGTTAGTCTTATTACATCATTTATATGCTTTTTAATATTTTTGCTATCTATATTTTCTCCTTTATTTTTACGTTCTGATAAATCAAGCCAAGCTTTCATTTTAAATAAAAGCAAGTATTCAATTCTCAAAACACTAATATTATCTACCTTAACAGAACCAGTAGTTATTAAACTGTAATAATCATCATCTAGTAAAATCGCCGAAAGGCTTATTACATCATCGCTTATGTGAATTGGAGCAAGTCTTGTTTCTATATTTTTCAAATAATCGGGCCTTCTAGAAAAAAGTTCTAGCATAGCGGGAAAATTATCATCTTTAGGCTTGGAAAATCTGTAATATTGATTTTCTTTGTTCTTATTTATATGTTCGTAACCACCTTTTTCAATGAAATCACAGAAGGCTTTGACGAAATCTTCTTTTAAAGCCTCTACAACTAGAACGATATCTAAATCCTTAGTTGCCCTAAATTCACTGTTTAAATCTTCCAATATAAGACTACAGGCACTTCCACCAATCAAAACGTATTGTTCAGCAAATTGTGAAAACTCAGATTTAAATCTTTCTATTCCGTGAACCATTTATAGCCCTCCATCATTTCAGATATTGCCATTTCTATTCTTTCATCTCTTTCTTTTAATCCGCTTATCAGAGTTATTGGGTCAACACAATCATCTTTTGTCAAAAGAGTGACATCATATTTCATTATTTGAACCATAGGGGAGTTTATATCGTTTGATAATTCCTCTGAAATTTCATATTTTCTAAGCTGTTTTAAATTTTGGTAGGTTGCATATATTTTTCTATTTGATTCTGAAATCATTGTTTTTTTATTTAGAGCTGTCAAATCACTTTTTAATATTTTTATATTATCTGGAATATCGTTAACATACAAAACCTCTTTGACTGGGTTATCCAAATATTGTTTTCCAATTTTATAAAAATGCTCTTGGTCAATTTTATAAAACAATCTTTTCCTATTTGTATAACCACCTATTTCAGATTTAACTAACCCAAGTTTTTCAAAGTGATTCATTGCTCTCAATACACTCATTGAGGATATTTCAAGATTTTTTGACAAATCGAAAATTGAAAATTCTTTTTCATCTGAATACAAAAGATATAAATATACTAGCTGAAAAAAAGGAGTGAATTTTTCTATACTTTCAATTTCTTTCAGATTTTGCAATATTATTCTAACTTTTAAGACAAGAAAAGGAATGCTTAGCTGATTATCTTCAACAACAAATGCAACTTTATCTTTAATAAACTTCTTCTGCATATATGTTGATATTTTGTTTAAAGCTAAAACACAAGGTAACTCTGTTTTGTTCTCGATAAAAAGAATGTCCTTTTCAAGCTTATCGACAGTAAATGTTACTAAAGGTTCAAGAAGGATAAAATCTGTTTCAAGTAGATTTATCAGATAGAAATTGAACGATGAAGCTATCACCAAGGAAAACTTTTTCTTGGCTTCTTTATTCCAATTTTTCACTGAAGCATCATCATCAATATAAGTTTTTAAGCAATCCAATATTCTTTTCATAATATATCACCTAAATTTATAATTTAACATTACTTTGTTATATTATAAATTTTAATGTTATATTTAGCAAATAAAATTCTATCCAGATATAACCATAGTAAAAATAATTCAAGCCATTCTTCTCTTATCTCTTACCCCTTATCTCTAACCTCTCTTCTTAAAAACTCATAACAGCTATGTTTCTGAATTTCAGGAAGTAGCCTTTTTATATGCTCACGCTCATGTAAATAATTTAATTCAATCTTATTAATCAAATCCATAATATCCCCATTACTTTTTAAGTCATAGATATAATAAGTGTCTGCTCAACAGAAGGTCAGAATTTTATTCATCGGGAAATTCTATCCATGTAAAAGGTTCAGAACAGAAATTTTCGCAATTAATAAAATAAAAGAAAAAAATATTTGTAACAGAAAGAAAATAAATTTGTTACAAGGACAGACAAAGCTATAGCCATAATAGTTGTTTCAGCTAGTTTTGCCCTTATCATACCCATACCATTGCCTCTTTTTGCAAGACTTGTTAAAATCATTGAAGTTACCCTAGACAGGTTTATGAAATTTATACATTATGTCACTCAAAATGCAGGGCAATTTTTCTAAAACTCGCTTTATATCGTCACATTACCTTGCATTGTTATAACATAATATATCAAAACCAGAAACAATATTCATATCAAATAGTGTTTTAATATAATTTCTTTTTATATTGAGCAGATACTAATTAGTAAAAGTTACAGTTTAAATCTCATATTATTTTTTTATTTTTATGGTTATAAATGTAGTGAAGATTTTGAAATGTTTGCTAATCTATAGTTGGGCATTTTGTTCTAGTAAATAATTATCTTTTATATCCCATTTACGAAGAGAAGAAGAATCAAGACATACCGTATGAATAAGGAATTCTTCAAAAATAAAACTAGCAATAGCTTTATTTTTATTTTGCTCGGATTTACTTTGCCCCTTATGATTTCTTGGTATGTTAACTCCTTCTCTATCCCTAACAGTAAAAATGAAATGACATGGATTAAGCCAATCAAAATCATTTATTGGGTCATATTTATATGAAAAGGTAAAATATTCTTTTGTACGTTCATAATAGATATTTTTTTCATAAGTTTTATTACAGTAGAAATAAAAATCAAAATCAAATTTTCTTTTTATTGGTTTAAAACCATATAAATAAACAGACAACCCAAATAATTCTGTTCTGGTATTTTTCTCAGGAATTATCTTATAGATTATATCTTCTATTTCATTTCCTTGATTTATTAAAGATAGCAAATTCAGCTCAGTTTCTCTAACAAATCCACAATCATTTAGTATTATATTTATATTTTTCATTAATAAAACTTTTTAATTTTTTATAAAACTAGATATTGATTTCAAATCATCAATATAGGCATCATTAATAACTAATGTTTCTTTATTATATATTTCTTTAAAAGTTGACATCATAACAATATCAGGACAATTAAAATCATATTTTAACGAATATTCATGATTTTTAAAAAAAACTTTAGCCTTTACTGAATCATTTCTAAAAAATAACTTTTTATCGTTTATGAAATCTATTTTAGATATTGTGTTAAGAAAAGGAATGCTTTTTTCAATAAAAGAATAATCACAATTATTTAATATTTTAAATCTTTCTAAACCGTCTTCTATTATAGAATTAAACTTATTATCGAATATAGTATTGTAACTTATATTATTAATCTTATTAGAAATGGGAATTTTTACAATACTAGATTCTTCATACTGATTTGTATTTGTATGCTTTTTATAGTTTTCAATATAATCCATTGGGTAAATATTAATATAGTCTGAGCCGTCATAACGGAAAAAATCAAACTGATTTTCATTAATAAAATCAGTATTAATCACTTCATAATTGTCGCCAAAAGCATTAGGTAGATATGCATTACTAGAATTTGGCAAATAAATAGCTAATTCAGGAGTCGATAAAATAGAAAGAATTATACTTATTAATAAATAGTCCATATTATTCCTTTACATAGATAGGACCTAAGGAATTTAGATAATTATCATCTAGAATATAAAAAAATCTTTCATTAAGTATATCATGTAATTTGTTAATCGAACTATTGAGTATAAGACTCCCTTCGTCATCGTTAAATGTTATATTGATATTTTGTATTACATCAATATCTATCATAGAAGCTTTTCTAGGTTTTTGATGGTTTACCCCAACTAAGACATTATTATTTAAATTAAAAACTAAAACTAAGGAATCATCTAAGCGTTCTTCTAATCTTGTCATAGAAGTCGTTGCATTTGTTATAACCTTACCAGAATAACTCAATTTAAAATTCGTGGCTTCATATAAAGAGCAGTCTAGTATATTAACATATCTTAAACCAACTCTTGTAATTTCTTTAAAAAGTTTACATTCTATTAATTTAGTTATTACATTTAAAATGAGTTTTGAATATATATCCCAACCAGTATAAGGTTTTCTTTGAGAAAAAGTTACTACCTTTGTCCCAACACCAATAACAAAATCGCCACTAATTATTTGCTGTAATGCTTGATAATCAATATCAGGAATGTTATTTCTTGCCATAATAGGCATTTGAAAAAGAGGCAAATTCACTATTTTAGGATTATCCAACAAAGGAGAAACAGATTGAAAAACGATACCAATTATTGTTTCCGAAGGCAAAATAGTATTGAATCTTAGTTCGCATATAGATTCTACTAATGGGCTATTATTCAATTTTGTTGGAAATCTATCCATTGTCTGTCTCCTAATATGATTAAATTATCAGATATATTGTTATAAATCAAGAATTATATCTATTTCCCGAATAGCTTTCTCTTTATTCTTGTTAAAAGGTTATGAAACAGATATTTTGTTGGAAATCTATTCAAAATACGCCCCATAACTAAAGAGTTTTGATTAATTTTAGCTATTTCGTCTCCTGTTTTTGGAGGAACATAGTTGCTAGGAATCTCATAAAGTTTTATTGCAAATCCAGGGACGGAGTATGGTATATTATTTTCGATAGGTTCCATGTTTGCACCAAAAGAGACTAGCTTCTTATATTTTAAATCCTTAGTCGCAAAATATACTTATAACCTGACCAGTCATATTTCATACCATTTATATCTATACATATTTTTTCAATAGGAATATTGTATATAGACTCGACAAATCTATCTTGCCTTTCAAATATGGCATCATAAATAATACTTTCGCTGAATTTGCCAAATCTAAAATCTAAACTTGTATTTTCTGAAAGAGGAACTTGACATATATCAGTTGTTTTGCTTGCGTGAATTCCAACTTCTGACAGATTTGTAGCATAAGAATAATAAGGGCAAACATAATACATATCTGCTTCCACCATGAAAAAGCTTATATATTTGCTCCAAGAGTCTTTAGATTTCCACTTATACACGCAAGGTGGAACTCTCTTGTCATACACAGGAACAGAGTTTTCGTGCTCATCATACCAGTCTCTGAATTTCCTCCATTTATCTCCAATCCAGCATTGTCCATGACTAACATCTCTCTGCAAGAAAAAAGTATCTAAGCCATTATGAGCTGGGATAAAATCTCTGCTCATATCAGAAACCCATTTCTGAGCATATAATGATATTCCTAACACTTTATCAGCATCACAATAGTATTTTACAGCAGCTTTAACATATCGATAATACCCAGGAGCAACAACGACATCATCTTCTAGGAATATAATAGCACCGTATTCAATTGAGAAATCGCCACATAAAAGGCAGTGTTTCTTTAAACCAAGCCTTTCTCATAAGAATTTAACGAAAACAACCACATGGAAATACAGTAGGAAAGCGTGTAAAGCACAATTCCACCAATAAAATTGGGTTTTGGGTTGAATTGTATATAGTTACTAGCAAGAAGCATTAAAGCAACTGGAGGCACCAGCCCCAGACTAACTCTCAATATATTCTTCCAGAACAAATGATATTAAGACCACATTTTTTATGGTAGAAAATATTCAAAACAAGCCCGGGACCGAACAGCAGAACAATTACTGTCCCTATTGCACAGCCGATAGCACCATACAACTGGCAAAGATATATAGAAATTATTAAATTCATAATAGAAGTGGCGAACAGTAAAAGGCTTCTGAACTGGTGCAGGTTTAAAGCCCTCTGAATCTCTATTCCAGTATTCTGAATCAAGGCTATAGAAGCTGAAGCCATAAACATAAAGGTAATATAATAGGATTCGTCATAACCGTTGCCAACCCAAAACACCAGGAATTGCTTTCCGAAAAAATAAAAACCTGATGTAATCAAGGCTACAACTAGAAACTGTATTCTCCCTATTCTGACAAATAATTCGGTAAGATTTTTGTTCCTGTTTTCAATATTTATGTTCTTTTCGTTAACTATAGCGTGAATATGTGGAGTGAAAACGCCCGATATGCTACAGCTCATGCTCTGGTAAAACATATACAGGGAGTAGGCTACGGAATAAACAGCTATCGCAACAGTGCCCCTATATCTAGCAAGAATACACTTGTCTACGCTCCATGTAATCTGATCAAATATACCGTTTAAAGCAATAAAAAAAGTATAGGCAAAGAGACTTTTTAAAATACCTTCCTCGAAGTTATCAAAATAAAACTTGGCTTTTAATACATTTCTACAATAGATATAATACCAAAAGTCAACCAGGAGAGAAAGAACAACCGATACTGTCACCATAGTAATTGACTTGTAGCCATAATATAGTATTGGCAACATTATTGCTGGCGTTAAAGCACTTCTAATCATCGCTATTGTTTTAAGAAATACGAATCTTTCATGAGCAGATATAATCGTTGAAAAAACACTGGCAGGGAAAGAAAAAGCCATATTGAAAGTAACGAGCAGAGCCAAGATTCTGGCAACATCATATTCTTCTGCCGTTAAACCATTGCTGAAAATAAAATCCAAATTGAAGCTCATAACAAGCCCACAAACAAGGGCGACAAAACCTATTATTAAAAATATCAAAAGATATAAACCATTTAACCTATATATAGACTGATTATCGTTATTGGTTCTATATCTAGCGAAATATCTTATATAACCGGCATTTAAACCAAGATTCAAAATAGAAAGCATAGAAATAGTAGAAGATACAGTGCTATATAATCCGTATTCACTCTTTCCAAGCATACGAATCATATAGGGCGTGTAAAGCAGGGCTATCAATATGCCTAACCCCATCTGGGCATAAGACAGCAAGGCACCGTATTTAAGCTGATGTTTTGATATGTTGTTTTTTAAATCGTCTAACATACTTTCTACTATTTCCGTCTTTTAAGCAATCTAAGATGCTCCACAAAAATGCTTTACATTGTTGGGGCTGCCACCAAGGATGGTGGCGTGCAAGCGGTCACAGGATGTGTAACCGCTGCTGAGCTGTCACGTAGTGACGAAGGGGTTTTATCTGACAACCCCACGAACCCCTTTCGTCTTTTGCTACGCAAAAGCCACTTCCCCCACTTTCGAGAGGCTGTCTAAAAACTAAGAATTTGCAAAAATCTTAGTGCACTAGCAATTGTCCTTACCCCCTTTTGTAAAGGGGGATTAAGGGGGATTTTTAAGTAATTAGACAAATCTAATTTTGGGTCGAAAACCTTAGTTTTCGGACAAGCTCTCGTGTGGGCAGTTCTCACCTATTACACAATTTATCTTCTGGTAATCTACCTAACGCATTCTTCAAGAATTTCTCCGCTTTCTCCCTTTCAGCCAATAATCAATTTTTGTCAATAACCTTCCAATAACCAGTTTTATTAGAACCTATTCTGTCTATGTGCCCATTTTTTCTTAAAAACGCAATATTATTATCTATTGCAGTGCTACTTAGCTTAAGTAACTTCTGTAGATTAGCTTTTGTAACATTAGGATTATTTCTCATTTCGGACAAGATCCTTTGTCTAGTTGCGTTAAGGGTCATATTTTTATTACCAACTTTATCACCAACCTTATCGCCAACTTTATTACCAATTTTATTTATCCAGTTAAAAGGTATGGTTACAGTAATTGCATTTTCTTCAAAGGTAAACGCACTTCGCCCATAAGTTTCTACAATCTTAGGTACTCCTCTTCCTGATTTTTCACTTATATGTAGTTGAATAAATATTTCAGATAGTTTCCTATTTACAGGAATAGATCTTCCACGGTAAAAACCTTCCAAAGTTTGTTTAGGTGCCAGTGTTCCCCTAGACAATATTTCAATTCTATTAGAAAACACAGTGATAATAGGCTCATTACATTCGACCCATAAATTATGTAAAATTGCATTAATAATTGCTTCACGAAAAGACTTATCATCAAACAACTGGACTTCTTTCCTTTCTACTACCCGATTCCTTTCGTCTGCTTGAATAATATTGAGCACATCTCCATATCTTATCAGTTCATCAAGGGTATAAAGAATACAGTCATTTCCAAACTCACGAACAGAGAATAAATCAGAACCTTTTGAAGTTCCTGTAAATATTGATACTCTAACAGGTATATGAGAATTGTCTGAAAGAAGTTGTGCCATCAAGTTATATTCCCCTTCCTCTGTTCTCAATCCCAAATTTTCTTCAAATGTTTCTTCTTTTAGAACAATACCCTTGGAACCGTAGTAACCAAACAATTTTCTGATTGTTCATTTAGGCTACCTTGCTTATGACTTTCAAAACAAAGAAGTATACGTCCCAAACAAAGAAATAGCAGAAGAGTTTGGAACAGCCATAAGAGATAGCTACAAAAACAGCAAGATTTCCGAAGTTTTGGAAAGATCTAAGACTCTTATAAAAGATACAATTAACGGTAATGCAGAAAAAGTAGCTAAAACCTTAGAAATAGCCCATGAGGATGAAACTTCTGTATTAAGCTATAACAACGAAGAATCCTTAGCCTGTGCTATAAATATAGCTTATTATTATGCTAGAAGCGACTATATAATGATTCGTGAGTTTCAACAGGAAAAGGCTTTGCTGACTTAACACTTATTCCAAGCAAATTCTGCGACAAGCCTGCTATGATTATAGAGCTTAAAGTGAATAAAGATGCCGAAACAGGCATAAAACAGATAAAAGAAAAACGCTATCAGGGCAAGCTTAAAGACTATTTGAATAACATTGTGTTAGTTTCAATCAACTACGACAAAGAAACTAAAAAACATAGCTGCGTAATCGAATATAATAAGAAGTAATTATTGTTGTTGGTTGTCGTTGTTGGTTGTCGTTGTTATTTATTGTCTAGTCAATGGCTTAAAATATTTGAAATATTAGTAGCTTAAAAAGATACCGTGCTTGACGGTTTAGCTAATTCTGTTGTTGCAACAATGAAGCTACAGAGGGTTGCAAGCACTGATTTATTTACTGAGTTTTTGAACGAGCTAAAAGAAATCATAAAGAATCCTGACTACAGGAATAAGTTTGATACTTTCTTGCGAAGATATCTTTCTGTTATCTTTGATAACGACAAATACAACCATATAAATACTCTAGAGGAGATTATTAAAATGACCAAATCATTTAGAGACTACGACCGTGAAAATGACAAAGAAATATTCAAAAAAGAAGGGATAAAAGAAGGAAGAAAAGAAGGAGAATTTAACGCCTTATATAAAATTATAAAACAAGGTCTTCTAACTGTTGAACAGGCTGCAAAATCTTTAGGTCTAACCAAAAAGCAACTTCTTGCTGGGTTTAAGCAATATAATCTAGCATTATAAAATCAAATCAATATAACCTTACAGGTATTATCGATATGTGCAAAGCTGTTAATGATTTTATGGAAGACAGCAAAAAAGAAGGCAAGCTTAGTGCTTTCTACGACATGATAAAACAAGGAATGATTACTTTAGATCAAGCTGCAAAATCAATAGATTTATCAAAAGAACAGCTATTGGATAAATTCAAAGAATATAAATTGGCGTTATAAATTATTAATTCTGCAACTAAATCTGAAACAACGTTGTTTACAAAAACGTCATTGCGATAAGGCACAGGATGTGCCTATGCAAGCGAGCGACAGGAGGTCAGCGAGTCGTAGCCTCTGAAAGAGGCGTGGCAATCCAGAAAAGAAATTTTAATGCGTTTGCCCTGTAATCATCATTTATTTCCTAAATAGCTTTCTCTTTATTCTTGCTAGAAGATTCTGGAACAGGTATTTCGCAGGAAATTTATTCAAAACATGCCCCATAACATCTTGATTTTGAGTTAACTCTGCAATATCATCACCACATTTTGGAGTAACATAGTCACTAGGTATTTCATAAAGCTTTATTGCATTTCCTGAAACAGCGTATAATATTGCTTTCTATAGGCTCCATGTTTGCACCGAATGAGATTAACTTATTATAATTCATATAGTTTAAATACAATTTTTATGGTATAATTAGTAAAGGTAGCGAAAGCAGGTTAAGATTTAATGGGCAATTTAGACATTATAAGTAAAAGGTTTATGAGCGACAACGAAGTGTTTGCAGACGCTTTCAACTATCTGCTTTATGGTGGTGATCAGAAGATAAAGCCAGAGGATTTAAAACCTTTAGATACTAGCTCTATATCTGTTGAGATAAATGGCAACAAAGTTTCATCCGCTATTCAGAAAAGTAGGGATGTTTTCAAGATTCTATCCGCAAAGAGAACAGATAAAGCAGGTTTTCTAATATTGGGCGTAGAGAATCAAGCGAATATCCATTATGCTATGCCTGTTAGAACCATGCTTTACGATTCTTTGCAATATGCAAGTCAGGTTGACTTGAAAAGCAAAGAAAACCGTAAGAACAAGAAATGTTCTAACAGTGACGAGTTTTTATCTGGTTTTACAAAGGAAGACAGACTTATTCCTGTTATAACTCTTGTTATGTATTTTGGTAGCAACAAATGGGATGCTCCTACAAATATCAAGGATATGTTTATTGATGTCGATGAGGCGATTGCAAAATATCTTCCTAATTATAATCTGAACCTAATATCCCCACAGTTGTCAGATATGGAGCTAGCTAAACTCAAATCAGAGTTAGGTATTGTATTGCAGTTTATAAAAAACTCTAACGACAAAAAGAAGCTGAAAGAAAGCCTTGAAAATAATTCAAAATTTCATAATGTTAGCAATTTATCTGCAACTTTGATAAAAGAAACCACTGGGCTAAATTTGAAAATCAACAAAGAAAAGGAGAGTATTGATATGTGTCAAGCTGTTAACGAACTGATTGAAGATGGGAAAAAGGAAGAAAAATACAATACTGTTTATAATTTTATAAAACAAGGACTAGTAACAATTGAACAGGCAGCTAAATCAATAGGTTTAACTCAAAAACAACTTCTTACTGAATTTAAACAATATAATCTAGCATTATAAAATCAAATCAATATAACCTTACAGGTATTAACGATATGTGCAAAGCTGTTAATGACTTTATGGAAGATAGCAAAAAAGAAGGCAAGCTTAGCGCTTTCTACGACATGATAAAACAAGGCTTAATAACACTAGACCAAGCAGCAACTACAATTGGTATATCAACAGAACAACTATTAGCTGATTTCAAAAAATACGATTTGGTTTTGTAGATATTGTTGTAGATATTGCTGCAGGTAGTTTAATTATCACTTTATTGCTTATATTTTTCCAGATAACAGCAAATAAAACAGAAAGAACGAATACCATAAAATATGTAATAACATTCGGACTATAACCTATTTTTCTTAAAACAATATAGCTATATCTAATAGCTAATTGGTGAATAAGAAATAATTCAAAACTGATATTTCCTAACCATACTATTGTTTTATTTTCCAAAAAAGAACTAGCTGGAATTGTATTTGAAACGGTCCCGATTATAATCAAAAAAGACGGAATTGACCATAATACTACTGAGAAGAACTCTGATTCTGCGCCATAAGAAAAATACGAAATCAATATTCCTAAAACCATACCAAATATAAAACAACAGTTACTTTTATTAACGTTTTTTATTTCTATTGATACATAATACAAACAAATACCTATTATGAAATCAACTATTCTTGTTAATGGGAAAAAATATATAATTTTATGTGATAACGAATGATTTTTGAAAATTATGCAAATAATCAATTGTAATATAACCAAGAACATACCTATTAAAAAAGATTTATTTCTTATTTTTTGATTATTTTGAAAAAAATAGCATAAAAAAACTCCAATAAAACTTATAAATAAAAATACGGATAGATACCAAGAAACAAAATTAAAATCTCCTTTTATTGGTAGCCAAGCCTGCAACAAAAAAATATTAACCAACAGAGACAGCCATTTACTTAAACTAAACTCAAAAAATAAAGCTTTATAACTAAAAGGAAATGATATTAATAGGGTAAATAAATGTAAAGGGAAAATTTTTATAAATCTAATTTGTAATTTTAAATAACTTATTTTAAGTAATTCTGTAATAGATAATTTATTATCAAAAAATAAATTTCTTGCAGATAAATATCCGCTTAGAATCAGAAATATTGACACACCCCAACCACCCAAATAACCTAATGGATTTTTACCTAATTCGCTAACAATAAGATAATCACAATGACTTATAAAAATTAGTAAAAAAGCAAAAGCTCTAATCCCTTGTATAGACAGAATCTTGCTTGCTTGTTTGTACATAACACAATTCCCCACTGATTATTTTGTCAATAGTTTATTAAAAATAAATCATATAATTTCTGTATAACCTAACTTATTAGATAAGCATCAAGATTTTCCTATAATAATTCTAAGCTTAGTATTACATATTAGCTTTTGAAAGGAAAATAGCATAATTAAAGTTAATACAAAAATTATCATTTTAACAACTAATAATATTAGTCTATTCATATTTTCGTGAGGGATAAATGCAAAAAGTAAATTTTGAGTAGCAAGTATTGCTAATTGATTAAGGCAGAGATAAACAATTGAATTAGCCCCAATACTATGAAGCCATGATTTAAAAATATTATGTGTATTTCTATTTAAAAATTGGTTTGTTATTCTAGACAGATTCAAAAGGACTGTACTCATTCCAACAGCATTTATCCAAAATAAAAGCCAATTTGCATATTGTCCAGTACGCATATTTATATAGCCATTAAAAAATATAAGAAAAGCGAAAACAAAAAATAAAATCAGACTTTGAATAAATCTAAGTTTAATAACATTAATATATTTTTCTCTAATTAATCTTCCACAATAAATTAAACCAATAGAAACAAAAGCAGCATCTAATGCCCATGGAAGTCTAAATGGTAAAAGCTTTGATAAAATCATACCTAATATTGAAAACAAAATAATAAATACTATTTTAACACTTTCTTTCATTCTAGAAGATTGAATCAAAGCATAAAAAATATTGGCGAAAAACATCGCTGGAAGGAACCACAGTGCTCCAGCTATGGGAACACATAAGGTTATTTCCCAAAATAAATTTTTAATAAAATCAATTTTAAAATCTAAATAAATAATTGAATACAAAAAAATATGAAATAAGCCAAATACATAATATGGAACTATTAATGATTTCAATCTCTTAAACAAAAGTGTGTTTATATTTTCATTTTTATAGAAGAAGCCTGAGATTATAAAAAACATTGGCATATGAAAAGCATGGATATATTTATCAAAATGACTTCCAAAATTAATATGTCCCATTATCATTAAAATAATTCCTAAAGCCCTAAATAAATCAACATAATCAATTCTATTTGATTCAGAAGAAATTAACCTTAGACTAATATTATTCTGGACTGGACTGGACTGGACTGGACTGGACTGGACTGGACATTATGACTATCTTCTCCGATATTGTCAAGTTTATTATTATGTTTATTTTTTGCTCATTTTTTAGGATAAAAATATCAAGCAATATTTATAAATTCCTCTTTATTATTTTATTTGAAAAATTAATAAATATTTTCTTGATCAATTCTCTTTCATATTTATTTAAAACAAAAGTATAAATAACAAATGAACTTAAGAAAACTTCAAATAAAGTATTTAAGCAAATAGTAAAAATACTCGTATTTTCTATTTTCAAATAAAAGGTTAAAACAAAAACAATGGTGGAGTTTATTATAGTAGGCAAAACAACATTTTTCAAGTAATTAAATATTTTAAAATCATTATTTATTTTTGAATAAACCTTTATCCGAACAAAAAGCACGGCAGACGACAACAAAATTGAAATATAGAAAGGTAGACAGGGATTTTTAATATAACATAAACCTATATAGGACAAAGGTATATTTAATAAACTAATAAAACCAGTAGATATTTGAAACTCTTTCACGTTTCCAGTTGCACATACAGCAGTACCTATTGGATCGGTAACAGTAAAAACAAGAGTATCAATTAAGGCTAATACAGCAAATTCAACAGTATATTCAGGAACTGATTTGCCTAACCAAATAACTAATATATCTCTCATATTATGAATAAGGGGTAAAACAACAATAAAAAGCAATGAAAACGCCATCTTGGATGATGAATATATTAAATTTAAAAGATTATTATCATTTGTAGCATATTTTTTAGTAATTTGAGGAGAAACTGCTTTTAAAAAATTCTGTGCAAAAGATAAAACTACACTTTTTATTGAAAAGGAAAGTCCTCTGGCAGCATTTATTGTAGGATTAAAAAACATATTAATTACTATATTTATTCCTGTTCCTTTGCAAATTGTTGCCAAAGTGCCTATAATATTCCAACTCACATAAGAGAATACGTTCTTATAATCGGTTTTATTATTTTTAAACAGACGTATTTTTAATTCTCTATATTTATATTTTGAATATAAAACGTAAAATAACGAATGGATAATTGAGACTATGGAGCCAAGAACTCTATAACTGATAAGCTTATCAAAATTTATAATAGATAGGATATAAACAATCAGTAACTTAAATATTCCCTCCGAAATAGATATATATGCATAAACAGAAATCTGTTCATTTGCAACTAGCAATGCCTGAAAGGGTGTGTTAAGCATTGAGATTATGAATGTGAGTATAGAAAGTTGGTATACCCAGATACACGCAGTCATTCTATGGGCTGGTATTGTCAATTTGTTCATCACGAACCATAAGCCGAGCGTTTCACCCAAAACTACTATTATTAATGCAAAAACCACATATATTGTAAAATTGACAGAGAAAAATCTGTTTACTTCAGTCCAATCTTTTTTAGCAATACCAATTGAGAAATATCTTTGCGACGCATCTGTCATGGCACCTGTAAAAAATACCATTACAGAGACTATCCCACCAACCACATTATTTAAACCATAATCTTCAGCACCTAAAACATGGAGAACAACTCTAACAGTATATAAAGATACAATTGTAAGAAAAACCATTCTCAAATAGAGAGACAATGTGTTTTTTACAACTCTTTCAGAATTAGCTATATTACTCATATTTTAATTTTTTATAAATTTGTCAGTTAAATAATTATCATTTCTAATATAGATGTTTTTTTACTCTTTGTTCATTGCTAGTTTTAGTTTAATTAGATATTTATAAGCATGGTAATCAACTGCTTGGCATTTACTTTCATGATTCCAGAAATAATCTAAATTATGCATATCAACATGAATACCTCCACCTCGCTTTGATTTTTTATTTACGTATTCATTAAAAGACTTCAATAAAAAATGATTTATTTGTATTGGCATATTTTCGGAAAAGGCTTTATTCATACCCCAAAGACATATATTATCGAATACATTTACAGGGAAAAACAATATATTTTTAAAATTTGCACGTAGATGATGAACATAATTAATCGTTAAAATATCTGGATATTTATAGTTAGTATTAAAAAAGCATTTGCCAATATTAACACACTTTCTAAAACCAACTACAAAATCTTCAATAACCAAGCCATCCAAATCGCGGTACATTTTGCCTGATGACCCCATGTTCTTCCAATATACGATAACAACAGGTCTAGAATAGTCAAATTGCTTCAAAAAAGAATAAATATCATCAAATTGGTTAGGAATAATAAATTCGTCTAAATCGATATATGCTATCCATTTTGTTTCGAGTGAGAATTTTTTAGCACAATCTTGATAAGCTTCAACTTGACACTGTTTTTGAGGCCAATCAATCAAAGTAACGATATTGTCATCTATATATGGTTTAAGTATATCTTTATAATTATCAGAAGAATTATTGTTATATAAATAGAAATGCTCAACACCAACAATCTTATGAAACTCTATCCATTCTTTTAAATAAGTAGCCTCATCTTTAAAAATTGCACAAATTGAAACGTTATATTTCTTTTCAATTTGTTTTTTTCTAGGTCTAAATATATACATTAATAATTTATAATAAATAGAAACAAAGGGATAAAGTATTCTTTTGATATAAAACTTTAAATTTTTCTTGATTGGTCTATCAAAAATAAAATAATTATCTTCATAAATTAATTCAGACATTTATTTAGTCCTCCATTTAATTTTTGCTAAAAGTTTTTTGCATTTAGATTTAATTCTGCGTAATATTCCTGCAATAAACTGTAAAGGCATTACAACAAGCAAATAATTATCGTTAGCGATATAAGCATAAATATCTTCAATATTAAATCTATGCAAATATTCTTTTCTAAAATTAACTGTATCTACAGGTTTATATTCAAGATGATATTTTGTTTTTCCAGTTTCAAGCAATAAACCGAGTTGTTCTTGGAATTCTGTTTCACTAATTACTGAACTTTCTAATCTTGATTCCTTGTCTTTTAAATAATCTTTATTATCTAACAGTTTATCAATTTCATCTATAACTTCATCATAACTATTAAAAATAATACCAAGATCATCCTGATTAATTAATAAACCACTTAATACATTATCAAACTTTAAAGAAATAGGCAGTTTTTTTGCTATAGCAGCATATTGCGTCATCAATCCACCACCCAATGGATAGGTTGAAAGGTAAAAATAACATTTTTGTAAAACTTGGAACAAATCTTTCCTTTCGCTAGTAATATACAATTGATTTGGGTATTTTCCCTTCAACTTATTAAAACTATCGTAAAGCAATGGGTCTCCGCTACCAGCATACCAGAATATCACATCGGAATGTTTTGTAAGTATGTTGTCTACAATCTTATAATACAAGTTATCTTTGCCTATTGTCTTATAAATATTCCCTCCAGAAAAAACTATTTTGTGTTTAGTTTCATCATACTGAAAAGGAAAACCTTCAAAATCTTTATTAACATCTATTACTGGGTAATATGGCAAGCATACAATCTTATCTTTAGAAATATTTCTATATTTATTAGAAATATAAGCTCCGTAATCACGAAATTCCACACAATAGTCTATAAACTGGCTACCTAACCAGAAAGCATGGTCGGTAAGATTAATTAAATATCTTTTGGTAAAATCTTTATAAAAATAAGCAACTATAGGCAAAACTACTTCCCAAGGAGTAGAATAATTTATAATATGAAAAGGTCTCTCTTTTTCTAGTATTTGCTTTAATTCTTCTATTTTTTTTAAATAACTTTTGTTTTCAAGGAAATAAATTTTATTTTGTTTACCGCTCTCCAATATAGATAACAGTGTTGGTATTCTGTTTTTGTATTCTCCGTAAGTAATATACATAACTTTGCCAATCTTGGAAAGAGCCTTCAAATATATTTGGGCTAATCCCCTATTATTAAGTCCAAAACTGTCAAAAAACAATATAGTATTTTTATTTGAGGAATAATTATCTATTTTTAAGTCTAATTTATTAGAAATTTCTAATAAATAACTCTCCAAATCAGAATCATAATAAGTTTGATTCGTTTCATATAGAATTTTTGCACAAGTCGAAGTTTGACTAATAGAAGCCTCTATATTGTTTTTACTAATATTAGAAGAAATACTATGTTTTACTTTATTAACTAAAATTTCTAATTTATTCTTGCTTAACATTTTGTAACCTTAAATATAAATAATAATTTTACTTCAATTCTGTGAAATCATTTCAATTAAGCGAGTAGTTTTCCTAAAATTGTATCATCATTTCTTATTTAATTCTTTATCAACGATAAAACATTTGTATATAAAACTACGATTATCTTTTATATTGTATTTTTCTTCTCTGTTAGAAAAATATTCTTGCTTAAATTCTGATGGTATAAATTCTAAAACAGACCAAATCAATTCATCAGTCAAGTAAAGCAAATGAAGCGAAGCAAAACCATAATTATTGACAATATAATCTTTTGTAAGATACTTTTTTGATTCAATTTGATTTTTTACTATTTCCATGTTTTTATCTCATTACCTTGCTGGATTGCCTTTAACCAAAGCATTAGCAGGTATATCTTTTGTAATAACGCTACCAGCTCCTACCATAGCTTTTTCACCAATTGTTACTCCAGGACAAATGGTAGCATTAGCACCTATGGAAGCACCTTTGCAAATTTTTGTTCTTAGGAACTTTTCAGGATATTGCTTTGAACGAGGGTATTTATCGTTAGTGAAAGTTACGTTTGGACCAATAAAAACATTATCTTCTATTTCAATTCCATCCCAAAGTTGAACACCGCATTTCACTGTTACGTTATTACCAATTTTTACATCGTTCTCAATAAAGCAATGCGAACATATATTGCAGTTATCACCAATTTTGGCATTAGGTAATACTACAACATACTGCCAGATATTTGTATCTTTGCCTATATTCTTGCTTTGACAATCGCTAAGATGGTGAATCATTTGTCGCCCCCATATTCATTTACTATTTTGACAACCGTTTTTGCTTCATCATCAGTAATAACCTGGCTGATTGGCAGACTGATAATCTCGTTGTGAATCTGCTCGGTAATTGGGAAAGAAAGATGATTCCATTCTTTATAGGCTTCTTGCTTGTGGGGTGGGATAGGATAATGAATAATCGTCTGTATGCCTTTATCTGTAAGATACTTTTGAAAGTTATCTCTGTTTTTAACTCTAACAGTGAATACGTGCCATATTTCGTCTTTGTCACCTAGCAACGGCAAAGTAATGAGCGGATTCTTCATGTTTTCACAGAAATATTTTGCTATTTCTCTTCTTTTCTGATTTTCTTCATCGAGATATTTCAACTTTACACGAAGAACAGTTGCCTGAATTTCATCTAAACGGCTGTTCAAACCCTTATAAATGTTGTGATATTTCTTATGACTTCCATAGTTATGAAGAGCCTTAACAGCATTTGCAAGGTCTTCATCATTTGTAGTCACACAACCACCATCGCCAAGACAGCCAAGGTTTTTGCCAGGATAGAAACTGAAACCACTTGCATTCCCAAAAGCACCAGCTTTTGTGCCGTTTTTTATAGCTCCATGAGCCTGAGCAGAGTCTTCAACAACAAGAAGATTATGTTTCTTAGCTATTGCATTAATTGCTTCCATATCGCAAAGTCTTCCATAAAGATGCACAGGAAGAATAGCCTTTGTTTTTGTGGTAATAGCCTTTTCAATTTCTTTTGGGTCTATGAGATAAGTATTTATATCAGGTTCAACTAAAATAGGTTTAAGATTGTTAGCTGTTACAGAAAGAATTGACGCAATGTAAGTATTGGCTGGAACAATGACTTCATCGTCTTCTTTTAATTTGCCAAGCTCTTTATATGCCCTGAAAATCAAAGTTAAAGCATCTAGACCGTTAGCTACTCCAATACAATATTTTACACCGCAGAAATCTGCAAATTCTTTTTCAAAAGCTTCCACTTCCTTGCCTAATAAATACCAGCCTGAATCTAAGACTCGTTTTATAGCTTCGTCAATTTCAGCTCTGTGAAGTTCATTTACTTTATATAAATCTAAGAATTTTATCATTTTATCGTTTCCTTTAAGTATACTGTCATTGCGAGACTTCATAGAAGTCATGGCAATTATGCCTGGCAAAAAGCCTTGAACTCATCATAGTCACGAATGTAATCCTCTTCTTCATAAAGCTCACTTGCAAGAACCAAACATATAGAGCCTGATGAAAAGCCTTGCTCTGCCGCCCAAATACCAGGTGGGATATGAAGCCCATAAAAAGGTCTGTTAAGCATAACAGTCCGTTTGTTAATCCCATCATCTAGAGCAACTTCAAAACTTCCACTTCCAGCAATCAAAAACTGATGGCATCTTTTATGTGCGTGAGCACCTCTAGCTTCGCCACCAGGAATGTCATAGCTGTAAAATATTCTTTTTACATGAAAAGGAATATTTTTAAAGTTTTCAACAGCTGTCAGATTTCCAGAATTATCAAGCACCTTTGGTAATTCAATAAAAGAGCAGTTATAAACAGATTGTTTATTACTCATTGTTTTTAACCCTCAAAAATTCAGAATAATCTCGAATGTAGTCGTCAGCTTTGTATTCAGTAGAAGCAACAACTAAAGCCAGCGAGTTTGTAGAAAAGTTAATCATCTGCCTCCACATAAGCTTTGGAACATAAAGACCATAGTATGAGCGATTCAACGAGAAAGTCTGCTTTGTTTTCCCATCATCAATTACAACATCAAAACTGCCAGACAGAGCAACTATAAATTCCTGAGTTTCTTTATAGGCATGGCCACCACGGGTTTCACCACCTGGAACGTCATATATCCAAAACGACCTTTTTATCTCAAAAGGGATGTTCTTCATTTCTTCAATGATAGACAGGTTTCCACGCCTGTCCAAAATTTTTGGCAAATTGATGATTCTTAATTTATCTTCAGCATTAATTTTAGACATATTTATTAACTCCAACTCAACCTAAATAATCAGATTCAACTATCTTAATTACTCTAGCTGGCACACCAGCAACAACAGCATTAGCGGGAACATCTTTGTTTACGAGAGAATTTGCACCTATTATTGCGTTATCGCCAATGGTCACACCTGAAAGAATAGTTGAACAGCGACCTATCCAGACATTCTTGCCAATAATGACTGGTCCTTTTGACGACAATTCTCTTTCAATAGGTGGGATATCCAAATCAGAGTAATCGCCTTTTCCATGAGTGTTGTCTGAAACATAAACATATCTGCCAAACAAGCAGTTATCGCCTATTACAACTTTATCTAAACATGAAATCTGGGTATCAGAAGTAAAAGTTACATTATTTCCAATAATCAACTCTGGCTTATATATTTTTCCACTGTTTCTATATGAATCCCAACATTCTAATGTAAGATTATTTCCACCGCTAAAATTATCGCCTATTTCTATATATTCATGACCATGAATTTTTAAATTATTTCCACAATTAGAACTCTTACATATTTTTTTCAAATTTGATTTATAACTATTCCAAATAAGCCTATTTTTAATATGTCGAAATAAATTCATAGTTCTAATGTTCAAAATTGGCTTCAACAGAATTGAAACGAAATCTATCAATTTAAATAAATGCTTTTTCATTGTTAATCATTCCAAGTTGGGAATTCATTGTTTTCTTCCAATGCTTGTTTTATTGCTTCTAAATAACCATATTTGTATTTTTCATCAGGTTCTAAATACATACCCTCACCCCACTCATTCCAAGCACTAACAAAAATCCAATCTGTTGAGAATTCACTTTCAACTTTTTTTATCAATAAATTCATATAATGTTCAAATTTATTAGGGCTAGCACCCCTAAATATGATAGCCCTATCCTGTCTTCTAGGAGTAACATCACATTTTACAAATGCACCAGCAATCTCTTTTTTATCAATGACTTTCCTTTTTAACATACATTTCCAAGCTAAGTCATAATTATGAGTTCTTACATGGAATAATTTTCCTTTTGTATAGCTTTTTATAATACCTTTAAACCTATACTTCAATAAATCAACAGACCACAATAATTCATTCTTTATATTATTCAAAATACCTTCTGCTCTAATTCTATTTGGTTCATAATTTATTCTATAATCCAATAATTCATCTGTATTACGTGTTTTATCTGAATAGATAAAATTTTGCGATATTATAGTCAACCCATTTAAACCACTTTCAATCGCTCGCTTTTTAAAATATAACAACATCTTTTGTAAACAACTTATTTTTTGAGGCAAGTAAATTACTAAAACTGGCTTATTATTTATGTATATATATCTTTTATCTTTAAAAAATTGTAATAAATAATGGAAATGCTTTTCCCACTCATTTTCATCCCCATATCTCATATCCATCAAAATATCTTTATCACCACCAACCCAAGTACGACTCCAATTATGATTAGCCCAACATAAACAAAATGGAAAATTGATTTCCTTATGTTCTAACCAAGCCTCCACAGGCTTTTGCATGAGTTGTCTTCCTTCTCCAAACCAATAATGATAAAAACAAAAACCATAAATTCCATATTTTTTAGCTAATTCTGCTTGCCATTTCATTGTATTAATATCATCTAAACAATAGTAATTTTCATTTAAAGGTACTGTTGGCTGATAATGATTCTTAAATAATGGTTTTGATTTTTTTACATTTGTCCATTCAGTAAAACCTTTTCCCCACCATTTATCATTTTCTGGAAAAGTATAGTATTGTGGTAAATAAAACGTTACTATTTTCATATATAACTCCAATCATTGTAAGAATTATTCTACTTCTTCGAAGAAAGTATCAGGCTTTTCAGGCTTAAAGCTTTCATTAGCCCACATTACCGTCACGAGATTTTCAGTTTTCGAAAGATTAATAATGTTATGGGTGTAACCAGGAAGCATATATACAGCTTCAATTTTGTCACCACTGACTTCGAAGTTGATAACTTCGTCAGTATCAATTTTTCTCATCTGAATTAGACCATGACCTGAAACAACAATAAAGAATTCCCATTTAGAACTGTGCCAATGTTGACCTTTGGTAATTCCTGGTTTAGAAATATTGATGGAAACCTGCCCACTTTTATCTGAACGCAAAAGTTCAGTGAAACTACCTCTTTCGTCAACATTCATTTTTAAAGGGAAAATAGCTTTTTCTTTTGGCAAATAAGACAGATATGTTGAAAGAAGTTTCTTGGCAAAACTTCCATCTGGAATTTCTGGAATCTGTAATGTTTTTGGTTGATTCTTGAAAGTTTCAAGAAGTCTGACGATCTCACCTAAAGTCACTTTATGTGAAACAGGAACGTAACAATATTTGCCATTTGAATCAGCAACAGGTTCAACACCATTAAATTCACATCTATGCTCTTTTTCTTCTAACGCACAAATCATCTCGTCAACTAAATCGTCTATATAGACAAGTTCAAGTTCTGTATTGGGGTCATTTACCTGGATTGGCAAATCGTTTGCCATATTATTACAGAATGTTGCGACTACAGAATTGTAATTAGGTTTACCCCATTTCCCGAAAAGGTTTTGAAAACGATAAACAAGAACCTTAGCATCTGTTTCTTTCCCATATTCAAAAAATAACTCTTCACCAGCTTTTTTGCTCTTTCCATATTCGCTGTTTTCAAAACGACCAACAAGACTAGCTTGAATTGAGCTAGAGAACATTACAGGACACTTATTATTATGTTTTTTCAGTGTATTAAGAAGCCTAGAAGCAAAACCAAAATTACCTTTCATAAATTCTTCATTGTTTTGCGGTCTATTCACTCCAGCAAGATTGAATACAAAATCCACGTTCTGACAAGCTCTTTCTAAGAGTTCATCTGAAGAATTGATATCGTAAAGATAGATGTCACCAATTTTTAAACCATGACGGCTCTTATCTTTATTCTCCATAACATTTTTAAGTGCAGCAGTAAGGTTTCTTCCAACAAACCCATAAGCTCCAGTAATAAGTATATTCACGATTTTAACCCCAATTCATCTCTTATATATTTTAATGAAAGTAATTTTTCTTTCACCTGATCAACATCAAGAAGTTGAGTATTATTGCTATTAAATTCCTTTAACTTATTACGATTAGCATCTCCTTGATTGAAGTATTTATCATAGTTCAATCCTCGTTTATCACAGGGAACTCTGTAGAAATTTCCCAAATCTATAGCATGAGCACATTCTTCATTAGTTAATAAAGTTTCATACATCTTTTCTCCATGACGTATGCCAATAGTCTTTATTAAGTTTTTATCAGCCCCAAAAAGTTCGCAAACAGCTTCTGCTTGAGTCTTAATTGAGCAAGAAGGTGCTTTTTGGACAAGAATGTCTCCAGTTTCACCTTTTTCAAAAGCAAATAGCACCAAATCAACAGCTTCATCTAGAGACATAATGAAACGTGTCATACTCCCATCTGTTATAGTAATTGGATTACCATTTTTTACCTGATCTATCCAAAGAGGTATTACAGAACCTCTAGAACACATTACGTTTCCGTAACGAGTGCAACAAATTTTAGTTTTATCTGTCGTTCTGCTCTTGGCAACAATAACCTTTTCCATCATTGCTTTTGATGTACCCATTGCATTTACTGGGTAAGCTGCTTTATCAGTAGAAAGACAGACAACTGTTTTAACCCCTTCATCAATAGCAGCAGTCAAAACATTTTCTGTACCTAAAACATTTGTTTTTACAGCTTCGATTGGGAAAAATTCACAGGAAGGAACCTGCTTCAAGGCAGCAGCATGAAATATATAATCTACCCCATGCATTGCATTTTTTACAGACTGCAAATCACGAACATCGCCAATATAAAAACTGATTTTATTAGCAAATTCAGGAAACTTAGCCTGAAATTTGTGTCTCATATCGTCCTGTTTTTTTTCATCCCTAGAGAGAATACGAATTTCTCCTATATCAGTCTTTAGAAATCTGTTCAAAACAGCATTTCCAAACGAACCTGTACCACCTGTTATCATTAATGTTTTGTTCTTAAATATATTTGTATTCATTGCTACCTACTATTTTTATTCATATTCAAAAAACTCATGATTTCATTTGCGCTGTATTCTGGCAAATTTTCTTTATAAATCTCTTTTATAAATTCTGGTTCAATAACAGGTCTTTCAGAATTAACAAATTCTATAATTTTATTGGAATTTATTTCCAGACTATCTTTCGAATTAATCAATAAAGCATCAGGATATTTTTTTAAAAATTCTATAACAGGATCATCTGGTGTTTGATAAATATGGATGATAGGTTTCAAACTTCCAACATAGGAAATAATTTTTGACGGAAACATATCAGTATAACTATTTCCAAGACTAACCAAAAAACCTATTTTATCTGTTATTTTATTTAATTCCTTCTGCTCAACATAATTATGTACAAGAATATTTTTTGCACAATCACTATGCTTAACATTTAATGCTTTTGGTATATTTATTACATAATCACCATTTGTATATATGTGAAGCTTAGAATTTGTTCTTTCAAAAACCTTTTCAAAAATATTAATTAAAATTTTTGGATCTCTTAATTGTCCATAAAATCTACCAGAATATATAAAATCTTTATTAGTGTTCTCCTTAAAAGATTTAAATAAATTCAATACAGGGACTCCAAGAAATAAGGTTTTATGTAAAAATTTCTTGTAAAAATCTTCATTAAAATGCGATTTATGACAATTAAAATGTATAATCAAATCAGCGATAGAAAAAACTTTATTTTCATATTTTTTCGCTGATTTTAAATATAAATTTTTTATAATTGGAAAATTTTCTAATATTCCGAAATTACAGTTAGATAAAGAGTCAATATCATATATGACAAATTTAATCTTAGGATATTTTTTCTTTAGAATATAAGCAGCTTCAAGACTATTAATAGGATTGACAACAGCAATGATAGCATCAGGATGAAATTGTTTAATTATCTCATCTGACTTTTTTATATATTCATTAACGATTCTTCTTTTTAATACTGGTCTATATATTAAGCTCAATATTCTAAATGGAAGTTCACAAAGAATTTGTAAATAAATATTACTAATTTTTCTTTTTAACCTATGTTTATCTAAGCAAAAAATAGTAGAATTATCTATTTTAATAGTTTCTTCTTTTTCACTTAATGAAACTATATAGAAACTTGCATTTTCTATTTGTTGAATTATATTGTAAACACATAATTCATTAGCATTTTTTAATGGATAATAATTATTTGTTAAAATAAGAATTTTCAAGTTAAAATCTTTCCTTTATTATATTACAAGATAATTAAAAATCATAAAGCTCAAAAAATTTTCACTTTTTACATAAAATGCTCCTTGTAATCTTACAATTCTTTAATCCCAGTATTAACCAACACCAAATATATGTTTCATAAAATAATGATGAACTGACCAATAATTTAATAAATCCAAATGCAAAAAATAATAAAATTAAATCGTTTAAAGCACTAGCATGTGTTAAAAATATTGTTTTAAATATTAAACAAACAATTATAAGACAAAATGTAGACCCAATTAATAAGCCAAAATCATAAATTAATTCTAAAAATATATTATGGCAATAACCACCAATTAAAGCACTATCACCATTTATCCCCCCTATAGACAATGGGGTTTGTTCTATTTGTTTTATTACTTTTAGATAAATATTCAGCCTTCCAGAAGTGGTAGAATTTAAATCCTGACTAGTTGATAGTTTTTTTAACAATCTAGAATGAATATCAAATTCATTTCTCAAAAACATATTTATATCTTTGAGATTTGAATATAAAATTACAAATATAAATAAAACAAAAGAAAAAAAAGTAACTAATCTTAATAATCGTCTTTCAATTATATTTTTTTGTAAAAATAACAATATAAAATAAATTATTAAGGAAAGAATAGCACCTCTACAACCAAATATTGTCATAAAAAATGAACAAACAATAAAACAAATCAAATTAAATATGCTTTTTTTCTTCAAAAAAGAGTATAACAAACAACAGGCAAAAGGTAAAATTGAATAAGAAAACAACATATAAGTGTCTGCTGATGCAAATAGAATAATTTTACCACTTTTAAGTAAATAAAATATAAATGAACTTACAATAAAAGTTACAAAAACGGAAATTTTATAAAATAAATCCAAAAAAAACTCATAGTTTTTTATTTTAAATATCATAATCGTAGTAAAAGCCATTGGAATAAACTTTTGAATTGTTACGGTTACATAGGGAATATTGTCGTAAAATATTGCTCCACTTATAAGCACTAAAAATAAGTAGATAAAAATGAAATAAAGCCAATTTTTATTTATTTTATTTGTTGCTACTAATAAAAATCCTAGAAATAAAAAAATAAATCTTGAAAGAATAAAAACAACACTAACCAAACCACGTGTAAAAATATATTGAGAAGCAAAAACAATTCCAGTCAAAGAAACAAAAAACATCGACAATAATAACATTGTCGAAATTGCCTTGTCTCTATTTAAGTGAATAATCATTATTTATTGGTCTTTTCGATTTTTAAAAGATTTCTTGTATTATTTATAAAAAACACTACTATATTTCCCGCAATCGCTTTAAAAATAAACTTTAACACATATTTTTTGTCTTTGAAAACTCCTTTTCTTTTAGCAAAATATAAAAGTTTCATAAAGGGCTTAAAACCCAAAATTATGCCTCTCATCAAATGATTAATGCAATGATCTTTATAATTGTAAAAACCTATACTGTCACAGTAATTTTTATATCTGATACCCACACTTACTCTGGCTTTAAGAACTTCTAACGAATAAGTATAAATCAAGCTCCCATATCTTCTAGTTAA
This sequence comes from Candidatus Rifleibacteriota bacterium, assembly GCA_905236675.1. Taxonomy (GTDB): domain Bacteria; phylum Muiribacteriota; class Ozemobacteria; order Ozemobacterales; family Ozemobacteraceae; genus RUG334. The sequence continues at coordinate 43,623 of CAJOND010000003.1, read as the reverse complement.
ACAATAAAAAACATCATGAGTTGCCGATATATTTTTGGCTCTATAACCAGCTTGAACAGAAAACATAACATCGTTAGAGGCTATTGTTTCATCAAAAGTAATATTATTTTCTTTTAAATACTTTACTTTATATCTCTTTGACCATGGTCCTAGCCACATATAGCGAAGTTTAGTCTCATCCACTTTACCATTTAAATAATCATCTATCATTTTTGTATAGAATAAATGGCGGTCAGAACTCTTATTTAAATCATCATCCAATACTGATATGGGAGAAAAGAGCAATAAATCATAATCATAATTATCGTATTTTAATAAAAATTTGTAGTAATCTTTTACAAAAAAATCGTCAGAATCAGAAAAGAGAACATAATCGCTTTTTATATTAGATAAACCAATATTTCTACAAGCACCTGCACTTCTATTCCTATTATTTTGAAAAAAAGTAAAAGCGTATCTCTTGTTTAATTCTTTTATTGCGTCAATACTCTTTGTATCACTATAATCGTCAACCACGAATACTGATAAGTTTTTTATAAAATTATAAAATTCAAAACTATTATCTTGTTCATAAATACTTTTTAAAAGTCTTTTCAAACCTTTTATATCATTTTTATGTGGAATTATTATGGAATAAGTTTTCATGCTTAAATTATTTATCAGTTTTTATGCTAATTTTTGCACATAGAGGATAATGATCAGAAGGTACATGTAGCTGTATGTTTTTTGGTCCGTAAGGGAATTTTTTATAATTAGAAATGACTTTTTCATCAGTTATGTAATAAAAAGTGTTAATTATCCCATATCTTGATACTTTTATATTTTTAGTTACAAAAATATGATCAAGACGTTTGCTTGAAATTCTGAGAGGGTTGAATGCATTGTATGTGCCATTCGGCATCCATTTATATTTTGATATATCATATGCATCAAAAAGATATTTACTAGTACTAATAGTTTTTATATGCTTATCAGTTTCATATGAATTGAAATCTCCTACCAATACTGCATTACTTTCTTTACAGATTGTCTTAATCCTGTCAAGAAGTAGCTGACAGCTATTTTCTTTAGCAAGTTTACCTGTAGCGTCTAAATGTGTATTAAAGAAATAAATATTATGGTTATTTTCCTTATCTTGTAACAAAACCCAAGAGCATATTCTGAAAAATCTACTATCCCAGCCTTTTGAAATTTTATCTGGTGTATCTGACAACCAAAAAGTATCACTTGCTAAAAGTTTGAATTTTTCTTTTTTAAAGAATACCGCATTATGAGAACCTTTTAGTTTTCCGTCATCACTTCCTGTAGAACTACAATCATATTCGTTCCCAAGGCATTTCAACATATCTGTTATTTGATCGTAATTTGCTTCTTGTACTCCATAGATGTCAAAATCATTAAATAGTATCAGATTACATATTTTGTCAACCCTATTATCCCAGCCATCACCTTTTATTTTATCTTTTTCTTCTATGCATCTGATATTATATGTTGCAACTATATAATCAGCTGAATAAAGGCTACTGTTTATTATAGTGAAAAGGCTTAAAACCAGTAGCATTTTATAAATTATTTTAACTTTCATTTGTATTTACTCCTATTTGTTTATTGTATTATCTATTTGGCACAACTTTAATTAGTCATTACTTGTCTAACAATTCAATCATTTTGTTAAAGGCTGTTTTTAAATCAACAGATGCTTTCCAGCCTAGTTCCTGAAGTTTTTCTGAAGAAAGATTTATCTTCTTTACAGCTTGATAACCTGTCACGCTGTCATCAAGAAATTCAAAGACTACTTTAGTTTTTCCGTCTTTGCTTAATGAAGAAGCTAGGTTAGCCATTTCTGATATAGAGCAGTATGTATCTTCATTAGCAGCACTATAAGCCTGACCATTTTCTCCATATAATAAAATAGTGAAAATAGCCGAAGTAGCATCAGTTATATACAAATAATTTCGTTTTGTTTCACCTTTAGTATGTAGAACAATATTTTCACCTTTTGCTGATTTCCTAGCAAAATCTGCCCAAACTCTATTGTCTGTCGGGGAAATAGTTCCACCAATAGTCTGGGTTAATCTGATTATTTTTACAGGTAATTTATATTCCGAATATTCAGAAACACATAAATTTTCTGCAACTAGTTTTCCTATTGGATAAGAATTTCTTAAAGACATTGAATCTAGTTTTCCAATGTCTTTCTCATATATCTTTTTCTCGTCATTTGGAGTTCCATAAACTTCCATAGATGAGAGATAAACCATTGATTTAACTGATTTAATTTTGGAAAAATCTAAAACATTTTTTGTTCCACTATAGATGCTATCTAAGATTTCAACAGGTTTTGTTATAAAGTCTTTGCTAATAGTGCTATTTGCTGTATGAATAATAAAATCCACGCTTTCACCAATATTTATTGGCTCTGTTATGTCTTGGGAAATAAATTTAATATTGCTATTGTCTACTTCTTCAACCGCATTACTTTGTAATGCAGCCCCCTCAGTCTCACTTTGTTCGACAGCTCCCCCAATCACAGATTTTGGGAGCATCATTTCTGGAAGGAAGTCTTTAAATATTGATTTCGCTTTTTCGATATTTCTAATTAAAGCAATAATTTTTATATTTAATGACTTTTTTTCGTTAAGAAACAATAGAAGTTTAACTATTTCAGAGCCAATCTGACCAGTAGCACCAGTAACTAGAACTGAACTATCTCTTAGTTTTTCCCAATCTATAAAATCAATATTAATTAAATAATTTAAATCTTCTAAGGTTACAGAATCTATCATTTTTCTCTCCTAACAGAAAATCTGAGAATTTTCTTTTGCATCCATAAAGGCTCTGAACATAAAAAAATCAGCAGGAGTTGTTATTTTTATATTTTCATTAGGACAAACAACCGTATAAAGCCTATAACCGTAATGACTCACCAAAGAAGCTGAATCTATAGCCAAAGTATAGTTATCTTTTTGTGAACGTCTATGGATTGCTATTATATCTTCTAGAACAAAGGTCTGTGGAGCTTTAGCAAGCTGGCATTTGCTTCTGTCGATAATCTTCCCTACTTCATTCTTGTTTTCTTTTATAGTTATTGTTTCAATGGCAGGTGCTACAGTAATTGCATTCCCATGAAGCTGTGCACAGGTAATATTTTCTGTAATTGTATCTTCATCTATTAATGGTCTAACACCGTCATGAATCAAAACCAAAGAATCGGAAGGATATTTTTTTTCAACTTCACACAAACCATTATAAATAGAATCTTGTCCAGTCACACCACCAGAAACAATTGAAGTAACTTTTGTTATATTATATTTTTTTAATAAACTTTCTAGGTATGGAATCCATGATTTCAAGCAAACTACAACTATCCCATCAATCAAGTTATGATTTTCAAATTTTTCTAGCGTATAAATAATTATAGGCTTACCATGCAATTCCAAGAACTGCTTTGGTCTGCTCTTTGTATTCATTCTAGAGCCTGTTCCACCAGCAAATATTAAGGCTATATTCATGATTTAACCTCATCTTTTAAAGAAAGTATACTTGTCAGTCTGTCAACAACTTTCTGACTAGCATAACCATTTGCAAAATTTGCGTGTTTCTGTTTAAAATGCTTAGCAACATCTATTGAATAGTTCCAATCAATACAAGATATTTTATTAATTAAATCTTTTTCTGTTTTATAAAAATGTTCTGGTAATTCTTTCTCTAAATCTAGATACAATCCTATTTTTTCTTGATATTTTTCATAATCGTAAGCAAAACAGAAAATTGGTCTTTCTAAAATTGAATAATCAATTATTGCACTTGAATAATCGCTAATTAAAATATCAGAAGCTAAATATAAATCATTTATTTTTGGATAATTAGAAACATTTTTTACAAACTCATCATCTTTCAGAGCAAGAGCGACAGAAACAGCATAATGTGCTCTAATTAATAAAATATAATCATTTCCTAGATTATTTCTCCAATAATCAATATTTATTGGAGGCTTGCAGAAGATATTATTTGAAGAATCCAAATCATACTGTCTCCAAGTAGGCATATATAAAATAACTTTTTTAATAGGAGAAATCCCTAATCTTTCTTTTGCCTTTATGCAATCTTCAGAGGTTGAATTAGCGAGGTCATCGTTTCTTGGAAAACCTGCTTTAACAAATGAATCTTTCGAAGCGTTGAATAACCAGCTAAGCACATCTATGTCAATATCACTTTGGGCACATCTTATAGTTGCAAAATCTGTTATACTTTGCTTTTCCCTTTTTCCACCTAAAACATGAGTATTTTCATCACCACAGCCTTTTTTTAATACCGATCCGTGCCATGTTTCTATTTTAATGATTCTGTCATCTTTATATTCAACTCCACGTGTCATTCCTGAATTGCTAACCCAAACATGACTAGTCATCAAAGCCTTCAAAAAAGCCAAGGTATCAATTTTTATTTTTCTCCCACGAGAAATACTAAATTGATTAGGCTCTACAAAAGCCCAAATTAATTTCCAATCAAAAAATTCTTTTCTTCTACATATTTCATCATAAATTGCTTTAGGACTGTCATCAAATTTTCTTCCACCGTATGAAACAAAAAGCATTTGCTTCTCTTTAATATTTACAATCTTTTTTAATAAAGCCATTGAATAAGATATTATTGACCAAAAAACTCTCAATAGATAAGGATGAACTTTTAAAAAATTAATTAATGCTAACCTCATATTTTATTTTTCCTTTAGCCTATTAAAGTAAGATAAATATATGTCTTTCATTTTTTCACTTACGATATTTAAGTCGAATTTTTCTATTGTTTTTTTGGAATTGAGAACAAACTTGTTCCTTATCTCATTGTTATTCAACAAATTAATTATGCTATTCTTAAAAGAATCAACATCCGTAGACTCAACAACATATGAATTAAACCCGTTAACAGCAAAATCTCTAGATCCTCTGTTGTCTGAAATTATCAAAGGCAAACCAGCAGCCATAGCTTCTAGAGCAGATAAACCTAGCCCCTCTCTTAAAGACGGAAATACAAAAATATCCGCACATTTTAAAATTTCAGGAATATCGTTTCTTTGCCCTAGTAAATGTAATTGATTTATGACATTTAATTTTTTAGCAAAAGTCTGTAATTTATTATGAAGTTTTCCTTCACCACAAATAGCATAATGAATATTTTGGTTATTAGTTTTTGCAATCGCTCTTAAAATAATCTGATGATTCTTATTCTTGTTCAGTTCACCTACAGAAAGAATTAGCTTGCTATTCTCAGGTATGCCAAGTTCTTTTTTCTTAGCTTTTTTATCTATTTTAATATCTTCAAATTTCTTTATATCAATTCCAACTCCAGCAATATATTCTACATATTTTGAATGTAAGTAATTCTTTGCCAATTCGTAATCTTCTTTATTTATAGTTATAAGTGTATCAGTAACAAAAGAAAGAAACCACTCAACAGGAAAATAAAACAACCAATTTGAAAGTGGTGCTCCTTTATAAAAATGGAATCCATGAGCCGTATATATAACATTAGCTCCTTTATTTCTTGCTGATATAGCAGCTAATCTGGCAACAACTCCAGCAACAGGAGTATGACAATGAATCAAAGTAAAATCATTCTCATTAATAAGTTTTCTTAATTGTTTATATGCTTTTAAATTACTAAAAGAAAACGGTAAACGGTCAAAATCAATTTGATGTTTTATAACATTTAACGAATCTAAGCTACCATCATCTTGTAGCCATTCTTCATTAGACATATTTGTAGCAGTATGAATCTCAAAACCCATATCTTTTAGGATTTGCATATCGCTTTTTTCAAAATTCAAAAAATGATATACAGTTGCTACAAATAATGCTTTTTTCATAACTTCTTTGTCTGCTACCTTATTTATTTTTTTAATGCTTTTTAGCAGGAATGCCAATATAAACACCTTTTTCTGTTATATCTGAAACAACAACGGCACCAGCACCAATCATACATTGGTCACAAATGTTGATATTGTTATTAACCGTTGCCCCAATTCCAATCCAAGTTGATTTACCAATTTCTACAGCTCCACCTACTTTTGCACCGACAGAAATATGGACAAAATCATTTATCTTATTATCATGTTCCACAACAGCACTTGTGTTTATTATGCAATGCTTACCAATTGATGTATTTGAATTAATTACAGCATTTGCCATTAAAACAGTACCTTCACCAATTGATACATTCATCGTTGATATTTGGGCACTAGGATGAATACCGACATACCATTTAACTTGGTTTGTCATTCTATTTACGAAATCTTCTCTTATTTCAGGATTTCCAATAGCTATAACAAAATAATTATTCAAAAATTTAGAGTATTCAGAAGTCTTTCCTAAAACAGGATATCCTGCAAATTCTCTTAAATTATCATTATCATCTAAAAATCCAATCAATCTATCGTCAGATTTAAGAACAATATCTGCTACAACTTCACCATGACCGCTCGCACCTATAATTATTACATCTTTGTTCATATAGATGTCCCTGTAAACTCTGGCATTGTGGCACTATTATCTGAATTTATTCCTTCTCGGAAGAATGCCTTTTTTAATGTCAAAAGAATGATTTTCCAATCCCCCAAAAAAGTGATGTTCTTAGTGTATTCAACATCGTATTCAAATTTCTTTTCCCAAGTTATTGCATTACGACCATTAATCTGGGCTAAACCAGAAAGTCCGGGGCTGACATCATGGCGGTGCTTCTGAAAATCATTGTATAAAGGCAAATATTTAACCAACAATGGTCTTGGTCCAATCACAGACATATCGCCTTTTAGAATGTTAAATAACTCTGGTAATTCATCTAGGCTTGTTGAACGTAAAAACTTGCCAAATGTCGTTAATCTGACTTCATCTGGCAATAATTCGCCATTCTCATCACGTTCATCTGTCATGGTTCTGAACTTATAAAGTTTGAAAATCTTTTCGTTGAGTCCAGGACGTTCCTGAGCGAATATTACAGGTTTGCCAAGTTTCTTACGAACAAGAACAGCTACAAGTAATAATACTGGTGCCAAACCAATAATCGCCATCAGAGACAGGATGATATCCATTGGGCGTTTGATGTAGTGTTCGTATATTCCTGCTTTTTTCATTGTTTTTAGTTATTCGTTACCTTGTTGAGATATCAATGTTTTAGAGATAAGAGGCAAGAGATAAGAGATGAGAGAATTATTTTAACTATAGCTTGCTGCAATCGTAGTTATTGTTGTTAGTAGTTATTGTTTTTGTTGTAACAGCTACTAACAACTTTTAAATCCAATCAACTTTCTACGACTAACTCTGGATGGACTTCGTTTTGCTTTCAGCAACGCCACGTCGCTACGCTAACGATAAACATGAGGTTTACTAAAGTTAGGTCACCCTTCAGTCACCGCATTGCTTTGCAATGCAGCCCCTTCAGTCGGCTTTGCCGACAGCTTCCCCACTTCATGGGGCAGCATCTCCAGCTGCAAGCTCCCACAATCTTCGATTTTGGGGCAGATCTTCGAGTCTGCGAAACGTTCCACCACTTTGTTATGTTCACAGATGAACTATAACTAGTTGTTTGTATTGTAAGTTTATAAATTACTAAAGTCAAGAGCAAATTTTACATCTATCTATCAGTAACATTCAAAACATTAAAAACACTTATAATTTTATTATTAAACTGATAGGCCAACATTTGGCTCTTATTATAGTTGGTAGTTGTAGTTTTTATTGTATAGAAGCAACATTCTTCAGACTTAACATTCTACCGCCTAGCACAAGTTCTCAAAAATAGACTTGGCTCCGATTGCTACGCAATCAGCCCCTTCAGTCTCGCTTGCACACCGCCATCCTTGGCGGTAGTAAAAAAGAGGATATTTATTTGACTTTTTTTACCACTGAAGTTATACTCCAAAAAAAAGGTATATATACCTAATTTTCGGAATACAATATGGAAATAAAAAGAGATTTTTATTTAAATCAGTTACATATTCGTGAGAACAACGGATTTGTAAAAATTATTACAGGGATCCGCAGAAGCGGGAAATCCTACCTCGTATTCAAACTATTCCTAAATGAACTACTACAGCGTGGCATAGAAAGAAGCCATATAATTGATATATCACTAGACAAGATTGAAAATGATTTCCTTAGGGAGCCACATACTTTATACAATTATATCAAGAACCTAATCAAAGACAATAAGCAATACTATATTCTACTTGATGAAATTCAGTTAGTAAGCCGTTTTCATGAAGTACTTATTAGCCTGTTACAAATTGAGAATGCAGATACTTATGTAACTGGCAGTAACTCTAAGTTCCTTTCTTCTGACATTTTAACGGAGTTTCGAGGAAGGGGCGATGAAATTAGAGTTTACCCTCTGTCTTTTTCAGAATATCTCTCAACCACAAACAAAAGCGAAGAAGAAGTTTTTGATGATTATTTAATATATGGTGGTTTGCCACAAATCACCTCATTCCAATCAGAAGTTCAGAAAATGAAATATCTGACTAGTCTTTTCCAGGAAACATACCTTAAAGATGTCATAGAACGCAACCATATACGAAACAATATAGAATTAGAAGATTTATTATCTATTTTATCATCGAGTGTCGGATCACTCATAAGCCCATCTAAACTTGAAAACACTTTTAAAACGATTGCCAAAAGCTCAATAACAGATAAAACTATTAAAAATTATATTTCCTGTCTAAAAGACGCATTTATGATAGATTCTGCAATACGCTATGATATTAAAGGTCGAAAATATATTAATACGCCAACAAAAGTATATTTCACCGATATAGGCATTAGAAATGCCGTTCTAGGATTCCGACAAATAGAAGAAACACATTTGATGGAAAATATAATATTTAATGAACTTAAGCATCAAGGTTATGCCGTTGATATTGGTATTATAGAGGTAAGGGAGAAAACTAAGCTAAGCCAATCAGCCAAAAAGCAGCTTGAGATTGATTTCATTGCCCGTAAAGGCAGTAAAAAATACTACATACAATCAGCATTTGCTATGTCTTCGACAGAAAAAGAATATTTTGAAAAGCGACCTCTATTAAGCATTAATGATTCTTTCAAGAAAGTCATTATTATCGGCTCTTATGCAAAACCTCGTCAAGACGAATACGGCATAACAACCATAGGTCTTCGCAACTTTTTAAAAGATGCCTCAATACTAGAATACTTGTAAAACTTAAAGTTTATCAAAGAGGGGACCTTAAGGCTCTCACCATCCAACACTAATCGAGGCTGTGCTAAAACTTATTTTTATGCCTAAATTAGATAGTACTAATTACCTATACATTTGTCATAAAAAGTATAGCGTATGGGCTTTAGCCCTGAAAGAATTACGTTTATGACAATGGGTAGGCTAAAATTTTTTAGAGATGAGAGATAAGAGTAAGAGAGATGAGGCAATTGTTTTAAGTTCACTACAAGTCTTCGGACTCAACTTAGTAATGCTTGGCAAAGTTCTAAAAAATCCGCCTATCACCGCAAAGCTTCGCTTTGCAGCCCCCTCAGTCTTTTGCTTTGCAAAATCCAGCTCCCCCACCATTCGTGGGGGGAGCTTTTTCGGCTTGCAATGAGGGTTTTCATAAAATGTAAAAAGAGTTAAATTTTTCGTTCATAAAATGTGGAAATATAAAAAAATCTCTCTCATAAAATGTGGGGGAATAAATATATTAGATAAACATAGCCATATAAAGCGGGAGACTAAGCTTTTTATATTCAAAACCAATATTTCCAGCAGGCACAACTTCTACTTGCATATTTTCAGAGCAAATTTAATATAAACTTGCATATTTTCAGAAGATTTTTAAGAGTTAAGTTGCATATTTTCATAAAATTAACATTGTAATCATTTCGAGAAATCTAAAGTAACACTTTATTTTTCTCGAAAGATACCTAAAAGCATATTAAACGGCATATAGGCCTAGTACTTAACAAATTTAACGGATTTGCACAAAGGATAGATAACAACTCTTTTGCATTATATAGAAGGGCAAAACTTTTATTAAAAACAAGGTTTTACTCTGGTTAGGCCGCCATCCCATCTACGCACTGCTTTGCATTGCTACCTCTTCACCGCTCACTGCGTGTGCAGCCCCCTCAATCTTTTGCTTTGCAAAATCCAGCTCCCCCACCATTCGTGGGGGGAGCTTCTTCAGAAATAGTGTAGACTTACGATTGCTAAAACAATCCACATAGCTCTACGCTCTTGCGCTTTATACTCTAAAAAGCTGGATTGCCACGCCTCTTCGAGGCTCGCAATGACGTATGGAAAAAGTATGGTTTTGTCAGGCGTAGAGGTTTGAGAGACCTCTCTGAATTGCTGCACTGATTTTATTTGATTCTTTGCGAAGAGTTTCTATTTCTTCATTCATTGATTTCTGTAGTTTCAACAGAGACTGTAGATAACGTGTTGTAACCGCAGCACGTTCGGCATAACCAGCGGGAGTCAAGGTATACAAACATGCCCGACGCTTGTTGGTTGTCGATTCAGAAACAGCGACCCAGCCTTTATCGACCAACTCGTTTAACATAAAGTTTACTTTACCTAAACTAACACCTAAATCATTAGCTAATTTTCTTTGATTAGTCTTGGCACTTTTTTCAATTGTTTTTAACAGTTTATAAATTACTTCGTCAGTCATTTTATGTACCTTGTACAAAATAATATCTATTTAAAAACTTTTATGGTAGACTATTTACTAGACAAATAATAAGCAAAATAATGAACACAAATTTTACCAATAAAATTTGTAATTTTTATTTGCTAATTGTTTGAATTGACGGCAACACCGGCAATCTTGGCGGATAACGGTGCTGCCTAAATCAAATATGTTCGTTTATGAACATAATCAACTCTTTTTTTATTGTAATTTCTAAACTTACTAAAGTCAAGTTTTGAAATTACAAAAGGTATCATAATGTTTTCTAATAAACTACTCAAACTAATGAAAGAGTCCGGGATCAGCCAGTCAGAATTGGCTTCAGAATTACAAACCCACAGACAGAATGTTTATCAATGGGTCTCAGGCAAAACAGTTCCAAGAAACGACATGCTCATAAAGCTAGCTGACTTCTTCAAAGTAAGCATAGACCATCTATTGGACAAAGGAAACAAAACATCAACCTTAAAAATCAAAGCAGAATCGACAAACAGTCTTCATAAACAATTAGTTAAAAGAAAGTTAAATCAAAAGTTTTCGACAAATCAAAATCTTAAAGAAATATTTTCAGATAATCTAAAATATTACAGAAAACAAGCGGGTTTAACCCAGGATGATTTTGCTAAGGCAGTGAATACTGACCCTGTTTATATAAGTTATATAGAAAATGGCAAACGTTTTCCATCAATAGAATACATTGAAAGGATGGCCGAGACCTTAAAAGTCGAGAGTTATAAACTTTTTCTTCCTGCCAATATTGATATTAACGAAATATCAAAAGAAGTATTGTGTAATAAGTTAAAAGAAAAAATTATAGTTGCTATAAATGAAGTTCTAGAACAATAAAAAATATTTTATAAACTTTTTATTTAATATTACAGAATTATAATCAAAAGAATCTATGGGGAGTTATTATATAAGCTAGAACAGAGCATAAATCAATTCTAAACTGGCAATGATTATTTAATTTGTCAGATAGTATAAATCCATAATTAATTGCAATGTTTATGAATAAGGGAGGTTAATCAGTCATAATCTTTAATGAAGGCTTAAACGAAACAAATTTCCTTGCTAAAAAAAAGAAACTAATTATATTCATAAATTATGGAAAATGAAATAATCAAAAAAATTTTTGTAACTGGTCATCGTAATCCAGATGTAGACAGTCTTGCTTCGGCTGTTGCGTTAGCTGAGCTCCGCCGCCGCCAAGGTTATACAAATATTCAGGCTATTTGTCCCGGTGTTTTTCCAGAAAAAGGCAAATATCTTTTTGAGCGGTTTCATACTACACCGCCACTTTCACGAAATGACATTTACCTTAGAATCAGACATATAATGTCTAATGATGTTCCTTATGTAAAAGCTGGTATTCCATTGCTGGATGCAGTTTCCTTATTGAAATCCAGTGACCATATAAGGCTTCCTATTGTAGATGAAAACAATAAATATCTAGGAATACTCAGTCCTCTTAATCTGTTGTCACATCTTCTTGGAATAGGTTACGATTCTGGAAGCAGTCTGACAGGCCGCACAATTAACAGTTCTATTGATTTAATAGCTAAAGTTATCAAAGCAGATATTTTAACAGGTGAAGACACATCAAAAATACAAAAATTCAGAATTTATATAGCCACAATGGGCGTAGAAAGCTTCGATACTCATATTCCCCTAAATGAACCGAATGAATTGGCTATAATAAGTGGCGATCGTTCCGATATTCACTTAAGAGCACTGGAAAATAAAATCAGACTTCTAATTATCACTGGTGAAAAGTCTGTTGAGCCTCTAATCTTAAACGCTGCAAAAATGCAGAATGTTGCAATACTAAAAACAAATCTTGATTCAGCCAAGGTTATCGGACGAATTAAGTTTGCTATGCCAGTTGAAGATTTTGCTCTGTCTGAATCGAAACTAGTTTTACATCCCCAAGACAGAGTTTCATTATTTTTTGACCAGATTTTAAATACTCCTGGCGATGTTATACCTGTTGTAGAAAAAGACAATGAATTAGTTGGAGTTGTCTTGAAAAAAAGCATTTCTGAAGCCCCACCCCATCGTTTAATTCTTGTTGACCATAACGAAATGGATCAGAGCATTCCTGGAGCAGAAGAAATACCGATAATAGAAGTTGTTGACCATCACAGGATTGGTATGCAACCTACTATTTCTCCTATTAAATTTACAGGAGACGTTGTTGGAAGTACCTGCACTCTTATTGCTTCAATGTTTAAGAGTCTTGGTGAAAGCCTAACGCCGGATTTAGCAGGTATAATGCTTGGTGGTATAGTTACTGATACTCTCAATTTAAAGTCACCGACCACTTCACCGTTAGACCGACGTATGCTAGAGTGGCTTGAAAAAATATCAGGAGTTTCTGCCACATCTTTAATGGAAGAGCTTTCGCATATAGATTCGCCACTAGCTTCAAGTTCACCTGAAGTGGTTATCAATTCAGATAGAAAGACTTATACGAACGGTAAATACAAGTTTTCACTTTCTCAGGTAGAAGAATCAAACTTAGAGCTTTTACATCAGCGACAAGATGAATTAATAAAGGCTATGACAAAAATACAAACCGATGAGGGCTTGAATTTTATCGGTCTTTTGGTTACTGATGCAGTTAGAGAAAGTTCAGAAATGCTTATGATTGGGTCAAACGAGATTATCCATGATTTACCATATAAAGCAATCGGTGCAAATCTTTTTGACCTACCTGATGTGTTAAGCCGAAAAAAACAACTTTTGCCACAAGTTCTGTTTATAACTACAGAACACAGCAGATAAGCAAATCTTTATTTTTTATCAGCTGGTAAATCTACTTTATTTGTATCAAGTATTAAAGGTTTAACTTCTATTGAACTAGCAAGAGAAGTTGAACCTAACATACTCTTACTAATATCTATTGAACCTAAAAGTGATTGCATAGTATAACTATTTGATGTTGTTGAAGAATCTATCTTCTGCTTTTCAACTATTTTAACAGCTTTTGTAGATTTTTTCTGATCAGATTTCTTTTCTGATTTCTTTTCTGATTTTTTATCTGAAGGTTTAGCAGAAATAATAGTATTATTGTTAGTCATACTCGGCTTAATATCAATACTAGAAGATATAGAACTAATCTGAGGCTTGTTTATGCTTATTTCTACTTTACTTATTTCTGGTTTATAAAGACCGATATCAACCTTGTTTATTTCTGCCGAATTTGTGTTTATATCTACTTTGTTTATTTTTGCAGAATTAGTATTTATATCTACTGATTTTATTTTAGTTACTTTGTTGATTTCTTCATTCTTTAAAGAATCAGAATTCTTATTTATTTCAACAACAGGTTTATTTTCTGCTAGATTATAAGATTTATCTAATTTATTGCTTTCAGAATAAACTTTTGTTTCAGCTCTGTTAACATCTAAATAATTAACTTTCTCTTCTTTAATCGATTCTTTAATTTTCTTTACTTCATCTATTGTATTATCTATTAATCCGCTCTTGATATTTTTGATATTATCTGTTCTAGGAAGCTTTTCTTTACTACTAACAGAATCTTTTTTAGCTTTATTATTGTTGTTTCTAGAATCTTTAAATGTTAAATCCTTTGTTCTGCTATAACTAAAACCACTAATTTGGTCACTATCCTTTTTATAATTATTATCTATATTTGTCTGCTTCTTCTTATCTTTAATTTTATCAAACTTAAATTTTGGTGATTTCTGATTATTGAATCTAGAAAAATCATTATAATCAATAATTCTATCATCTTCCTCTGTTTCATTGTTTAAATTGTTTGACTTATATTCACCATTATCTGTATCCAACTGATACTTAGTAGGGATTTCTCCATATTTGTTATATAAAATATAGCCTTCTCTTACATAATAAACCATAAAAATAAAACATAAGGGGAAAGCGCAATAACACCCCCATATAAGCATAGAAAGTGCTGCTATAATTAGAGCAGCATTTCTTATATCTTCATTAGTTAAGTCATACTTAGTTTCACTATTTGTTTGAACAAATACGAATAAAGCAAAAGCATTTAAACAAGCAATAACAACAGAAAGCAAAAAGAATATAAACCCACTAATAGTATTGATAAGATAAGAGAAAAAAGATAACATAGTGACATCGTTTTTATCGCTATGTATTCCTATATAAATATATAATATTCCTGCAAAAACTAATAAAATAGGAATGAGATTCTGCTCTATATCAAACCCTTCATTATCTGGCTTTTTATTATTTCCGTATCTATCGTTCATTTCAATTACTCAAGAATATATTTATCTTTTAAATATATCATATTTTATTTTTAATTTACAGAATTTCATATTTGTAGTAATTAGTAAAAAAATCATATTAACTAAGTAATAATAGCATAAACATAAAAAAAGATTTATAATGATTTCATATTATGAAACCTATAGAGATTATTAATTTAAAATTCGGTTATACAAAAAATAAGCTTATATTAGATGGCATAAGCCTTGATTTCTTACCAGACACAATAACTTCGATTCTCGGACCTAACGGTAGTGGAAAAACTACTTTGCTTAAACTTATTTTAGGTCTGATGACACCTGTTTCTGGAAATATATTCATTTTTGGAACAGAATTAAAACAAATACCATTGAAAGAAAGAGCTAAATTAATGGCTTACGTTCCCCAAAAACATAATGCTGTATTTGATTATAAAGTCATAGATGTTTGTGCAATGGGTCGAGCAGCATATTCTGGTGTTTTTTCCTCAGCAAGTAAAAAAGATATAGAAATAGCTATGCAGAGTCTTGAGAAGATGAAAATATCACATCTTGCAGAAAAGCCATATACTCAAATAAGCGGTGGGGAACAACAAATGGTTTTAATTGCAAGAGCATTGTCACAACAAGCTAAAATACTAATACTAGATGAACCAGTTACTGGATTAGATTATGGGAATCAAATACGACTTCTAAAAATCTTAAGAGATTTGGCTAAAGAAGGAATAACTTGCATAAAAACTACCCATTATCCTGAACATGCCTTATGGACTTCAGGAGAAGCTGTTTTTATGAGAAACGGAAAGGTTCTTGCTTCTGGTTCAACTTCACAAATAGTAAATTCTGAAAATCTAAAAGCCATCTATGATACAGATATTTGTGTTCTTTCAAGACCAATAGACGAAAAATCTGTGAGCACTTGTGTTCCTTTGTTTTAAATTTTCCAATCTTTTCTACAATAGTATATTTTTTCTTATTTTTATTTTAAATAATCATTATTAGTAGTATAATAGTTGTTTGAAAATAAAAATATTATTATTTTAATTAATCTGGTTAATTTGAAATACTATTAACTTAACGGCTAAGAGGCAAAATGTGTTAGATACAATTTTATTTTTTATAGTTTATATTATGCCTAAAGTATTACTGAGCCTGTTTATAGGATTAATTTTATTGTTTTTTAGCATGGATGTATTTCTTTTTACTTTTCCTGAAAAAGCCTTAGAATTGCTTTGTGCTTTCATTGATTTGTTAGTGTTTGTAGGAACATTAGGTTCATGCAAATCTTTAGATGAATTTAACGATAAACAGAAAAAAGATAATTCCGAACAAATAGACCCCTTTGATTTTTTATAAAAAATAGCAATTTTAAACTTGCATGTTTTAAAAGAATGTGGTAGAAATAACATCTGCAAAATTGCATTATACTGCAAAAGTCACAGCATTACATGTTCTAGGAGATTTATAAATGCAAAGTCGTGTAAAATGGTTTGATAATGTCAAAGGTTACGGTTTCATCGAAAGTCCAGACGGAAAAGATATTTTCGTTCATTACAAACAGATAACTGGCGATGGCTACAGAACCTTACGTGAAGGTCAAATGGTCGAATTCGAACTTTCACAAGGAGAAAAAGGCCCTCTAGCAATTGACGTTAAAGCTATTTCTTGATAGCAGAAACAGACTTGATTTTGCAAGAGGGCGAAACTCTGTAAAAAGAGTTTTGCCCTCTTTTTATATAACACTGAAGGGATTTGAAATAAATGGATGAATTAAAGCTTAATTCTACTCAAGAACAAAGATTACAGGTTATCAACGAATTACGTAATGAAGGGATAGATCCATACGGACAAAGATTTGACCGAACCCATTCATCAATAGAAGCTAAAGAATACTACGAAAACTTAGCAAAAGATGTCTCTGAAGAAGAAAAAGAACATTTTACGACTCCTGATGTAAAAGTTGCAGGTAGAATTATCGGGAAACGTGATCAGGGCAAAACAATTTTTATGAATATCATGGATATGGTTGGAAGAATTCAGCTCTATATTCGTAAAGATGTCCTTGGCGAAGATAATTATGCAATCCTTAAGAAAAAAATATATGCTGGTGACATTATAGGTGTTGAAGGTGGATGTTTCAAAACCAAAACAGGTGAAATATCAATTAGAGTCAAAACCGTTACTTTACTTTCTAAATCAATAAATCCACTACCAGAAAAATTCCATGGACTTACAGATGTAGAAATGCGCTATAGACAGCGTTATGTAGATTTAATCGCTAACCCAGAAGTTCGTGATACTTTGGCAAAAAGAAGTAGAATAATAAAAAGCATAAGAGATTTTATGTGGTCTAAGGGCTTTATTGAAGTAGAAACTCCTATGCTTCATCCAGTAGCTGGCGGTGCAGCAGCAAGACCATTCATTACTCATCATAATACTCTTGATCAGGAAATGTATCTTAGAATTGCTCCAGAACTTTATTTAAAACGTCTATTAGTTGGCGGCTTTGAAAAAGTATTTGAACTAAATCGCAGTTTCAGAAATGAAGGTATCGACACCACTCATAATCCTGAATTTACAATGATGGAATGTTACCAGGCTTATGGTAACATGGAAACAGTTTTAGAATTGGCTGAAGCTGTAATTTGTAATGCTGCTGAAGCATTTTATAAAGATTTGCAGGTTCCTTATCAAGGCAAAGTTATAAATCTTTCCCGTCCTTGGAAGCGCGCTAGTATGCTTCAACTAGTAAGAGATGTCACTGGTTGTCAGGAATTAACATATTCTTCTCCAAGAGAACAACTCGTAGAACTAGCTAAAAAACTTGGAGTAGAATTTGAAGTAAAAGATACTGCAGTTAAAATTATGGGAAAAATCTTTGATGAAAAGATTGAATCTACTCTTATTGAACCTACTTTTGTTGTGGAATATCCGAAAGAAATATCTCCATTAGCTAAGGCTAATCGTGAAAAACCAGATACTTGCGACCGTTTTGAACTTTTCATAAACGGAAAAGAATTTGCCAATGCATTCTCTGAACTTAATGATTCAGAAGACCAGTTGGCACGCTTTGAAGCCCAGATTGAACAACGTAAAGCTGGTGATGATGAAGCTCACGAAATGGATGCAGACTATGTTAACGCACTTAGATATGGTATGCCTCCTGCCGGCGGGCTTGGAATAGGTATTGACCGTGTTGTAATGCTTCTTACTGATTCAGCTTCAATTCGTGATATTATAGCTTTCCCAACACTCAAAAAATTAACTGCTAACCCGAATCAAAAGCAGGAAGCCGAAGAAGAATAAAAAAAAATATTCAAAAATCCCAAATTCTTAAATAAGAGTTTGGGATTTTTTTTAAATATAACTTTTGTTATAATTTAGATTATAATTAATATATATTCGAAAGGTTTAAACAAATATTATGAAAAATGGATTTAAAATTTATATAGGATTTACAGTTTTATTCCTGCTTGCTCTTCTTATATTTGTTATTTTCTATATGTCCAATCCGCTTGTAAGAAAAGGACACATAGGAATGGTTGAATACATTATTATTTGTTATAAGTCACTAACCGCTGGCGGTGATGACATACACGCTATTGGTGACTTTGCATATTGTAAAAGTGAATCTGATCCTGCTCTAGAAAAGTATGCTATAAGTTTGTATGAAAAATCAGCAAAAGCAGGATATGCCCCAAGTCAGTATAAATTAGGCGGTCTTTATCTTTTTAAACTTAATAATGAAGAAAAAGGAATAGAATGGCTAAATAAAGCTATTGCTCAGAATTTGAATGAAGCTCGATTTTTGTTAGGTATGTATTATATTGCCAAAGAAAAAGATGAAGAAAAAGGATTAGAACTAATTAAAGAAGCTGATAAAAATAAATTTTCGAAAGCTAGTAAACTTTATAATAGAATAAGTTTTGGAATTGATAATTTACAGATAGAAAAAGCATTGGAAAAAGAAAAAGAAGAATTACTCAGTAAAACACAAAGAATAGGTTACGAATTTTCAGTATTTTAATTTTTAATATTATTTTATTAACAAATAAAAGTAATAAAAAGCCCCAAGTTAAATAACTTGGGGCTTTTTATTGTTACGTAGCTTAATTTGAATTTTTTATTTGCCTTGGAGTTTATTAAGTTTTCTCTTAGCTTCTACCATTTTGTTTCTTGCTTCAATTATTTTTTTCTGGTCTGAATTAGCAGAAGTAATAAGTTGAGTATATTCATTATAATATTTCATATAAGCTGCCTGAACTTCATCTAAGGACATACCATCATAATTTGAAGTAGTTTCTTCAGAGTGAGGAGCTACAGGACTTATTCTTGTTGGTGCATCCATTGAACTAGAAATAGAGATTGTTCCATCTGTATATCTGTTATAAATAGTTTCATCAGTAGTTACTTCTACACGAGAAACATTAGTTGATGTAGAAGGAGAAGCTGCAACATCTTCATCTTTCTTTCCGAATAAACCTTTAAAGAATCCTACTATACGAGACCAAATAGAAGTTTTCTTTGTAGTAGTTGTTGATGTGGAAGTTCCTGTGTTAGTTGAAGCATAGTTATTGGAAGCAGTACCATTTAACATGCCTGAAGAAGAAAGATAATTATATAATTCTTTTGATACTGTATATGAGCCACCGTTTACATAGGTCAACAATTCTTTCAAAGAAATAGTTCCATAGCTATTTTCTACTAGTATTTTTGCTAAGCCAACTTTATTTTGTGGATAAAGACTAACATAGCTCTTACAGAAATCATAAAGAGAATAATGTGGAGCAGTTCTTGAGAATACATCATAAGCTGCTGCCTGACCACCTTCTATATCTTTAAAAGAATCATAAAGAACCTTAGCAACAAATAGTTCATTACGAGTCATTTCATCAAAAGTTTTACCCTTTAGAAATTCTAATGTGCTGCTCTTTTTTAAATCATAAGAGAAAACTTTTCCATTGTTGTTTGCTGCTGCAAATCCATTTGCCCAGCCTTCAACCCAAGCAGTATTGTAATTGGGAAGAACTTCATCTAAATAATGCTTGTTATCATCACCATAATCAAGATTACCAAAATTATAGCTTCTTGGATAAGAGTTAAGCATTACTACATGACCAAATTCATGCATGAAAAGGAAAGTTTTACTTGAATCACTGGCAAAATCATTTACGTAGGTATAGATATTAAGATTGTAGCTTCCGTCAGAAGCCTTTGAAGAATATGAATTGTTGTCTCTATCGCTTAATGTAAGATTAAAATCCTGGGAAAGAGATTTGCTGATAGAACTTGCATATTCATAAATAGTTTTACCACTTTGAAGTTTTGTATTTAAATAATCTCGCCAAGGAGACCCCACTGGCAAATCATCTATGCTATTTATAGTTATAGTTCGATACCCCAATTCATTCCCGTAATTATCGGTAATTACCTGTTCATACTTCAAGTTAAGGTTACCTGCAAAAGATGGCATTACTGAGAATAAAAGCATTGCCATTACAAAGAAAATAGTAAATTTACTACATAAACGATTGTTGAGCATAATTATACCTACTTATTTGCTTATAATTTTACTTTTATTAATTATAAAAAAAAAATTATAAAACGTCTAGTGTTCTATGAATATAATTTTTTTATATAAAAAATATGTACATAATAATGTAAATATTTATTTTAATAATTGTTTAAGTAACACATCTATATTTTGACTTGCCCAAATTAAAGTTATACAGTAAAATTTAAACATAAAAAAAGCGGAGAAAAATTAATGTTAAAAAGATTCGCATTTCTTATATTATTATGCTTTATATTAGTCTCTAATGGAGTATTCGCAATGATACCCAGAGTTCAATTTCCAGAATGGAATAAAACAACTATTAAAATTACGGATTGGGATCCTGTTAAAGGAATTCTTACTATTACTGTAGAAGTAGAAGCTAACAAGATACCGATTGAAAAAGTCTATTCAAAGCCTTATCTTCAAAGTAATTTCAAGAAATCTCTACCAAAATATGAAAAAGTTAATATAAAACAGGGTGACAAAGCTGTTTTTGTTCATAAGCTTAATATAAAAAGTAACACTTCTAATTGGTTGGAAATGGATGTTCGAGCAAAACCTGACATTACTGGTTTAAAATTACTTATTAGAAGCCAGTATACAAACAATCCAACAATGAGAGAAATTTTGGAAGCAGAAGCAGACAATATTAAGTCACCGGTATTCATCGGAACTTCTATGCCTATACTAGTAAGAGACGATATAGCAATGAAAGTTACTCCAGAAATAGCTTTCACACCTAATTTTTCTCATAAAGATATAAATTATTACATTTGGTTTCCATTAGATTCTGCTGAAAGTAAAACAACAAATTCTGCCATAAAACTATTTAAAGATGCTATAAAGAAGAAAAATCTAAAAACTGTAGAAGCTTCAGGCGAAAATCTTATAAAACGTTTTGAAACAAATAGAAGAACAATTACTTTCAAGAAAGAAAACGGAGATAATTTTGCTATACCTACAAAGATAGCAAAAGAAATGATCTTAGCAGATATAGTTTGTATAAGAATGATTTTAACAGGTGAAACAGAAAAACTTGAAAAAACTTATTCTTCAATGAATCCAAGCTACACAAAAGCTTTTATAGCCTATAATCTTTATGCTTTCTTTAAGAATACAAATCAAAAAGACAAAGCAGAAAAATATAAAAATGAAGCGTTGGCTGAACAACCAGCATGGCCATTACTCATAAACAATAAATGAAGTAATTAATAATTAGGAATAAGTATTTAGTTTGAGTTAAAAATTATCTAAATTTTAATTCTTAATTCTTAATTCTTAATTCCTAATTCTTATATCCCCTCTTACGGTACATATTAAAATTTAGTATAATAGATATAATAAGTATCAATAATTTCCAATAAGTTACGGAGCTTTTCAAATGACATTTGCCAGAAGACAAATTTTCTTTATAAGTATTATTTTATCTATAAGTATGTTCTTTGCTCCCTTAGCTCAAGAACTATACGCAGAATCGCTATTCAGCAAATTAAAAACCAAAGCTGCCAATTTTATAGAAAATACTGTTGAAAAATATACAAGCCGTGATTATTGGGTTGATAAAACAGCAAGTGTCATTTCTACCAAACTTATTGCAAAACCTGTTAAGCTCGCAACTGCTGCTCTTGGAATTGCGATTGGAACAGCTGTAGGCGGTCCTGTTGGAGCCACATTAGGAGCTTATGTTGGAAACAAAATAGGTTCACATCTATGTGATATTGTTGGTACCCCTATTGTCAAAGGTGTAATTAACGAAAAGCTTGATAATGGTGGGAAAATAACTGTTTCCTCGATATATAGAATATGTAAAAACTTAGATATGCCATCTTTGGCCTGCGACACTACAGGAGCCATAATTGGCGATATTTTGGGCAGTGCTATAGGTGGTATAGCTGGTGCGGCAGTCATTGCCTGTATTGGCGGTGGAACAATCCTACCTATAATTGGTACAATAACTTTTGCAACATTAGGTTCAAAATATGGGAAAAAACTAGGAACCTGGCTTGGTAAAAAAATAGGAGAAAAATTCTTTAACAAAAGTTACAAAGCTCTTACAGGTATTGACCGAACAGAAGACAATAGTGCAGATTCAAGCATATTACTTTCTACGGCTAAAGATATAGCCTCTGTAAACAAAGAAGAACTTGCTAGAACAACTACAGGGGAAGTCGTTGGTGACGTTATAGGAAGTGTTGTTGGAACTATTGCTGGTGCCACTCTTTCTGCCGTAACAACAGGTGGAACTTCTGAAACGATGGCTAGCCTTGGTGAAAAATGGGGTTCTAATCTTGGTGTAAAAATCGGCAAATGGATAGGTACTACTTTCTTTGATAAAAGCAAAGAAGTTGTTACTACAACAGCAAACAAAGTTATTACTGCTCAATCTGCTCAATCTGCTCAATCTTCACAACCATCTACAACAACAGGTGGTTACACTACTTCTCAAGCAAAAGATTGTTATGAAGCATACATGAAAGCATATAACAACTATGCAAATGCTCTTTCAGACAGCAACTGTACAACAGAATATAAAGAGCAGATGCAAAAAGAATATAATGCCGCTTATGAATTATATTCAAATGTTCTTTCACAGTTAAAAGAATAATATAAAATATATTTACAATTTTTATAAAAAATTAAAAATTATTTAAGTCGGTACATTGACGATTGGTCGATAAATCTTTATAATAAAGTAAATAATAAAATAAGAAGACCAATTGGAGGTCTATAATGAAAAACATAAACAAGTTTCTAACTGGTATTGCTTTAGTTGCTGCAATGTTTTCAACTAGTAGTAATTTGTATGCAACTAATATCAATCAAGAAATCAAAGAGCTCAAGCAGAAATACGAAGATGCCTACAAGCGCTATACTACTGCGTTAAAAGAAGGGGTAACTTCAACTATCAAAGATATTAAATCACAGTATGAACAAGCTAAGGCTAAGTATGATGAAGCTCGTAACAGACTCAAACTTAGCGACAAAACAAAAGAAAACATAAAGAATACTGTTGATGATGTAACAGAATCTATTTCTGATACATTCGCATATGGAACAGGCAATACTATAGATACAAGCACCGACAATACTGATGGTGGCAAGTCTCTTAAAGGTTTTGACAGTTATAAAGTCAGTATAACTGGCGATAATTATTGCGGTCAGTTTTCAACTGCAATGATTTTCCAATATTACGGCATCAATAAAGACGGTAACAAAATTTATTCAGAAACTAATCCAGGTGGTATTTTCACAGCTCCATCTACATTAGTTGAATATTTGAATATGAACGGTCTTGATGCTAACGAAAAGAATCATGCCAGTATAAGTGATTTAATTGCTAAATTAGACAGCAATACTCCAGTTCAATGTTTAGTATGCTCTGACGGCAAAACTCCTCATTGGATAGTAGTTTATGGTTATGAAACAGATGATTCTGGTCATGTAACTGGTTTGAAAATGCGTGACTCTTACTGGGGCACCAATAAAACCTATACTATGAGTATTGACAAATTTAAAGAAGTTTGGAAAGATCCAATGGGTACTGGTTTAGCAAGTAACTTTGTTGGTTACAGCAATCTAATGATCGATATAAAGGGAACCAAAACTCCTGATAAATCTCCAAAACTTCTCAATGTTAATTTCAGTACTGCAACTCAAGACAACATTGCTGGCGGTATCAATGATGTAGTAACAGGTTTCAAAAACCTATCAGTTACAAAAATGGCTAGTGGTGTAACCAAATGTGTTCTTGGCATACCTGGTGCCGTTGTTGGACTTGCAGGAACCGGTCTAAAAGCTGGTGGTTCAAAAATGGTTGAATGGGGCAAGAAAGAATGGAGCGAAGGTGGCGTTGGTGATAAGATTGCTGGTGGTCTAGCAGTAGCTGGCGGTTACATCGCTCAGGGTGCAGGCTATGTTGCAAACGCAGCTGGCAATGCTCTTTCTAGCGTAGCTAATATGGCAGGGAACTTCTTTAATAAACTTGGTTATGTTTTCAGATAATTTGAACTTTTAAAGTTAGAAAACTTGAAATACACCTTACTTAGATATAAAATCTAGTGAGGTGTTTATTTTTTTGTTAATTTTAGGGGTATAAAATGGAATCTTTTAGTACTACGATAGTTGTTTTCGGAATTTTCGCCCTACTCTGCCAAATAGCTTCTATTGCTTTTATTATTATTGATCAAAATGCAAAAGAAGGATTCAAATGGCTATGGGTTTTATTAGTTATCTTTATTGGCCCAATAGCATTAATCCCTTATTGGTTTTTGGGTCGAGAACGTTAATTAATAATGTTTCATAACAATAAAAAAGCTTTAATTATTATATTAATAGCTTTATTTGTAAATATTTCAATGACAACAGGTATTTTTGCAAAACAGATGAAAACAAGTGGCTATAAAGAACCCGATAATAAAATAACAAACATATTAGATACTCCTAATACTCCTCAAATAAGCGTTAGTCCTGCCGGCAATGTTGCCTTAATGGTTGAATATACCAGTATGCTTACTTTGGAAGATTTGGCAGAACCATTGGTAAAATTAGCAGGACACAGAATATTAACAAGATTCAACGTAAAAAAAAGAAATTATTTTACTAAAAGCATCAATCTTCTTGATTTAAAAACTAAGGAGATGAAACAAATAAAAACTCCAGAAGGAGCAAGATTCGGTTTTCCAATATGGTCCCCTGATGGAAAACATTTTGCAGCTGCTTTATACAAAGCTGGTGGGTCATCTGTTTGGCTATTTGATCCTGTAAAAGGAACAGGGAAACAGATTACTCCAAACAGATTAAACTCTATTCTTTATGGACCGTTCTGGTGGAGCAATGACTCGAAGCATATTTATGTTCCTATGTGGCATGAAAAAAGGGGGTTGCCTCCTGTAGCTCCGGTAATTCCAGAAACTCCAGAAATACAAGAAACAGATGGACAAGTTTCACAAGTCCGAACCTATCAAGATTTGTTACAATCTGCTTATGATGAAAAGCTTTTTGAATACTATGCCTCATCACAGCTATATAAGATAGACATCAAAACAGGAAGAAAAGCAAAATTTGGTTCTGCCGGTTTAATTAGTTATATTTCTATTTCACCAGACGAAAAATACACTGTTGCCAAAATACTAGAAACACCTTTCTCTCACTCTGTTCCTTCGCATTATTTTGCTCAAAGATACGAACTTTGGGACAGCAAAGGTAAGTTAATAAAAGTATTAGCTCACATTCCAGTAGGTGAAAACATTCCTATCGAAGGAGTAAGAGAAGGAATGAGAAATCTCTTCTGGCAGAGGCTTAAACCCTCTACTTTATGTTGGGTAGAAGCATTAGACGGTGGAGATCCTAACAACAAAGTAAATTTCAGGGATGTTTTGAAAGCATGGGATGCTCCTTTCGAAGGAGAACCAAAAGAAATAATTAAACTTCCAGAAAGATATAATGGTCTAGATCATTTAGACAAAACAAATATGGCTCTGATATGGGATTATGACCGTGATAAAAAATGGGTACAAGCCCGTCTAATTGATATGTCAAAAGATAATATTGCCTCAGAATCAAAGCTTTTGTTTGGTAGAAATGATAGAGACAACTATAACAATCCTGGAGATATGATTTATCACTATAATTCTAAAGGTGAATCAGTTGCTATATTAGAAAATGATCAATGGGTATATCTAATAGGTAAAGGTGCTAGTCCAGAAGGTTTCAGACCATTTTTAAGAAAATATAATATACTAACAGATCAGACGAAAGAAATATTCAGAGCGGGAACTGAAATTTTTGAAAATCCTATAGAATTTGCTAATCAGGAACACAAAGCGTTTATTACATCTCGTGAAGATAAAGAAACTTCTCCAAATTATTTTATTAGAAGAATCGTAAAAGATAGAGCTTTGGAACCTGTTGCTTTAACTGATTATGAAGCTCCAACAAAAGAATTATCAAAAGTCAGAAAAGAACTCATAAAATATGAAAGATATGATGGAGTTCCATTAAGCGGTACACTTTATTACCCAATCGATTACATACCAGGTAAAAGATATCCTGCGGTAATATGGGCATATCCTAGAGAATATACTGACATAAAAACTGCAGGTCAGGTAAGAACTTCTACTAACAGATACACAAGAATAGGCGGTTCTTCCATTTTATTCTTCTTACTTCACGGCTATATTGTCTTATATAATGCTGAAATACCTGTAGTTGGTGACCCTTTAACAGCTAACGACACTTATGTTCAACAAATTACTGCTGGTGCTGAAGCAGCTGTAAATAAGCTAATAGAGCTCGGAGTTGCCGATAGAGATAAAATAGGTATTGCAGGCCATTCCTATGGAGCTTTTATGGTAGCGAACTTATTAGCTCATACAGATATTTTTGCTGCTGGTATCGCACGAAGCGGTGCATATAACAGAACTTTAACCCCCTTTGGATTCCAAGGAGAAAGAAGGACATACTGGCAAGCAAAAGATATTTACACCGAAATGTCTCCATTTTCTCATGCAGATAAAATAAAAACACCAATTCTCCTTATTCATGGCGAAGACGATCCAAACTCTGGAACATTTCCAATCCAAAGTGAACGTTTATATGCTGCAATTAAAGGACATGGAGGAACAGCTAGACTGGTGATTTTACCCCATGAAAGTCACGGATATGAAGCCAGGGAATCAATTCTGCATGTTTTAGTGGAACAATTCGATTGGTTTGATCGATTTGTAGCTAAAACTAAAAAGTAAACAAAAACTAAACTTAGTTATTAGCTAACCTATGCTTAATATATTGGGAAATGTGTTTTACACACTTTTCTACTTCGAGTGATTTAGGCATTATGGTAGCTAATAACTCAACTGTTTTGTTTTCATTAATTTTTACTAGAGAAGAATTATAATTCATCTCATATAACCAGCATAGCTGAAGCAAACAAACATCTGTTCCTGATTTTATTTCAGAATATAAAGCATTAGAATTATTCAATAGCTTTTCAACAATAATCGGATTAGGTCCTTCCATAGGAAGATTCCATAACAAATCCTGATGGGATTCAAGAGTATTATTCTCAATACAATTAGTTAGCATAAAAAATATGTCTATTTTATCAGCATCTCTAGTTAAATTTGTAAAAGATTTAGATTTACTCGATAGATTTTCAGGAATTTGTAGAGAATTATGATAATGTACAGCATCTAATATTATTTGTGACTCGTTTAAATCTATTCCTTCAAATAGATTATTAGAATTTATTACATCAAACCCCTGCTGACCATGATTTACTGATTTATTATCTGAAAAAGTCTTGAACTTTTTATATTGAGAAAAACGTCCTATATCATGAAATAATCCACATAGTTTAGCTATTAAACAATCATTTTCTGACCATTTTTCATTTTCTGAAATATATAACGCATTTTCTGTGACTCTATTTATATGAGAAAGCTTTTCTTTTAATGAAAAACAAAAATCGCCATTTTCTTCTTTAAAAATATCAACATAATTAAAAAATCTATTTTGTAGTGTATTATACTGATTTATGTTCATTTTTTCCCTTTCAAATTTAACCATTACGAACTTCTATAAACCACTATTACTGGTTATAATTGGATAGTTGTTTTTATTAGTATTAATGTTTAAAACTTATGCTCTATTGCACTTTACTTTTAAACATTAGGCCTAATATCTTTAAGTATGCCGTTTTTTCTCATTATTTCATCAGCTAAACGTATGCCTTCTTCTAAAGCAGCAGGTTCCCCAGAAGGAATATCCTTATATTCCAAGTTATGACTTTCTCTAGTATAAATATTCTGAGTTGGTGGAACGAACTCAATTCCAAGTCTTTTAGCCAATCTTATTATATCGTTAAATAGCCTGTGTTTTTCTTTTAACTCAGCAATCCAGTCTGGAGTTATTACAAAACAATAAACAAGAATTCCAAAAGCATAGGGCCCGAACTTGTCTAAATTAATAATATAATAATCTTTGCGAGTACAGGGATGGTGGCGAATCAGTTCTCTAATTCCTTCACAAAAAGCATCTATTTTTTCAGGCGGAGTATCCATCCCAATATTAATCGTAGTCTCTATTCGTCTGTAACGGCGTGCACCGTAATTATCAATCTGAGCATTGATTAATTCAGAGTTTGGAATAGTAATAATAGAATCATAAAAGGTTCTTATTCTTGTGCTTCTAATACCGACAGATTCTACTACACCATCAGCTTGCCCTATAGTTACCCAGTCACCAATTTGAAATGGTCTATCCATAAGAATTGTAACAGAACCAAAAATATTAGAAATAGTATCTTTTGCAGCTAAAGCAAATGCAAGTCCGCCAATACCAAGACCAGCCATAAATTTGTCTATTTCTATGGCAAATATATCGGCAAGAAAAACTAAGCCGCATATTACAACCATAACCTTCATTGCTTTGGTAATCAATGGAGCAAGAATGTCATCAAATTTATTTTCAGTCTGTTCAGCTTTTCCTATAAGGTAATTACCAATAACATCCACTAATCTATAACCAGCCCATACTGCTGAAAGGGCTGCAATAACCTTAACACTTACAAGAAGAATAACTCTTGCATTACTCGGTAATCCCAGCAAATATATACCACTCCACCAGAATATAGCAGTAATTGTGATGCTAATTGGAATTAAGAAACGTTTTTGAGTGTCTAAATCAACATTTAGATTTGCTTTCTGGAATAGCGTTTTAATAAGCTTAGTTAAGAGATATATAACAAATTTTCCTACTGCCAATCCGAGGAAAACAATAACGAACAAACCTATCCATTGCCAGTTTTCCAGCAAGAAAGTTGTCTTCATCAGGTTTGGAAAATTTTTCTTCATGTAGTCCCTAACTCTGATAGATAAAGGTAATTTCTCTAAAGAATTAATATCTGATAAAACATCCTTTTCCTTATAAGCATCATAAAGAATTGGTAAAGCTTTTACACTTGCTGACGAAAACTTCCATGCCATCAAGCCACTATCTTCAATCTTAACTTTCTCTAAGGTTATTCTTCCTATCGCATCATTTAAAAGAATAACAGGAGTCGACTTACTGTCATCAGAGAGTTCTACTAAGTCTATATAACGATAACGAGCCAAAACAGAATTAAGTAAAACAGCTCGTTCTCTTCCGATTTCCTTTCGTATGCTTTTTTCAAAACTGCTTAAATCCAATGCTTCTGCAGCGGCCTCATCCCCTTCTTTAGTTTCTTTAGACATATTGCTAAAGAAATATCTTAAAGTTTCTCTAGGAGAGCGAAATACAGGATCAACCGTATTGTCAAAGTCTTTATTTTCTTCCTCTTTTGTAATTACGCTAATATACTCATCTAAATGACAGAGTGTCTTAGTATAGTTAAACTTCCATTCGCCGTTTTCATAACAGCGCAAAGAGATGTCGAAACCTTTATCACTGCCAATTGGTAAGGTATATGTATTTTGATTATAATCATCAGGCAAAGCTTCTACTTTAAAAGTAAAGTAATAAAGCACTTTAAATAGTTTGGCAGCAATATCTCTTCCAGCTGCAATACGCCCAGCTTCTGGAATATCTTCTAAATAAAGAGTAGAAATAGCTTCATCTATTCGTGGTGCCTTTTCATACTCAACTTTATTCATTATTTTTAAGAAATAACGAACAGTCGATCTTGGACTATGAAGCTTATTTTGAGGGTCTTTTGTTTGAGCTGTCAGATTATTTGAAAATAGCAACAAAAATAACAATAAAAGCCAATATATAAAAGTTTTCTTCATGTAAAGTATCCTAAAATGCTTTATTTTTTTCATACTATAACATAAATACCCCTATAATAAAACTTGATAAAAAGCTTAACCTAATAAAGTATTATTGTTGTCTTTAATAAAGCAGTCTACTATGGTATAATATAAAAATGACAATGCAGCCACCAATGTTAAATAACTATTGCCGCAGATGCCATGCGGCTATAATGTCTAGTGCTCATACTTGCCCTTTATGTGGGTTGAGTAGACCTAATCTGTCTATTCTTTCAGACGAAGAAAAGAAGTTTTTAGCCTCTCCGCCAAATATTCCTGAACGTTTTGAGAATATGATAACTCAAATATCAGCTGTTAAACCACTTTATTCTCAAATATTTAAGCTTTATTTCACATATCTGCGTTCAGAAAAAGACGGAAGTAATCATATAAAAGCTCTATCTGTTCTAGGAATTTCAATAGTAATTTATTTACTTACACTTTTAAAAAACATTCTATTTTTAAAACAATTATTCTTAATGCTTTTCATTCTATCCGTCATATATTTAATATATGATTCTATAGCTTTCTTTAAATCTGCATACTCTACATATATAGTTAATAGACTACAGATTCAAGGAGGTACTTCCCCCTACTCTGTGCATTTTAAAATAGAAACTGTTTTACAAAATACCTTAAAAGGACTCCAATCAGTGCTTTACGCTTTCTATGAAAAGCCATGGGAAGAAATGGCAAAAGATACAAACATAGTTGAAGCTGGCCAATCTTTTATTCTTACTACCAAAGCAATTACATCAAAAATTAAAAAATTTGCTGGCTTATCATTAGAAACTATAACTTTGTTATGGAGAAATAATGTCTATGCCATAACCTCCTTTTCTAATCTCAGTTATGAAGAAAAAATAACTCACTTAAAATTGAAAATAACAGAAGCTAAAGCTGTTATATTAAGGTATTTATGGCTTAGACAACTAGAAATGGCTTATGTATTCCTTGAAGATCACTTAAATGGGAAAAGTGGTAGATCTACTGAAGAAGAACGAAGCTATGTCATAGAAGGAATGCAGTTAGGTTTGATGGGACCTCTAACAGAACCTTACAACGGGAATTTTGAGACTATTCCTTATGAACTTCCTTTTATAATGAGATATTATTGGCACCAACAGATTCAGCCTTCTGAATTTCCAGTAGAAGAAATAATTGAGCACTATCCAGAAACATCCGAATTATTTGAAAGTATTGGTCAAGTTCAAAATCTTATATCTAAACTTGAAGAACAAAAGATAATGAATATCGCAGAAGAAGCTGTTAAAGATGATTATAGAACAGAATCTGAAATTACTAGTGAAGCTACCCAAATTAAAAGATTTCAACTCTATTCAGATTACCTTGATATTCCAAAATTTCAACCCAGTGATGATGATTTATTAAAACTTGTAGATAAGTTGAATGCACAAATCAGAGTAAATAATTAAATAAAATAGAAAAATAATAAGGAGACAAAATGAGAACAAATAATTATTTATTTGCGACATTATTACTATGCTTTTTTAGTTTTCAAATTACAGATAAACTATTTGCTAAAGCTCCTGAAATAAAAATATTAGTTGCCCAATATGAAAATAGTCTTGAATTTATGATGCCTGAAGGAGGAACCTGGCACTTAGGTAATGCTGATCATGGTGAAATATTGCCTGGTGTTACTTATAAAATATCAGGAAAACTTCACTCCGAATCACAGAGAAAATATCATTTAATGGTTGCAACAGTCGACATTATGGATGATGGCAGTTTGATGGATATTACTGAAAAATATCAAAAAATGGGATATAAGACTCATAACATTTGTGTAGGAGAAATGCCTAGATATAGTGGAATGCCTGACAACAGAGTCATTCATATAGGAATAGATTGCTATAACGATAAAGATAAAGCAGAAGCTAAAAAATTAGAATTAGCTTCAAAACAGATAAAGACTTGGATATACATTGAAAATATAATAAATTCTGTCGGTGCATTAAATTTGAGTGACAACAAGCAGAGTTATACTGGTTCTATCGGCCGTTCTGAAGGCTATACTTTAAGAAGCAAAAAAGGAACTATACTAAAAAAAGTAGAACATTCAAAAGGTTATTCCTGGCATGGTTTTGAAAACAGAACATATTTAGGCGATTTAAATATTAATTTTGGTTTTGACAATTGTTTAGACTGTGTAGAAACAACAAATCTCGAAGATTTATTAGTAGGAGTTGTTCCTTCAGAAATTTCTTCTAAAGCTCCTAAAGCAGCTATGGAAGCCCAAGCAATTGCAGCAAGAGGAGAAATTCTTTCCAAAAAGGGATTAAGACACGTAAACTCAGGTTACGATTATTGTGCCGAACAGCATTGCCAGGTTTACAAAGGTTTTCAAAAAATATCATCTGATATATCTGAAAAAATAAAAGATACAATCGGGCAAATTTTAATGATGAAAGATTATAACAAAATATTAGATGCTGTTTATAGCTCAAATTGTGGAGGGCATAGTTCTGCAAATCAAAACATTTGGATTGGATTTCCGAATCCACATCTACAAGGGGTATCTGATGAAAAGAAACCTGTTGTTAGAGATTTGACTAAAGAAAACGAAGTTATAAAATATATTACAAAACCACCTGTCTCTTGGTGTGGAATAGAAGGTTATGAAGGAGCAAGTAAATATCGTTGGGACAAAAAAATAACCAAAGATGAATGGAAAAAAATTGAAAATAAACTTGATATAGGTAAATTAAAGAAAATTGAAATTATCAAAAGAGATGTTTCAGGCCGTATCTTTGAAATGAAGTTTACAGGTGCAAAAGGAAGTAAAGTTATTATTAATGAGTTAGAAATTAGGCAATTATTTGGCGGGTTACGCAGTTCCTGTTTTTATGCTATTTATTTAAAAGATAAAAATGGGTATCTTGTTGGTGCAGATTTAAAAGGAGCTGGCTTTGGTCACGGAGTCGGAATGTGCCAAACAGGAGCACAATCTATGGCTGGTGCTGGGTATCCCTATAATGATATTCTTAAACATTATTTCCCAGGTGCTAGACTAATTAAGATTTATTAATACTCTTGATTAGAATTAATCAGTAATTTTATTTGCGATTTCCGCGAATATTTTTCCCGTTTCTGTTTCAGAATTAGCAAAAGCAAAAACTTCGCCTTCATCACAAGACTTACCAATTGCTGGCTCTATTGGAATTTTCCCTAAAAATGGAACGTTAAATTCTTTTGCCATTTTTTCACCGCCTCCAATATTAAAAATTGGAGTCAAAGTCTTGCAGCAAGGGCAGACAAAACCACTCATGTTCTCTATAATGCCTTCGACTTTAATGTTCAGGATTTTGCAAAAGCTTAAAGATTTACGAACATCTGCTGCTGAAACTTCTTGGGGAGTGGTAACTATTATTGCAGAAGATTTCCCTGTCAAAGTCTGGAATACACTTAAAGGCTCGTCACCTGTACCTGGAGGAGCATCTACTATTAAATAATCTAATTCGCCCCATTCGACATCATTAATAAATTGAGTTATAGCACCTATTTTCATAGGCCCACGCCAAACTATAGCATCATCAGGATTTTCCAGAAGCAAACCAACGGAAATTACCTTTAAACCAGCTTTTTCTACAGGCAATAATTTTTCTCCATTAGATAAAACATGCTCATTTTGCAAGTGAAGCATAGTGGGAATACTTGGTCCATGAATATCAACATCCAAAAGGCCAACTTTTTTACCTTTTAAAGCTAATGAGACAGCCAAATTTACCGAAATTGTACTTTTACCAACTCCACCTTTGCCTGACATTACTACAATAGTATGTTTTAGGAATTTACTATTATCAGGTTTTTGGTTATCTTTTTTACTGCTACAATTTGCAGCACTAGAACAGTTTGAACAATTATGGGAACATTCACTGTCGTTCATTTATTTTGCCTTTCGTATTCGTAATCTTAAAGTTTTTTCTTATTCTATAGTAATTCGACCTTGCGGCTTTTCATAAGCAGTTAAATCACCATTTAAATAATTAAAATAATCTATATAAGCTTGAGTAACAGATATTTCACAATCTTCAAGAAGTTTGTGATTTGCAAAGTGATTTATTCCATCTCCACTTTCTTTTATTAAATAATCAGTAGAAACCAATATATAGTTTTTATCTCGATCTATTGGGACATACTCATCATTTTCTTTTACCATAACATTTTTAACTCGTCTTTTACCCATAATTTTATCAAACATTCCATTATCATCTACTATTACGAAAGAAGGCATAGATGTGTCTATAGTACACTTCAAACCTGACACTTGAAAAAAGCCTCCAGATTCACCGACAGACCATTTCCCATCTATGGTAACTAAATTTAAGGTTTTTCTATAACTCATTTCTAGAGCATCAAGTATCTCTTGCCCTGTAACGCTAATTTTACAAATCATATTATTAAAACCATTTACATCTTTCAAATCACCAACAGTTACAACGCCTTCTTTTATATCTGCTCTAATAGAACCACCATTGAATAAACATATATCGCCTTTTGTTGCATAAAGCAAAGCATCGGTACACCAATCACCTAAATTGGTTTCACGGTTACGTATAAGTCTGACATATTTTTCATCATATAACGACAAATGTGTAGTTGATGTTCCTACCACCTTTTGAAGTTCTGCTTTATAAGTTGCTCTTATACTTGCTATATATTCGTTTAACTCATTTTCCTTTTCTTGATAATTATTAATTAGTTCAGAAGTTATTCCTTTTGGAGAAATGGTTAATTTTCCAATATATCTAAGTTTTTCTCCTGCCGAAGTTAAAACTACGTCTTTCCCTATTTTATTTTTTACTATTCTATTAGGAATCACACTATGTGAATGACCATCTAAAACAGCATCAATACCAGTAGTGTTAGCAATCATTCTAGTAGAAGTAAAAGGTTCATAGCCTGTTCCTATACCTAAATGAGAAATAACAACCACATAATCTGTGCCTTCATTTTTACATGAGTTCACAGAATTTTGTACTGTTTCAAAAAGGTCTTTTCCTTGATTATGGCTTTTAAAATCATATACAAATTTACCATTTTCCTGGAAATATGCAGGAGTAGAAGAATTAGTACTTCCAGGAGTAGTTACACCTACAAAACCTACTTTGACATTATCATAAGTTAAAATTGTATAAGATGCTGTTTGTACTAAAGCATTGGTTTTAGACCCGGAATAAGTAATATTGCAGTTTAAATATTTGGCCTTAGAACGACTAATTAACTTTTGTAAGGAATCTATACCATAGTCAAATTCATGATTACCTAAGATAGCCAAATCATAACCTACTTTATTCATAATATCTATTATGAATTCACCTTTACCTATAGTACCAATGTATTCACCCTGAATAGCATCTCCACAATCTACAAGAATAACATTTTTGTTTTTTTCTTTTATTTCTTTTTTGTATGAAGCTAATCCAGAAAAACCTATGTTCTGATCTACATAGCAGTGAGTATCATTAGTAAAAAGAATTACTATATCATCAAAATGAAAAGGATTTGGGAAAGTTCCATTAACTCCTAAATAAACAAGAACTCCTACTAATACTAAAGCTATAGCAATATATATATATTGAGACGATTTTTTCTTCATAGCCCTTATTCTATTCTTATTTAAAACAATTTACAATTTTTCTTAATAAAT
Organism: Candidatus Rifleibacteriota bacterium; assembly: GCA_905236675.1. Lineage (GTDB taxonomy): Bacteria > Muiribacteriota > Ozemobacteria > Ozemobacterales > Ozemobacteraceae > RUG334. Next base: position 7,658 of record CAJOND010000003.1, on the reverse strand, counting down.
ATATTTATTATTTTTATTAACTCAATAAATAAAACTTATTTTTTATCTTTTTAATAATAATTATAATTTTTATCAATAAAAAAAGAGCTTCACCTATTACAAATTGAAGCTCTTTTTTTATTGATTATCAGCCTTCAGCAAAATTTTCTGGAGTTTGCCCAGAAAATACACCTTGATATTTTCCAGATTCTTCACAACGTTGGAAAATAAATTGGCATACAGGAGTGCCAGGAATCAGATTTAAAGGTATAGGACCAAAGTTTGATATTTCTAAAACCTGATGATTGCTTATACCAGGTTGCATGAAAGAAGCAGAAATATGAACAAGAAGACCTACTCTGGCAAAACGGCTTCTTCCCTCTAACCAGCCACAAATACCATCACCAAGAGTTATTTTTTCTTGAGTAATACCTAATACAGTCTGGCCAGGCTGAATTGTAAGCATCTCACCTTCTGGAACCAAGAAACCTTTTGTTGCTGCTTTGAAATCCATATTGGCAGTCAGGTTAAGAATATTGGGAAGATGAACAAATACGCGGAATGCATTTGATAAATGAAGGTCAACACTAGCTGGACCTAACATTTTTTCATTATAAGGTTCTATTTTAATAGTTCCTTTTTCTATTTCTCTGAGAATCGCTTCTTTACCAAGAATTGCCATCTATTTTAAACTCCTATAATATAACGTATGGATTTTTATTATATCATTCTTTTTATATTTTGGGTAGCCTATGAATAATTATTCACAAAATCCATAAAGTAAATGTTTATGTAAATTATTAATTAATGCTTATAAAATTTTCGGTCGATGTATTAAATAGAGATGAATACAAGGAGGTTCTTATGAAAAATAGTCATAAAGTTACTGGTCCTGTTCTTCAACCCGAATGCAAAGCATGCACCCGTTTTGCTATTTTAAAATCCCCCTGTCCCAAAGAAAATTGCATATTTAGATGCAAAGAATCTAAACCTACCTGCTTTTTATAATTCTTGTATTATTCTAATAAAAAAACTTGTTTGTAGTCATATTGACTACTCTGTTTAAAATATAGTAAAATTAATCTAGAGTGGTTACTAACCATTTCCAGGAATCGGGGGCGACCTGGTTTCGACGGGGAGCGTGAGTTGCCACCTGCCATTCGTAGTTGGTCGAAGGGCTACGTATAAAAATCGATCAAAAAACAACTGCCAACGAAAATCTGGCACTCGCAGCTTAATTAACGCTACGACGGTTCTCTGGAGGTTTCTGCCAGTAAACCCCGGAAGAGCCGACGACAAAACTGGCTGGGCTTACACTGGGTCACTAGGGTAAATAAGCCGAGATTAACTAGCGAATCGGGTGAGTAGAGGCCTGCCTGTGGGCTACGAAAACCTTAAACTTTAAATTGCAGGACATAATGGTAGACGGTGTCGGTGAACCTTTTCGGACGCGGGTTCGATTCCCGCCGCCTCCACTTTTAGCTAGAATCACAAAGTATCTAGAAGTAATTAAGAGCCGCTGATGAAGCGGCTTTTTTTTGATGTTTGGAACTTTCAAATGTTCGTTTAGGTATTCGTCAAAAGAGGTCATCACTTGTTTTTCTAGCTATGCTAGTTGGGAAATTTTTAAAGTAAGTCCGAGATTTCTTAAAATCTTTATAAGTGTTGCAAGATTAGGAGTGGTTTTAAAAGATTCAATCCTTGCGACAGATGATTGTGGTATGCCACACATCGAAGCAAGTTCACGCTGGCTCAGACCGAGATCGTTTCTTTTGGCAATCATAGCACTTACTATTGCTGAAATATTTTCAACATCTTCTATGTCTTTACCTATTTCAGGATCATTTTTCTTAACATAGTCTTTGTAATCATTCCAAGTTTTCATTTTTTATTACCGCCTTTTCTAAAAACATAGTCTTCTCTTTCTTTAGTAAAACTCAATCTTGAACATAACATTAGTCCTTATTATTTTTTGTGATAGCAAAAACGCTATCACAAGTCAAGGTAATATAGTTATTTCCATCGCTGTATTTTTGGCGCTGTTTTACTAAAATTACAGTATAGGCAATGTTTAAAGCTGAATATAAAAGAGCTTTGGAAGATGCAGTAGATATTATGAAAGAAATTAAACAGAATAATAGTCAGTCTTACAACTGATTACCCAAAACGGTAGCTCGTCGCTATCGTTTTTTTTACCTATTTTTTAAACAAATCTGAATGGGAGCCGGTTCTAAACAATGTTAATAGAAGAACATCTTCTGTCTGCTTATATATTAAAAGCCAGTCTGGTTCTATATGGCACTCTCGATAATCCTTATAATTGCCTTTTAGTTCATGGTCATAGCAGGATTCTGGTAACTCTTCACCATTCTCTAGTTTTTTTACTATTACTTTAAGACTATCTAGATTTTTGCCTTGTTTCTTTGCCAGTTTATAATCTTTCTTAAACTGACTGGTTTGCTTAATTTTGTATTTCATTCTTCATCTAGCTCTTTAAATAATTCATCTGATGAATCATAGGTTTTAGAATTTGGATCACGCAGTAGCCTTTCTCCTTCTTCAAAAGCTTTGATTGTAACTTCATTGGGTTCTTCATAATCATAAGATTCTTTATTTATTCTGAATGGTATACCCTGTTCTCTCACCATCTTTTTAGCAAATATAGTAAATGCTGTAGTTAAATTCATTCCCAATTCTTCACATAATTTTTCAAGATTTTTCTTGAGCTTAGTATCTAATCTGAAATTGACTAATGTAGTAGACATTTTAAACCTCTTTGTAGCTATTTCTATTATTATAAACAAAAATAAAGAAACCGTAAAGACAACATAAAACATTCTAAGCTTAGTAACGAATTGATTAGGACTTTCTTACCAATGCTATACGAAACCCAATAAGAGAATCTTTTTCGTTTTGTAATTTTGTGGAACGGCATAAAGGGTGTAGATGGCAATAATCATCAGATATACTACCACCTTTTATGATTTTATTTTCATAAGGATTAGTTAAGTTTTGTTCATTATTTTCAGAGAAATTATCTAGGCACCATTCCCATACATTGCCAAGCATATCATAAATACCCCATGCGTTAGGTTTCTGTTTTCCGACTTCATGTGTATTATGTTTAGAATTATATTTATACCAAGCTATATTATTCAATAGTTCTATATGACTCATAATTTTACGAGGGAATTCCACTCCTGCATAACAAGCATATTCCCATTGAAATTCATTTGGTAAATCAAAGAAAAAGCCTGTTGGAATATAATTTTTAAATTTTTCATTTATAACATCACAGAAAGTTTTTGCTTCATTCCAAGATATTCTTGTAATAGGGAATTGTTCTATACCTTTTCTAGATGCTCTCGAAAAAATTACTTGCTTATAAAAATTCTGTGTTACAGGATAAATACCAATAGCAAAAGGTTGTATAATTTTAATCCTCTGAGAAGAATCATAGTATATTTTTCTTTCAATATCATTTTTTAAAGTTTGTATTTCATCTTCCAACAATAAACAACCTGGTTTACATTCTACAAGTTCATAATTATATTTCTCTTTTAAAATGGCATTTATTGCTTTCAAATCTAACTTAATGTTAGATGATAATTGTATCATTTGAAAACTATTTTTTTGAGTTTTATCTGGAGATTGTTTAGGAAGTTGTAAATCAATATTTGATGATTTTTTTGTAGATGGAGAAACTATTTTGCTATTTGGTTTGAATATATATGAAAAACTAACATTTGTTTTTACTAGTTCTTCTAACATAGATTTATAGTTTCTTATGGTATAAACAAAACAATTTTCATAAATAATTGAGTTAATTACTTTATCCCATCTTTTATCTGAACTTTCAAAAATTTGAAAGATGTTTAATCTTTTTCCATCAATTAATTTATTTAATACTAATTCTTCTATTTCATTAATATTATTTACTAGATTTTTGGCTGGTTTTGTTTGGAAATTAAGGAAATGAATGCAATAGTATTCAAATAGTCTTTTAAAGCAGTCTTTTAGAAGTTGTTGATGATAAGTCCAAAAATGTAACGTTAATTTTTCTTGATTTAAAAAACTTTTATAGCAAGATTTACAAGTGTTTTTTTGAAAAAGATTCATGCATTTAGAATATATATTATCATTCAAAAAGACTTCTTTTGGTTGAATAAGATTATCATAAACATAATGTCTAATAATTGCTTCTGCACCTTCGTTTGTTTCTGACCATTCATTTAATTCTTTTAGTTTTTTTTCTTCTTCTGTAATAGGTGTATTATTTTTTAAAGTTGTATCTATCTTAGTGTTTATCTTATATTGTGGCAATCTAAACTTGGTTTTTATTGAAGAGTTCTCTTTTCGTTTATTATCTTCATTTCTTTTTATGTATTGAACAAATCTTTGTTCGTTATCTGACATTTTTATTGGGTTATCAGAATCATATTTATCATCTAAGTCATCTAAAAAGTTTATATTTTTATTGTCATTAGTATATAACAAACCATATTCATACATTGTTATTAATGTAGATAACTTTATTTTTACACAATCTCCAAGTAAATTAAATTTTCTTAAAAGCGTGAGACCTTTTGGATAAATTTGATAGGTTCTAACCCCAATGTCTTTAAATCCAGTATGTATATACCAGTCTCCTGGTTTTGTTTTGAATTTTTTTATTGCAGGCATAATTATGTATTGTTAAACTCTTGTTTTAAGAGGAAGATTTCGAGATAGCTCTTAAATGTAGCTTCGGATATAAGTATACAGTATTGTTGTTTCTTCTTCATTATAAGCTTTAATTCATTCTCTTGCAAGAATTAGCAAGGATCGAACATTTACTTGTATCTAAATCAAAGATTAAATACGTTGCCAGTAGATGTAATGGTCACCGGGTAATAGTTAAATAATTTAAGATAATAATATATTGCGTTTGGGAGTAATTGATATTATAATCTAAATATAGGTTGGAAGCTCCTGAAAGAGTTTGAAATTATACGATACAATTATAATTTCATTCAGAATATTTGGGAGTAGACTTGGGAGTATCTTATTCCGAAAGTGGGTAACAAACGGTATCGTTAGTGGTTTTTATTAACCTCTTTGATTCCCGCCGCCTCCACTTTTAGCTAGAATCACAAAGTATCTAGAAGTAATTAAGAGCCGCTGATGAAGCGGCTTTTTTGATGTTCAGAAACTTGCAGGAAATAAAGAATTTAGGCTAGTTTTCCAAAAATTCAGTGACATAATCAGTGACACGTATCTAAAAACATATGAAGTATGTCACTGAAATCTGTGGGTAGACCTGACTTCATCATAGTTACATAGACTTCTTTGAATCTTAGCGCTCTAGAGAGTTATCAAGTTATTCAAAAGGAGTAATATAAACTTCCACCATGAGGCTTTAAAATAGGTTTGTACTTGCTGATACTCTAGTGACAACTATCATAGCCCTAATTGAGTCCACAAATTAGGGACTCACATTTAAATGCAGATAGCATTAAATTTTTATAAAGAAAAATAATGAAATAATAGATGTTGTTAATTTTATAAAGTTATAAGATAATAAAATTACTATGAATAATACGGAATTATTACAACTAATAAAATCTGGTGAAGATATACATACAGAGTTCAAAAAGTCATCTACAGAAGTAACCAAAGATGTCTACGAAACAGTATGTTCTTTTTCCAACAGAGATGGTGGACATATTTTTCTTGGGGTTAATGATAATGGTGAAATAATAGGAATCGCCAAAGATTATGCAGAAAAAATAAAAACCGATTTTGTAACATCGGTAAATAATAAAGATAAAATTTTCCCACCTTTATATCTAACACCAGAAACAATGGTAATAGACGATAAATTGATTATTCATATTTATGTTCCTGTCAACAATCAGGTTGTCAGACACAGAAACAGAATTTATGACAGAATAAACGACTCTGATATTGATATAACAGAACAGCCAAATGCTGTATATCAGCTCTATGCTAGAAAGAACAGTTCCTATTTCATAAACAAAGTAACAAGATTTGGATTAGAAGCTCTTAGACCCGATTTAATGGAACGAGCAAGAATGTTAGCCAGAGTAAATAATGCAAAGCATTCTTGGCTAACAATGAATGACGAAGAAATGTTGCGAAGTGCAGGACTTATTTTAACAGATGATTATACAAATCAAGAAGGAATAACTCTAGCAGGAATTTTACTTTTTGGAAAAGACCAAACCATAATGTCAGCACTTCCACAGCATAAAACAGATGCTATTTTAAGAGTTAATAATCTAGATAGATACGATGATAGAGATGTTATAATAACAAATTTGCTAGATTCTTATGAACGCTTAATCGCTTTTGGACAAAAACATTTAAATGATCCATTTGTTTTAGAAGGAATCCAACGAGTAAGTGCCAGAGATAAAATACTTAGAGAAGTTGTATCTAATAGTTTAGCCCATAGAGATTATTCCAGCGGTTTTGTTTCAAAATTCATAATAGAAGCCAATCGGATTTATTTAGAAAATCCTAATAGGGCAAACGGTTACGGAATTTTACAACTATCTAATTTTTCTCCATACCCCAAGAATCCAGCTATATCAAAAGTATTCAGAGAAATAGGCTTGGCAGATGAGCTAGGCTCTGGTATGAGAAACACATATAAATATACAAAATTATATAGCGGTGGTGTTCCTGAATTTTGTGAAGGAGATATGTTCAAAATAACTATACCGTTAAAACAGACAACTGAGCAAGTGACGGAACAGTCAACAGAACAGATGACAGAACGAACGGACGGACAGAAAACAGAACTAGACACAAGTAAATCGAATAAGCAAGCGGCAAGTCATACGGCAAGTCAACTTACCGAACAAAATTCTGGACGGACAGATGGACAAAAAACAGAACTAAACGCAAGTAAATCGAATGAGCAAGCGGCAAGTCATACGGCAAGTCAACTTACCGAACAATCAACAGAACAGACGACAGAGCAAGTCATTGACAAAAAAACAGTTGCTGACATAGAAAAAGCTATTCTGATTTTTTGTAAAAATCCAAAAAGTCGTAAAGAAATTCAAGAATATTTAGGTAAAACTAGAACTGTTTTAATGGATAACTATATTCGACCTTTATTGGAGAAGGGTAAACTAGAACTAACTATACCAGATAAACCTAAGAGCCAAAATCAAAAATATATTACTAAATCAGTTAAGAGAAGAAAGATTAAATAATGTCACTAGCATATTTAATGAAAAGAAATAAGGAATTGATATAAAAGCCCATAGACGAGAGATTTTTATTCTTGGCGAATAAGGATTACCTATGTTGAAATAAAATTGCACCATGAGGTTTTAAAATGGGTTCGTACTTGCTGATACTCTAGTGACAAAATTACCAAACCAAATTATCACACGCCACCCACCGCAAGGCGAAGTCTCAATTACCTCTTGCAACATAAGCTCCTAAATCTTATAATTAAGCATAGGGAGTACACTAGATGGGACAGAAAGATATAGCAGAAAAAACTCTTGAAGCTTATAATGATGTCTTCGCAGACATTGTTAATGTGCTTATCTTTAATGGTAAACGAACTGTTAAAGAAAAAGACCTGAAAGATGAAACACCTCGATCATGTATAAAGATTGATGGTAAGCTTCACGAACAGGAAAGAGATGTAGCTAAAT
>CAJOND010000002.1 GCA_905236675.1 Candidatus Rifleibacteriota bacterium | reverse complement strand
TATAAAAGAAAGGAGGGCTATTATTTTTTTTATTTCAAAGGGGAGTAATTTTTATACCCCCCTATATATAAATGTCCTTGACATTGGGTACACTTCAAGAGCAGTCGAGGCTGAAGCCTCTTAGAGCTGGAGAGCTGAGTAATGTAGTGATTGGTGAAAACTGAGAAGTGAGGATGTCCTAAAGCCTTTCCTTGAGGACAGCCACCAAGGATGTTGGCGTGCAAGCGAGCAACAGGATGTTATCGAGTCGCTGATGTGGCTGCTGAAAGCAGCCGGAGTGGTGACCTAACTAGAGAAAACCCCGTTTATGGGGTAGAAAGAAATGAGAAATGAGATATAAGACCAAAAATGGAGATTGAAGAAGGAAGAAGGAAGAGAGCGGAGAACGGAAAATTGAAAGTTGAGAGAATGTTCCCTAAAGATTCTACTTGAGAAGTCTCTCCGAAGAAGCTCCCCTGCTTGCGGGGGAGCTGTCACGTAGTGACTGAGGGGGGAGCAATGCAAAGCATTGCGTGAAAGTTAAGAGTTGCCTAAAATAAAAAGAGGCTAATGCCTCTTTTTTATTTTAGTTGAGGTTTTTAGACTTTATTCCTTCTGGGAATGATGCTTCAGTAAGAATTTCATGAATTATCTGTAAAGCACCTGGAGTAACTTTTTTATGAGTTGCTCTTTCGAATCTGCTAACAAAAACATCGAGATTGGTAAGAACGTAGTAAGCTTCTTCTTGGTTTAATTGCATTGTAAGTGCCTCCTTGCCTATTTTTCGCTTTTCTTTAATACATATCGGAAACTTTCTGGTCATACTTTAGTACTTTTTTATTATTTTTTTTAGAGCTCTTTTAAAATTACATTAAACAACAATAGTATTGCTAATAGCTGCTTAATGTGTTAGATTATGACTATTATGAATAATACAGAATCAACTTTTCTTCTCGGTTATGTAGAACAAGCTCTAGGTGCATCTCAAGATCCATTAGATCCACCTATTTCTGTGAGTTGTAATGGCTCATTGGCTAAATGGCGTGATAAACTGAATTTTATTGATATAAGAGTTAACGATCCTGGACTTAAGCAAGACAAAGAAGCGTTTGAAAAAATGCTCGAAAAAACTCAAGAATTAGGTATCGAAGCCATTTTGACATTACCAGAATTTATAGGTAAGTCACACAAGGTTCCGCCTTTACCTAATTCAAATTCTACGTCTTCTAAACAGGAAGATGAAAAGATTCGAGGTAAAAGAAAAATATATCAAAGACCTGAAAGATTAGTTCATTTCAGACCTTGTTATTTATCTATTCCAACAGCTCTTAAAGGGAATAAAATATATACTCAGCTAAATGTTGAAGATTGTTTGCCAATTATAGAAATGGGGGCAAAATATGGAGTTAAAAACATCATTGTTCCCGTATCTGAACCTGGACAATTTATAGATCCGCTGGCAGAAAAACAATTTAAAAAATCTTTAAAAGTTATTTGTGAAGAAGCTAGTAAAACTGGCATGAAAGTTCTTTTACGCAATGGTGGTATTTCTGCTCCAGTATTCAAAAAGATAGCTAAGGAATTTGGAGTAGGTCTCGCTTATAATGTAGGTATAGCACTTCTTGAATGTGACAATATTGTTGAAGTTTATAACCAGAACTCTGAATATATAAAAGTAGTAATGTTTCAGCAGCTTATCCAGGGATTAGATAAATGGGTTTCAAAAAGAGAAGAAACCGAAAAATCCCTGAAAGAAATGCTTAAAGCAGAAAAAGACTATAATAAAGGTCTCGCCGACAAAGATTTGCCTTATGCTGAAAAAGTTTTAATTAGATATAACGATGCATATTACGCATATATAGATGCAAATAAAAATAATCTTTATAATCTTGGACTTTTTCAAAATGGTGATTTAAACATAATTCCTTTACTTAAAGATATTCACAAGGATATTGAACAAGGAAAAACGAGATACTTGCTACTTGAAACTGTTCCCAATACAAAAAATAACGATATTATTATGCGTTATGTTGTACCAGATAATTTTACAGGTAGGTTTTGATAATTACTAATTAGCAATGAGCAATAAGTAATTATGAATTGAATATTTAAAAAGCTCGTCAGCGTGACAATCTAGCTTTTTCTTTTGATAAAAACCATTACAATTAGGAGTAGTAATAAAACCTAATAATAATATGGAGGTGCAAGATGAATAAAAAGATTTGCTTAAATGCTTTATTAATTTCTGCTTTATTCTTTTCAGAAATTTCTTTTGCACAAAACAACGACAATATCACTCATCCATATACTATTAACAAGTGTCTTCTGAGGGCAGAAGAGCTCTTTAGGCGTAACGACTATAGAGAAGCCCTTGTTTTTTATTATGAAGGTTTAGGAATGACTACCAGCAGTGAAATTGTAGCTAAGCTGCATTTTCGTATTGGCGAATGTCTCGAAGGTATACGACGATTTGAATTTGCAACTTATCACTATAAATTAGCTCTAAAAACTGGTAGTTTACCTGATTTACTACAAAGCAGAGCCTTTATGAAATTGGAACATCTTCCTGAACTGGCTCAAACAGAAGAGGCAACAAGGCTTTTTAATTCCGCGATGGAATATTATAAAAAAAGGAACATTAGAGCAGCTATAGATGATTATTTGGCTAGTCTCCGTTTAATGCCTACCTTAATGGAAAAAGACGAACATGGTCTTATTGAAGATGCTGTAAAGTATCTGACTTATTTGTCTGAAACTAAAGACAAAGAGCCGGACAGGCTTTTAAAACTGGCAACTATGCTTGAACTTCGTGGAGACATAGAAAAGTCAATTGAAACTCTTCAGCAAATTGTTATTATTTACCCAGATTCAAATGAGGCTAGTCAGGCTGAATTAAAATTAGATAATTTTAGTTCTAAAAAAGTCTCGTATTTGGAAACTGTAAAACCCCATGATGCTGTTTCTGAAGTTACCACAGCAGAAAATGTCGTTATATTTCAAGATACTTTTGAATTTAGCAATACTGGTTCTATAGCTAGGGACGTAGAAGCAGGAGGATTTTCTTTAAGAGCTTTCAATGAAAGAGATGGAATTCCGGCAAATCGTTTTGAATGGTTTTCTATTGTTCTTGGTAAAGGTTCTGAAAAACATGATTATTTATTTTCTGCATCAGATGGAATGGAAGAAAGTTCAATAACATTTGATACTGCAAGATTAAAATATTATCTTACATTTTCAGATGTTAGTATTACAAAGGGTTTCATTCAAGATCTTTATTCTGGTGGTAAACAGGCTGTTCCACTTTTTTCTAGTATTAGAGTTCTTGTTAAAATTGAACATAAATACGAATAATAAAGGAGATAAAAATGTTTTATCAAATGTTCGGTTATTTATTCGGGTTATTTATGGCATTGCACTATTATTTATTTTTTATTTTTCTTCCTGCATTATTAAATAAATTCTTAGATCAAATAATAAATGAAGAAAAATAAAAAATATTATTATTATTTTTTTATAAAAATATGTTAGAATAATTGCATAAATAAATTTGTTTAAAATGATTTTGGGAGCTTGAATAATGAAATTTTCAGAAGAAAAATTAAAAAAAATGACAAAGGCGGAAATTATTACCTTTGCTCAAATTATAGGCTTAGACTATTCTTCTAAGGCTTCCAAAGATGATATAATTAAATTATTATTAGGTTTTAATATTGAAAAAAAAGAATTAGCAAATAAAATTAAAGATAAAAAAGTGGTTGAACCTAAAAAAGATGCTAAGCCAGCAGCTGTAGCACCAAAGAAACGTGGCAGACCAGCCAAGGCTAAAGTTGCTGAACCAGCAGAAAAAGTAGCTAAGGTTGAACCTAAGAAAGAAACAAAGCCAGCAGCTGTAGCACCAAAGAAACGTGGCAGACCAGCCAAGGCTGAAGTAGCTGCAAAAGCAGAAAAAACAGAAAAAACAGAAAAAGTTGAACCTAAAAAAGAAACAAAGCCAGCAGCTGTAGCACCAAAGAAACGTGGCAGACCAGCCAAGGCTGAAGTTGATGAACCAGCAGAAAAAGTAGCTAAGGTTGAACCTAAGAAAGAAACAAAGCCAGTCGCAGTAGCTCCTAAGAAACGTGGCAGACCAGCCAAGGCTATAGTTGCTGAACCAGCAGAAAAAGTAGCCAAGGTTGAACCTAAGAAAGAAACAAAGCCAGCAGCTGTAGCACCAAAGAAACGTGGCAGACCAGCCAAGGCTAAAGTTGCTGAACCAGCAGAAAAAGTAGCCAAGGTTGAACCTAAGAAAGAAACAAAGCCAGCAGCAGTAGCTCCTAAGAAACGTGGCAGACCAGCCAAGGCTAAAGTTGCTGAACCAGCAGAAAAAGTAGCCAAGGTTGAACCTAAGAAAGAAACAAAGCCAGCAGCTGTAGCTCCGAAGAAACGTGGCAGACCAGCCAAGGCTAAAGTTGCTGAACCAGCAGGAAAAGTTACAAAGGTTGAACCTAAAAAAGAAACAAAGCCAGCAGCTGTAGCTCCGAAGAAACGTGGCAGACCAGCCAAGGCTGAAGTAGCTGCAAAAGCAGAAAAAATAGAAAAAGTTGAACCTAAAAAAGAAACTAAGCCAACAGCAGTTGCCCCGAAGAAACGTGGCAGACCAGTTAAGTCTAAAGTTGCTGAACCAGCAGAAAAAGTTGCAAAGGTTGAACCTAAAAAAGATGCTAAGCCAGTAGTTGTTGCTCCAAAGAAACGTGGCAGACCAACAAAAAATAACGATGCAAATGTAAATGTAGTTCCTAAAAGTGGAAAAACTGAAAAAGCATCTTCAACTAGTAAAAAAGAAATAGAAGATTATAATAAGCTGAATAAATTGCTAGGCTTAGAGAAAAAAAAACAATGAGTGGGATTGATATTGCTAATAGTGTCGCAATCCCTGTAAATTTAAAAATTAATCAACCTATTTCTGAAGAATCAGAAAGAATTCTTCAGAAATACCCACAATTAAATACAACAATTGAGAATGTAGATATTGTTGGGAATTCTCCAAAACTATCTACTGTTGTAATAACAGAAGAATCTCTTACGGGTGAACTGCCATCTGAATATGGTGAAACTAGAATTGTAATTCAAGCAAGAGATCCACATTGGGTGTGGGCTTATTGGGAATTTTCTTCTATTGAACGAAAAAAGCTTGAGATTGAGTTGGGAGCTTTTGAATATGCACATACTCAGTTATTCCTTAAAGTATTCAATAAAAGCTTAGATTATACTTTTGAAATTTTACTTCCAGAAAATTGCGATAACTGGTATTTAAGCCTTAACGACAGTGATTGTGATTATTTCGTTCAGCTTTGTATTAAGATTCCTACAACTGGCGTTAAAGTTTTAGCTACTTCTCAGACAATTCATTTACCAACAGACAAAGTTTCTGAAAACCTGGCTGAATGGGTTCCTGCTAATCCTCCAAAAGAAGAAGAAAAAAATATAGAATTATTAAATGAATCTGAACCAAAAGAAATAAGTAAGAGTGAATTAAAAGAAAGAATCGAAATTATTGATAATTTTGAGTTACATAAAGTAATTGATTCAGATTCTAAGACAGAGTTGCCTTCTATCAGCAGTTCTGACGAATTGTTGAAAAGATAAACTACCCCCCTTTATAAAGGGGGATGTCTACGAAGTAGACAGGGGGATTTTAAAACCTCTCTGTCAGCTATCGCTGACTTCTCCTCTTATTAAGAGGAGTAAAAACCACTAAAATGCAAAATAATACAAATAATAACTTAGATTCAAGACCAGGCTTTTTATCAATAATACTTCATGCTCATTTGCCATTTGTCAGGCATCCAGAATATTCTGACATGATGGAAGAACGTTGGTTATACGAAGCGATCACAGAAACCTATATTCCATTAATAGACGTTTTTTATAAGCTGTTAAATGAAGGAATTAATTTTCGTATTACAATGACTTTGACTCCCCCTCTATTAAATATGCTTTCTGACGAACTTCTTATGAACAGATATTCTGATTATTTGGCAAAACTGGAAGAATTGTCAGAAAAAGAAGAAATAAGAACTAGAAAAATGCCCGAGTTTTATGATACAGCAAGGTTATATAGAGCTAAGTATAAAAAATTCAGAGATATTTTTGAGAAATTAGAACATAATTTAATAAATGCCTTTAAATATTTTCAAGATAAGGGCGTCTTAGAAATAATAACCTGCTGTGCAACTCATGGTTTCTTGCCTTTAATGAAAGATTACAGACCTTCCGTAAGAGCACAGATAGAAGTCGGAGTCAGTGAATATATCAGATTTTTTAATAAACCTCCCAGAGGCATATGGCTTGCAGAATGTGCATTTCATAGAGGAGATGACCAAATTCTTAAAGATTATGGAATTGAATACTTTATTACTGATTCTCATGGAATTACTAAAGCAGAACCAAGACCTAGCTATGGTGTTTATGCTCCTATAAAGTGTCCAAATTCAGGAGTAAAAGCTTTCGGGCGTGATTTGGAAAGTGGTCATCAGGTTTGGTCGTCTATTATTGGTTACCCAGGAGACCCATATTATAGAGAGTTTTACAGAGATATAGGCTACGATTTAGATTTTGATTATATTAAGCCCTATATACATGAATCAGGAATGAGGCTTAATACAGGAATAAAATATTATAGAATTACTGATAGAAATTCATCAGAAAAAGAGCCCTATTCTTATTCTGAAGCTATGAAAAGAGCAGCCACTCACGGCGGGCATTTTATATGGTGTAGAGAAAGACAAATAGAGTATTTGATACAGCATATGGATAGAAAACCTATCGTTGTTGCTCCCTATGACTGCGAACTTTTTGGACATTGGTGGTATGAAGGTCCGGACTTTATTTATTATGTCTTAAAAAAGACAGCCTTAGAAAGTAAATACGCTAGTCTTGTCACTCCTTCTGATTACTTAGATTATTATCCAGGTATTCAAGAAGCTAACCCGTCTGATTCAACTTGGGGAGCTAACGGATATAGTGAAGTCTGGCTTAACGACACAAATGCTTGGATATATCCGCATATGCATAAAGCTGCAGAACGTATGATAACATTATCTGATTCTTTCCCTAATGCTCAAGGAATAACAAAAGAAGCATTAAACCAGGCTGCTCGAGAATTAATGCTTTTACAGTCATCGGACTGGGCTTTTATTATGAAAATGGGTACAACCGTAGGTTATGCTAAAAAGCGGGTTAAAGATCATGTTTTCCGTTTTACTAAGCTTTTTGAAGATATAAATAAAGGGAAAATTGATGTGCCTTGGCTTCGAGAAGTAGAACGAAGAGATAATATTTTCCCTGAAATGGATTATAGAGTTTATCAAAGTAGTAGGAACAACAAATGAATATTTCTTCAAAATTATCTAATATAAAAAGTAAATTGTCTAAGTTATTTCTAAAAAAAGAGAAAAACTATACTCTTAGCTTAGTAATAGGGTTAGTTGTTTTTATTGTTGTTTTATTATTATCTTCTCATCATGTTTTGGATGAGTTTGAAAGATATTTACAAGCTTTTATTTATCAATTTGGCTATCAAATACCAGAGGACAGAAATTTAGTAACTGTTGTAAAAAAAGATGATACTACTGCTAGATATCTTAGAACTAAAGTCAATAGTAGAGATATTCATGCTTCTATGTTTAATTTTTTAGGTCAAAGACAAAAGAAAGAAGCAAAAAGTCGTGCTTTAAACTTTGAACTATTATCAATTAAGTTTGGATTATTTGAAAATATTCGTAACCAGCACATAATGGCAACTTCATATGATGAATGGCGAACTTTTATTGACGATAGTAAAGATAAATATAATAAAAATATAACTAATTATGATCAAGATAATTGGCTAAGTGCTTCAAGACAGGTTATTAATTATTATAAAAAGCCAGAAAATAAAGATAAAAAAGGTATATCTTCTCTAATTAAAATAACAGGTAAAACCTGGGGACCAAAGGGAACCAATATTTTTAAAAACTTATCAGGTGAAAACAAGAAATATCTAGTTTTACCTACTTTAATTATACCTTGGGAAACTGAAGAAATAAAAAACAAAATATCTAAAATCTTTGATATAGATAATAGTGAAGAGAATAATAAAAACCAAATTACAAATAAAACTCAAGAAAAAATAGACATTGAGTTGGAACGTATTGTTAAGGCATGGGGTAAATTTTTTGAAAATCTTCTATATTCAGAAGTAATTTATGAATTTAAATTTTTCCCAAAGTTTAAAAAAGATGCTGATTTAGCAGGTAGCGAAAAAAGCTTTTTTACTTTTTCTATTAAACTAAAAACTTATCCTAGAGATAATTCTTATTGGGTTGAACCTGCTTCTGTAATTGGCTTTGACTTTGTATTAATCGGAGAAACAAATAAAGAACATGATTTAATGTTAGAAAAGGCTTTAGAGAATGTTAAAAGTAAAGTTATTTTAGCAGCTAATAGAACTACGGAAAAAATAGAAGATGAAGGTGCCAGAGATGAAGAATCATTTACACAAATGATGAAATATAAGAGTAGAGATAATAATGTCTCAAAAACCTCATCTAATGAACCAATAACCTTTTCTCAAAAAGGTATAGAGAGTATTTCAGAAGATGTTTCTGTAATACCAATGGATTGTTTTCTAAAAAATAAAGAATATGTTGATTGGGCAATGATTGATATGGCTCAAGGTAGCAAATCATATGTTACAGAAGCACCAATAATAGTTAAATTTGATGAAAGAGAATTTGATGATAATCATAAACTTATCACTAAGCAGATAATAAAACCTTCTTTTGCATTAAGAATAGCTCTAGAAAAATTAGATTATGATAATAAATATGTTTTTCCTAAGCGTTTAATAGAATTGGAAAAGACAATTAAAGAAAAAAAAGGCAAAGAAGGATTTGGAACTATAGTTAAAGAAGCTGAAATAGAAATAGAAGATATAAAAAAGAAACTTGCAAATGCAAAACCTACCTATATTGAAGAACAAAAAAGAGTTTTCGAAGAAATAAAAGAAGACTTTTGTAATGGAAAGTTCAAGGGGGTATTAAAAATTAAAGATTTAGAAATTCCTTTATCTGAAGAAGGAAGATTATATATTAATTTTGCTGGTTCTACAAGGAAAGGCAATAAAAAGGTTGCCGCAATAAATTCTATTTCTTATTATGAAGCTTTAGATGATAATACATTAAAAGAATATTTAAAGAAAAACCCAGAGAGTACAAGATTAGAGCCTAACTTTGCTCACAGAAGAACATTAGGTAAGAAAGAAGAAAACAAAGGAGAACGAGTTTATATTGCAGGTCCCTTTGATTCTAGAGAATTTGATTTTTATTCAACTCCAGTAAATTATCCAACAGGTTTTCAAATAGTTAATGAACCGTTGATGGGAATAGAAATTCATGCCAATGTTATTATGAATTTGCTTAATAAAAATTTTATTAAAAAATCTAAATTTTCTGTTACTTTTATAACTTTGATATTATTCACTTTTATTTCTGCTTTTGTATTAGAAATGTTTTCGCCTGCTATTGGAGCTATTGTAGCATTGTTATTCGCTTTTATTGCTTTTAGTTATAGTTATTACTCATATCATTTTCTTGGTCAGGTTTTTGATTTAGCTCCTATACTAGCTTCTATTTTATCTATCTGGGTAGTAAATACTCTTATTAATTACTTAAAACAGCGTAAAAAAGCCAATAGCACCAAGGCCATGTTCTCAAGGTTCGTTTCTAAGGATGTTGTTCAGTATATGCTTGATAATCCTGATTTGGTAAGACCTGGCGGAACAAAGACAGAGCTAACAATTTTCTTCTCGGACGTAGCTGGTTTTACTACAATTTCAGAAGGGCTTTCACCAGAAGATCTGGTTATATTGCTTAATGAATACTTAGGTGCCATGACAGACCTGCTTTTTGAATACGGTGGAACACTTGATAAATTCATTGGCGATGCAGTTATGGCATTTTGGAATTTCCCCAAAAAGCAGGAAGATCATGCTGTTAGAGCTGTTCTCTGTGCTATAGCAATGCAGAAAAAGATTAAGGAATTACAGATAGATTGGGCTAGACGAGGTTTCCCGAAAGTTGCTGCCAGATGCGGTATTAATACTCAAGATGTTGTTGTTGGTTACATGGGTTCACAGAAGGCTCAGATGAACTTCACCTGTATGGGCGACGGTGTAAACCTAGCTTCTCGTCTTGAAGGTGCTAACAAAGAATATGGCACGATGATGATGGTAAGCGATAACACTTATCAACGCGTAAAACACGCTGTCCGCGGTCGTTTCCTAGATTTTCTTGCTGTTAAAGGGAAAAAAGAACCAGTCAAAGTTCACGAGCTTGTCTGTAAGATTGGTGATGAACCAGAAGGCTGGTTTGAAAAGACTGAACTTTATGATAAAGCTATTCAGTTGCATCTTGAAAGAAAGTGGGATGAAGCCATAGCAACCTTTGAAGAAGTTTTAAAGCTAGATCCCAATGACGGTCCTTCAAAGACTTATATTACCCGCTGTAACGAATACAAGGTAAATCCACCGCCAGAAGGCTGGGATGGAAGATATATACTTACTCATAAGTAATAGCCAAGCAAAGCTTGGCGTAGTTATTGTAGTAGGTAGTTAGATGCTATGCATCTTTTAGTAGTTATAGTCTAAGCGAGAGTAGATAAGCCTTCTTACAATTGCAATAAAGAATAAATAATCTACGTTTACAAATAAAAAGGCCGGCAAATGTCAGCTTTTTTTAGTGGTTGATGATAAGTGGTGGTTGAAGTAATATGCTTATTGATAATTGTACCCATGTTTGTTATACTATTATATAACAATAGCAAATAAGGAAATATACCATGGTGAAACCTCTTTATCCTTTAAGCGATATATCGCCAGATAAAAGGAAAAAGATTAAAGATGCTCAAAAAGCAAAAAAGGCTTATATAATCAGTCTTTGTAAGAATCCTTATTTAATTTCTATTGCACTGGTCATAATTATTTTTGTTATCGTTATTATTATTCATTCAAGTCGTTCAAGAAAAGTTATTGATACCTCTGTTTCGGCAACTAGAAGAAAAGAAAATTCTTTTAACTGGTCTTTATCTGGAGCTTTCAAAAATGAAAAAGCTAAAGATATTGGAACTACACAGCAAGAACAGTTAAAAAATATGGGTATTGATGAAAATGCAGAATCTTTTGAAGTAAAAGTAGATACTAAGAATCTAAGAGAACAAAGAAAACTCTTAGCTATGCGTAAATACGAAGCATCAAGACAGACTGCTGAACGAAGAGCTAGAGAAAAAGAAGAACATAGACAAAAGCTTACATCTAATAGATCTTTAAGATTAAAAGAAGCTGTCATGGCAGCTCAAGATTCAAATATGCTAGGAATTATGAAACTTGAAAGTTTCCTTGACGAGGCTCGTTACTCTGGTGGAGATAGTTCTGATGCAGACCTTTACATAATTGCATATGAACAATTGGCTAAGGTATATCAGAAAAATAACAGGGAAGAAAAAGCAAAAGAAGCGTATCTGAACGCTTTTAAACTAATGAAAAGTCAGGCCCCTGATTCTCAGAGGTCTGACTGGGATAATGCAATTGGCAATATTGAACAGATAAGAGCTAAGCCTACCCGTTAATTTCTCTACAATAAAGAATACAATTGTCGTTGAAAGGAACGCTGGTAGTTAGCAAAGGAGCTAGTTCAGAAGCTGGTCGCATTATTACGAATCTTCTGATTTCCTTGGGAGCTAAATCTAATTCATCATGGGTTAGGTTATCTACAAGGTTGGTAGTTGATAGCTTGCTATCAGCAAAAGTTGGGAAAATTCTGATATGAGGAATAGTCTTATCAGTGGTGTTAACTAAATACCCCCCAATGTAAACATTGGTTCGGTCGATTTTAACACCAGTTTTCTTAACTACAACGTTTTCGGCGGTGACTTCTTCAAGTGGTGCATATCTGTTATTGCCTACTTTTTTGAAAGCATAAACCTTGGAACCGGAAAAAACTTCAGTGGTTTTTCTAGCTGCTTGAGCGAAATGACTATTAAAAGATAGGGCTAATATTGATGCGAGCATGAGACCGAAATGTTTTTTATTTACTTTCATTGTTTGACCTCGTAGAAATCTTCTTTTAAAGAAGTATCGACAGTTTGAGCAAAGGAGTTTATGATTTTGAAAAAAATTAAAATAAAATTTATAAATAGAAAATCAGGTGCTACTTTAATAGAAATTCTTATTGCCATCTGTCTGGCATCTCTTGTTATGCTTCCAATGATTCTTATCTTTGGAATAACAGAAAAAGTTACTTATAAAAGTATAAATGAAGTTGTAGCCTGCAATTTGGGACTTCAAAAAATAGAAGAATTAAAAAGCAGACCTTTTGAGGAATTAAAGCAAATTATAGAACAGGCTTCTGATGATCCTGAAGAAGGTCCATTTAAAGAAGTGGTTCTTCCTTTGGAATTGAATGGCGTTTGGAATACTCCAGGGGTAGAATATGCCAGGGAACCACGTATTTCTTTTTATCCTTATGTAGACCCAGATCCTTCTCAAACTGACTTTGAACTTCAGAAAAGACGTATTAGAATAAGAGTCATAGTTAAATTTATAGAAAAATCTGCTGGATTAAAAGATAAAGAAAAGCATTTTGAATTATCTACTATTGTTTCTGATGAAACTTTAGGTAGCGGCCTAAATGCAACCTATACTGCAGGTATATAAAAAGAGGCAAATATGACTATTATAAAAAACAGAAAAGCGGTAACTCTTGTAGAAGTAATGATAGCTATGCTTCTTTTTGCTATAGTATTAGCAATTGGATATGCAATGATTAATAGAACTTTTGTAAGTCTGGAAAGACAAAGACAATCTTTAGATACATTGCATGAAGCTAGAGATTTCTTGATGATAATCGAACGTGATTTAAGAGAAATGATAAAAGTTGAAGAACTTGATACTATATATAAAGAAAGTTTATTTGATGAGCAAAATGCTCTTATGTATAAGCTTGTATTGCTTATTCCTTCGAAGACAGGTAATTCAACGAGAAAAGTAACATATACTTATGAAGGTCCAGAGTTGCATCAAGATTCTTCTGATATGCAAAAGATCGTTTATCGACAGGTTGATGGTGAAACAAGAAAGGCCTTGATTACAACCCAGTTGAATTATTTGAAAGTCTGGGGAACCGATGGAACTATTTTTAGAAATCAAGAGCTTGATGAATCTCTAGACCATTATCAGAGATATCTTGGACCTCACTATTATCATCCTTCTAGTCCATATCCAGATGGTTTGAAAAGCTTGGAAAAAATAAAAGGGGTAGAAGTTCAGCTTTGTATGCATGAAATGCTTGATTCAAGTAAAAAGCCAATTAAAGACCGCGTTTTTGTAACTCGCATATATTCTCGTGTGCTGAATTCAAAATATGAATAAAAATACTTCCATTGTATTTTTATTTAAAATTATTTTATTAATTAATTTTTGAAACTAATAAAGTAGTAGAAAAGTTGGGCCGCTTTACTTAAGCGGCTTTTTGATTTTTCTTCATCATAATCTGACCAATTATTTCTGCTACAGCATTAAATAGTTCTGGAGGAATTTCGTCACCTACATTAGCTTTTTTAAACATTTCACGAGCTAATGGCTTATTTTCTACGATAGGAACATCGTTTTCTCTTGCTATATCTTTTATTTTCTGAGCAATAAGTCCGGTACCCATAGCAACAATTATTGGTGCCGGCATTTCTTTATAAATATATTTAAGAGCTACAGCTATATGGGTTGGGTTTGTTACTACAACTGTAGCTTTTGGAACTTCTTCCATTTGACGACGTGAAGAAGCTTGTCTCTGTCTTTCTCTTATCTTTTGTTTTACGTGAGGATCTCCTTCTTGTTGTTTATGTTCTTCTTTTATTTCTTCTTTAGACATTTTCAAACCTTCATTATGACGCCAAACCTGAAATCCCCAGTCAACAAGAGCTAAGATAAGAAATATTAATATAATTTTAATTCCCATATAATAGCAAGTATCTAGAATTTTTCCAAAAGAGGGTAGTGGATTGGCTTTAACAAAACCTATAAATTCACTTAATTCTCCTTTTATCGTGGAATATGGAACATAGGCTACTATTAGTATTTTCAATATCGATTTAACTAGTTCGGCTACAAGTTTCCATGAAAACATATTTTGAATATTTGAAACAGGATTTAATCTGTCAAAATTCGGAGTCATAGGATCAAAACGAAATAGAAATCCTACCTGAATGACGTTGGCAAAAACTGCAGCAATCATAATGACTATTAAAAATGGCAAGATTACTGTCAGGGTTACTACAATAAACTGCTCAATAAGAATAATACCTTCGTTAAAGGTTAAAGGAGAATGAATAGCATGACTAAGAGTGTATCTCATATAGTCAGCACAGCGGCTATACATATTTTCGCCGTATGCACGAAGCATAATAAAGCTAACTAGAAGTATAACTACAGAACCAAGATCTTGTGATTTCGCTACATTTCCTTCTTGAATAGCATCTCTCTTACGTTTTTCTGTTGCTTCTTCTGTTTTTTCCCCAGCGAACATCTGTAGGTCGAAGGGCAGGTCGGAGATGGTGATATAATTATCTAATTCTTGGATACAATCGTCATTGCAAGCCATAGAAGCTCCCCCACGAATGGTTGGGAAGCTGTCGAACGTTAGTGAGACTGAGGGGGCTGATTGCAAAGCAATCAGAGACTTGTCTATACATTTCTTCCCCATGAATAATAGTTTAATATCTTGAGTCATTATGTACCACCTAAATGCTTTAAAATGAGCATAACTTCTTCAAGACTTATATTTAATAAACTTTTTATTACATCAGCAAGGCAATTAATAAAGAAATAAATAACAATCAAACCACCTATAATTTTTACTGCAAAACCAAGTTGGAAAATATTCATTCGGGGAACTGTTCGTGCAATTATGCCCAATGCTACATCTCCGACTAAAACTACTGCAATAATTGGCATAGATATTTGTAATCCACAGATAAATATCATTCTGCTATATAGAAGCACCTCTTCTATGACGCTATTTGTTAATATTAAACCAGCAGGGGGCACCATAGAAAAACTTTGAAAAAATGATTTTAAAATTATTAAATGCCCGTTAAAGAACAAGAAAAGAAGTGAACCCGCAAGTTGAAGCAGTTCTGAAATAATTCCAACGCTTTGATTAGAACCAGGGTCAGCAACCTGGGCATAAGAAAAACCTATTTGCATTCCTATAAGGTTTCCGCCCATTCTTAATGCTGAACTTAAAAATAATACAATAAAACCGAGCATAAACCCTAGAGCTAGCTCTTTTATTACCATTATCCCATATCCTACTACACTTAAATTAGGTAGAGTTGTTGTAGATATTAAATGAGGAAGTATTAATACGGCACATAGAGCGCAAAGGCCAGCTTTTACTCTTGTAGGTGCGGTATTATCAGAAAAAACAGGGGTTATTAAAAAGAAACCGCTGAATCTTACCAAAGCGATTAGAAATAATCCTACTGCATTTAAAAAAGCGGTTTCTGTAATAGGCATAAAATATAGTTACATCCTGGCGTATTCGAATAAAGAACCTAGTAATTGTGTGGCAAAAGTGATCATATAACTAATCATCCAGCTTGACATCCCCATAATAGCTAAAACAGTTATAATAAGCTTTGGAACGACAGTCAGACTTTGTTCCTGAATAGAAGTAGCAGTCTGAATAATACTGATAATAACCCCTATAATCATTCCTATTAACAAAATAGGTGTGGTTAATATAATACTTACCCAGAATGTTTGTTTTAAAAGAGCTAATACTACATATTCTGTCATGATAAACCGCCAGCTATACTTGTGACTAACGATTTTATTACTAAATTCCAGCCATCAACTAATATAAATAACAGAAGTTTAAAGGGTAATGAAATCATTGCTGGCGGAAGCATCATCATACCCATAGCCATTAAAATACTTGAAACAAGCATATCTATTACTAAGAATGGCAGATATATTACTACGCCCATCTGAAAAGCTGTTCTTAATTCACTGGTTATAAAAGCAGGAATTAATGCTATAGTACTTAAATCATCTCTTGTTTGAGGTTTGGGTGCACCTTCCATTTCGGCAAAAAGTCGTAGATCACTCTCTCTTGTATGTTTGAACATAAATGTTCTTATCGGTTTTATTGAACGGTTATAGCATTCAACATAGTCTATTTCTCTATTGATATATGGCTTAATTCCGTTGTTATACACTTGATCTATAACAGGTGACATCGTAAAGAAAGTAATAAATAATGCTAATCCGATTAAAATCTGATTGCTTGGTTCTGTATTTGTTCCTAAAGCACGTCTTACAAAACTTAATACAATTAATATTCTTGTAAAGCTTGTCAGCATTATCAAAATTGATGGAGCTAAGCTTAGTATAGTTAATAGAATTAAAATTTGCAGACCTGTTCCTATTTGTCCACGTTCTCTTGAAGGATCGACGTGAACTGTAATTGCTGGAATAGGGAATGGGGTGCTGTCTACTGGTGTGCGGTCTATTCTTGTATTATCGTTAATATTTACTCTTGCATTGCCTCTGGATTGCTGTGCATAACTCGGATAAACAAAGAATAGAGAGAAGATTACTAAAATACTTATAAAGCGTACGTACGAAAACAGGTTATTTTTATTAAAAGACTGGTGCATAATATCCTAAATTAAATTTGGATTAGATTCGTGAAATTTATAGAAAAAATGTACTCCAATTAAACAGTTAATGTCAATACCCTAATTCTGATATTCTACTTTTTTTTAATAAGTAGATTTCTTAGACGTTCTTCCCGTTTTTTCCTGTTTTCATCTATTTCATTTTTTATTTCTTCACTCTTTTTTTCTGCCAAAATCTTTTTTTGAGAATCGTCTAAATCTGATTCTTCATCTGTTTCACTTGAATTATTTTTATTAATAAAAGGGAAAAGTTTTTCTAAACCAGGAGTAATATTTTGCCCATATTTTAATCTATATGCATCTATTGTATCTTTATCTGTTATTTCTGTAAGATAGTTAATATTGTGCTCTGTTACACCTAAAACTAACATTTTGCCCATAACATCGACAATATAGATAATTCTTCTGTTGTCTATAGGAACCATTCCTAGAACTTTTCCAAAATTATTGGAAGCTAATCCTGTTTTTTTCTGGATAAACCATGATGCTACGAGAGCAAGAATTATAATTGCTATTAAAGAGGTTAGCATGCTAAATGTAGCAGAGAGATTATCTCCTGTGGAATCTAACCTTCTTGTAGAAGAAGAATATCTGTTGGAAAAAAGGGGTAGGGAACCTTCGTCTACAGTATTTATTTTTTTTTCATTTTTATTGTCTAGGCTAGATGAGGCTAAAACTGTAGGGGTATAGGTAGAAACAGAGTTGACTGTAACTTGATTTTCATCTTGATTAGATGTTTTTGTTGCGTTTATAAAATCTTTTGCGGAATTAGACTCATTATTTGATAAAAACAAACCGCTGTTGTCAGCAACAACGGTTTGAAGATTCCAAAAAGATGCTATAAGAACCAATATACCTAACAAGGCAAAGTTAATAGCTTTTTTCACTTTTTACTTTTATTTTTTTGATTAAGATATACCTTAACGAAGAGCTTTTTGAACTGCTTCTATTACACGATTTGGTTGGAACGGTTTTACAATAAAATCACGTGCTCCTGCTTGAATTGCATCAATAACCATAGCTTGCTGTCCCATGGCACTGCACATTATTACTCTTGCTGCAGGATCAAGTTTTTTAATGGCTTTAACGGCTTCTATACCATTCATTTCCGGCATAGTAATATCCATTGTTACCAAATCTGGTTTTAGCTTTTGATAAAGCTCAACTGCGACTTTGCCAGTTTGGGCTTCACCTATTACTTCAAAACCGTTCTTCGTAAGAATATCTTTGATCATCATACGCATGAATGCTGCGTCGTCGACTATTAGAATTGTTTTTCCCATATCAGAAGGAAATCTCCTTAGAGAGCCTGTAATCTATCTTGTGGATTGATTATATTTGTAATGCGAACCGCAAAGTTTTCATCAATAACAACTACTTCACCTTTAGCAATTAATTTATTATTAACAAATACTTCAACTGATTCACCAGCTAACTTATTTAACTCTACTACAGAACCTATACCTAATTCAAGTACATCTTTTATTAACATTCTAGTTCTGCCTAATTCAACGGTTATTTCTAATGGAACATCAAGAAGTAAATCTATATTAGATTGTAAACCGATTCCACCAGGCATTTGTAACATACCGAATTCGGCAGGTGAACCTTGGAACATATTAGGCATCTGACCAGGCATTGGCATACCCATATTAGGCATCATACCAGGCATTTGACCAGGCATTGGCATACCCATATTAGGCATCATACCAGGCATTTGACCAGGCATTGGCATACCCATATTAGGCATCATACCAGGCATTTGTCCAGGTATTTGACCTGGAATAGGCTGTTGCTGCATTGGATCCATCATTGGTGGCATTCCCGCATTAGGGGGAGGAGGTGCAACCTGAGGTTTTGGAGGTTCTTTGGCAGGTTTATTTAGTTCATGAGCCATAAGCAATGCAAAATCAGCAGGATAAAGCTGAATCATTTCAGTAATAGCTACATCACCTAATTTAAGATTATATCCTATTCTTAAGAAATCAGCTCCTTCATGAAAATCTGGCATGTCAGCAGGTGTTCCCTTACTAAAATTTATCATTTCTGGAGTTGGCGGAGATATATCTACGCGCTTTTTGAATATTTCAGCGAGACTTGTTGTGGTTTTTCCCATCATTTGGTTAAGCATTTCCTGATTTGCAGAAATATGCATTTCTTGAAATTCCACATTCAAGCCAGAACCACCCATAGCCAAATCACCTATTATTGCAACAGTTGATTTTTTTAAGACCAGATAGGTAAGCCCATCAAAACCTTCAATATAAGCTATTTTTAATACCAAATATTCGTCACTGGCACATTCTCTAACCAAATCAGAATAAGAGATTACTCTGACCTGTTCTAAGGCGATTTCAGCATTTTGCTGGTTTACGAACATTTGAACAACAGAAGAAGTCGCACCTAAAGCTAGTTTAGCAACTTCAGTAAGTTGGTTAATGTCTTCTTCAGTAAAATTAGCTGCTGAACCAGCACTACTCGGCATTGGAGCTGCAGGTGGTACAGAACTAGGAGCAGGAGAAGCATCTGCGATAGACGAGCTTCCTCCTCCTAAACTTCCATTTAAAAGAGCATTGATTTCTTCTTGCGAGAGTACAGCGTCACTCACGTTTATTCATCCTCCTCTTGTCCAGGGGGCTCAAAAACCTTGGTTATTGAAATGGCCATCTTTTTGCCAAGAATACCTGGGCGGCCACAAAATTTTATTTGATTTCCAACCCTAATATTTAGTTCTTCTTTCGCTAACTGATTGGTCAAAAGGCAGTCACCTACTTGTAAATTTATAATATCTTCAAGCGGGTATACACCACGACCAAGTTCTGCGACAACAGGTAATACAACGTCTTTAACCTGTTTTTCTATAGCATCCCCACTGGATTTTGTTGATTCGCCTTCTTTACGAACCGCAGCAAACCATGAGGCCGCATTAAGCTTATGGGTTATTGATTCTAAAGTATTGTAAGGAATACAGAGTTTCAAATTGCCTGTGGTATCTAATATGCTAATTTCTATTTTAATTGTTACTACTACATCGTTAGGTGGAACTATTTGTGCGAACTGTGGATTTGATTCAACTAATTCGATAACGGGCATTAAATCTACTACGTTTATCCAGGCCTCACGCAAACGGTCTATTATACCAACCATTATTTTTTGCATTATTTGTTTTTCTACATCAGTCAACTGACGTAAAGTAGATAATGGTGCACCGTTTCCACCAAGAAGTCGGTCGAGTATAGAAAAAACAATGCTTAAATCTATTTGAAGCATTGCTTCACCACCTAAACTGTCAGATCTAAAAATGGTTATGAAAGTCGGTGGAAAAATTGAGCCAACAAATTCTTCAAAGGTTTCCTGGGTGACGGGAAGAATGGTTGTATTAACTCCCATTCTAAGTCTGGTTGATATATCGGTTCCTATTAATCGGGCAAATGATTCATGAATAAGTTCTAAGGTTCCTAATTGTTCCTTGGAAAACTTGGTTTGTCGTTTAAAATCGTATTTTCTTTCTTTGCCTTTACTTTTACTGGAAGAGGAACTTGATGTATTCTCTTGAAAAGAATTATTGGAAAGTTTTGAAGTAATATTATTTATTTCATTTTTAAATGAAGGAGTTTGTTCTCTGGAATTAGTATTTTCAGACGCAGAAACAGCCACTCCCTGTGAAGTATCAGGAGTGGCGGCAACAGCATCTTCAGATGGCTGTAATGCTGATAACAATGCGTCAATTTCGTTTTGACTTAAGGTATCAACCATTGAGGTTTATTCCAAGAACATAATTTTTAATTTATCAGAAAAGTTGGTATAACAACTTGTTTTATTCTACTTGCTAAGACTTTATTTTTCTTTTCTAACAAATTATTGAGTTCAGATAAGAGTTCAACATGCAGAAAACCATCGATATAATCTTCTTTTAATCTTTCTGCATTATACTTCATAAGAGTAATATTAACTTTATCTCTAAGTTCGGCTTTATGTTCTTCTAGGTCCTGTTCAATATTTCCAACATAACCTATTTCTATTTGTATCTTGATATAATGTAATTCTTCGTCTCTTGTATTGGCAACAAATTCACCTAAATCAAAACGGCCCATTATTTCTTTTGATTCTAAGGGTTGAATTTCACTCGGAGGTGGTGTCGGAGTATTAGGACCAGTAGATCCTTTTTTAAAGGCAGAATAGCTAATTGCCACTACAGCTAAGACAATTAGCATTACTAGTAAAACTATAAGTACAAATAATTTTTTTCCTGACATAATTCTTTATTTTTTACCACGAAGAGTTTAAGCAAGTCAATGCTTTATTCAATTTTTGTTATATTGTTTTGCTTAGAATACTCTTTTTTGGAAAATATTTCCATACTTATTAAGTTGAAAATTGAAAGATGAAAACTGAAAGTTGATTTATATTTTTCAATTTTCAGTTTTCAATTTTCAGTTTTCTTATCTCTTCAAGTTCACTACTTCCTGAAGTATTTCATCTGATGTGGTGATAACTCTTGAGTTAGCTTGGAAGGCTCTCTGAGTTACGATCATATTGGTGAATTCTTCTGAAATGTCAACGTTACTCATTTCCAATGAATTTGGAACTATGATACCAGCTTTGCTGATGCCTGGTTTAGTTACAACTGCAAGACCAGAGCTTGGAGAGAATGCATAGAGGTTGTTTCCTGTCTTTTCAAGACCAGCAGGGTTATTGAAGGTTGCAATAGCTACCTGTGCAATAGGTTGCTTCTGACCGTTAGAGTAAACACCTCTTATTACGCCGTCTTCTTCAAAATAGATTTCCTGGAGAAGACCCATTGCATAACCGTCCTGACTTTCAGCTTTAGTAGTGAAGTCTGATTCGAACTGTGTAATGAGATCACACTTCATTTCGATGTTTACTTCATTACTGCCTTCTGGCTGCATGGTAAGAGTTGGAATATAAGACTTGCCAATGTCTATTTTACCAGCATGAGTGAAATACATTTTACCTTCACGATTCTGAATGAGAGCGTCATTAGCTCTTTCTAATTCTTCTTCGGTGGGGTCTTCTGGATCCATAACACCATTAGAGGGGTCATTGAGCCATCTGATTATTTCATCATCATCTGGAGAATAGCTTACTTTATAAGTCCATTCTTGAGTTTCAGAGTTAGTGTGTTCCCACTTGGTTACTAATGCGTGTGCACCACCAAGAGAGTCGTAACAAACGATATTGGTTGAGTGAGTAGCACCTTTTGCGATTGAACCGTCGATTTTATATTCTTCACCATCTACTTCGCACTTGAAGGTCATGGTTTTAGAAGCTGGCTGTGGAACATAGATATTAACTGAATCAGCAGCACCTTTTTCAGCAGTAGTAGTGAAACTCATTTTTTCGTTTGGAAGCCAGGCATCCATACCTTCTGTTAAATCGAAGGAGAGTCCACCATAGTTGAATGTGCTGACTGCAGCAGTTCCGAAAGTAGTGCCGGCAGTTAAACCTAACTGGTCGATATTGGTGCCATTGATGTATAAT
This sequence comes from Candidatus Rifleibacteriota bacterium, assembly GCA_905236675.1. Taxonomy (GTDB): domain Bacteria; phylum Muiribacteriota; class Ozemobacteria; order Ozemobacterales; family Ozemobacteraceae; genus RUG334. The sequence continues at coordinate 63,776 of CAJOND010000002.1, read as the reverse complement.
CGTTCACCGGAACCAGGGGTGTTGCTTGTGATTACAAGCATATCTGGGCTTCCATCATTGTCTGAATCCTGGAAAGCCGCGGTTGCATCAACGTTATCGGCTGCAAGCTTAGAGTTGATTGATGCAAGGATTGCACCACGAGTGTAAACCTGATTTGCACCAGCGAGCTTGTCTTCAAAAGTAATCTGAGTTGCGTTGCCGTGTCTGTCTGTGATGATTAACTTAACATCACTAGCTGGGTCCCAGTTGTCGTTAGAGAAATCTGCACTGCCAGCTGCACCGCCAGCGGCTATAATAGCTGCTTCAGCTGCATTAACATCCTGGAATACTTCAGCTTTTGATCCGCCTGTTCCTCTTTCTGAACCTTCAGAAAGACCAAGGTCTGAGAAACTGCCAGTAGCGTTGCTTATCTTCAATTCGCGGTTGCTACCAGTTGAGTTACTTACAAGCTGGAAATTAGCAGTTACAGAGTCGAAGTAGATTGTTGCACGAACGCCAGCGTTAGCCAATTCTTCGTTAATTTTGTCTACTATCTGAGAAGTAGAGTAGGGGGCGTCTGCGTTAGTGAAAGTAATTGTAGCTTCTCTTGGGAAAGTTACTTCAGTGTGTTCAGTGCCGTCATCAAGAGTGTAAATCTGAGTGTCTGTGATTGTGAACGAAGTATCTTCGTCTGGAGTCCAGAAGCTACCGAATTGTGTAGGTTCACCAACAAAACGAGCCTGTTCACCACCAAGTGTGCCAGAACCGATAAAGCCTCTTTCAGAACCTACAACGCGGAAAGAAGTTGCTCTTGTTGGATCGCCGCCGTCGAAAATGATTTCTACGGTTTCGTCTTTTACTTCTTTTCCAGTTACTGTAACGCCTGAGCTTACGCCGTTACCACTATTAGTTACAGCGTTGATCGGCATTGTGGCAGAGCCTGGCTGTGGGTCGCCGTCTGGGTCATAAGTGAAATAGGGTGAAGATATATTAGAAGTTGCACCTTCTGGTTCAACTGTGCTTTCAATTACATTACCGTCGTCATCGCACTTGATTGTGCCTGTAGCGACGTTGCCTTCTGTGTCGTCATAAGCAGTCCAAACCCAGTTATTAGAATCAAGCTTTTTGAACTTGAACTGGAGATTCTGCTGATTGCCTTCGCTATCGAAGAATGTGAGGGTGTTAAGACCGAATTCTACGTCTCTTTCATTAGAACTTGCATCAAGATTACAAGAATAAACTATTTCGTTAGTCTGATGTGCGTGTTTCTTCAAATACTTGCAGATGTTAATATCTGATGGAACAATACCGGTTTCTTTCATTTCAAGATTACCAGTCTTGGAGTTCTGAACTGCTGACCAACCCTGAATTTTGCTACCTGTGTTGGTCATAACCAGGTCGTAGCTGTCTGAAATGTTAAGGTTACCGTCACGAGTGTAGTAAGTGCTGCCGTCATATGAATGAACTACGAAGAATCCTTCACCTTCAATAGCAATGTCAGTGTCTTTGCCAGTGAATTCAATATTACCCTGATCCATCAAGGTATCGATTGATGCTTTTCTAACACCAAGACCAACCTGCATTGGGTTCTGACTGCCGTAATCGCCGAATGCCTGCTGACCGTATCTCAATGTTTGGCAGAATAGGTCGGCGAACTCGGTACGACCGCGTTTGAATGCAGTTGTATTAACGTTAGCGATGTTATTAGAGATAACATCCATCTTTGTCTGGAAGTTCTTAAGACCTGTAACACCTGTAAATAATGATCTGATCATTATGCTATTCCTTTATAATGGGTTTCCGCACTATATGATAAAACATATACACGGTTGGCTCCGAAATCATTATGGGGAGCATCGGATCAAAGAAAGCTTCTGCTAATGCAGTCTGCTTTCTCTGATCTCTTGCTGGGAATTGCAAAGATCAGTCTTTTATCTATTCGTGACCACCTTCAGTCAGTCGGGTGGTCTATGACTTCCCGTTAGGGTCCGGTCATATACTATTCGGATTTGTTTTGCTCTTTTTCCTGATTCTTTACGTTTCCCTCTTTGTTTGCTTCTCCTACTTCTGCAACAATCGTCATTGCGAGGCGTTAGCCGTGGCAATCCATTTATCTATTATTCTTTTTGCTGCAGTTACATCTTTACTTTCTTTTTTCTCTGTTTGCTGCTTCCTTATACAAACTTCAAATTAACACTATCTATATTTGTAACTATGTTGTCTCGCATTTCGTTCAATCCCATAGCTGTTATCAGCGTCCTACTCGGAACATTTACCACGAATGCACCTTCCCTAGTGAGAACCAGCGAATCCTTCGCACCTTTTGCTTCTAATTCGTTAAAAGCCTCTGAAAGAGAACTCTTTAAATCAGAATCCATGGTTATGTTTCTTTCGTTCAACCTCTTCTGGGCATGAGAACTGATGTGAAACTCCTCATTGTTTGATGAATCATTTAATACGCCATTGAGTAGGTCTTGAAAGCTTACACCCTTTTGATTATTGGTCTTTTGGGAAGAATAACCATTAAGGTTTGCGCTATTCGATAACCCTCTAAGCAGCGGACTTCGTGATCCAATCATAAGTCTGGGATCCATATATCTGCCTCTTCTAGTATTAAATTTTCAGTCTACTAAGTTTCCATCCTATAAGTGCCTTCGTCGTCGCCGACTCACTTACACTTTAGGGTTTTCGTTGTTAGTAATTAACAAGTTTTACCTGATCTAACATTACAGCGTAATCTCCGACCTTCAGATATGGCTGGCTATCTTTGAAACCAATCATTTCAACTGTCCCTGTTATTGGTTCTCCAGAATCATCAACATCAGCAGTTACATTAGTTCCTAAGAACATCATAGCCTGTGTGGTCTGATTGTTTGTAATAGCAGTATTGATTTTTTCTACACTGGAATTGAGATTCAACATCTGTTCCAGAGAAGAGAATTCAGCCATCTGACCAATGAAATCCATGTCTTCCATAGGGTTCATCGGGTCCTGGTTTTTAAGCTGTGTAGTTAGAAGCTGTAGAAAGTCGTCCTTCCCAAGATTAGAAGATGGAGTTCTATCGTTTTTGGAATTCGCAGCTTGTATTCTTTGGGCTTCTGTTAGAGTTTCTATAGCCATCTTTTTGCCTCCTGATTATCTATTAAACCGTAATATCTACACTCTGAATGTTCAGAGCTTCGCGCCTTAAATTCGGAAGAATTCTCTTTTCTATGATTTCCTTAACAGAATTCCCTTCTATTCCGTTAAGTCGGTTGGATTTGCTTCTTTTTCTTCCTGAATTTATGTATTTGTCTCCACTTTCATCGGCATCTTTAGAGGAAACATCCACGTTAATTTGTGTTAAGTTCACACCCTTTTCTATTAAGTTTTCTTTAATCTGAGGTGTTAATTCTTCTAATTTTGCCTTTGCAAGTTCACTTTCTGCTGAAAGTCTAGCTGTGACTTCGCCGTCTTTAGAACTAAGTTCTAATTCAAGCTTTCCTATTCCTTCCTGTTCAAGCTCAATGTTCATGACTTTGGCTCCATCCTTGGTCTTAACCATTTCAGCCTTGGTAAGAAGTTCTGAAAAACTTGTCATTGGAGTATTCTGAGTCTGGTTCATCTTGCCATTTTCATTGTAGGTCTGGTTTACACCTGATTGGAAAGAGAAGCTGTTATTCATTCCTGAACCGTTATTCTGGCCCATTGTGAAGCCTTTGCTTGCTCCTTCGCTTCCTGCTACAAGAATTTGACTTGGTTCTGCCTTCCCATTAGCTCCTTCGCTTTTACCTGTAAGAGCAGCGAATATTTTGTTAGCAGTTTCTTCTGCCGAGTTAGTGGCTGTTGCTGCAGCCTGGGGTGCCTGCTCGCCAACATTCATAGCCTGTTGAGTTAGACTAGCATCTGGATTTTCTGAACTGTTTTGTTTTTCCTGGCCTATTGCTTCTGCAAATTTCTGTCTTAAGCTTTCTTCAGGAACGACAGTATCGTCTTTTTTCATTTCTTCAACGATCTTGTCCAGACCTGATTCTTTTTCCTGTTTGCTTTCAGCTTTAACTGTATTTTCTTTATCAGTAATTTCAGAGCTTTTATCTGAATCTTCAGCATTTTCTTCCACTTCGGTAGCTTCTTCTGTTTCTTCGTTAGAAGCAGTTTTGTTTGCTGCCATTATGTTTTTAATGCTTTCATTTTCGGAATCAGCTTCTGCAATTACTTCGTTATTTACAGTTTCTACTGCTTGTGCAGTTTGCATCGGATTAACAGCTGCATTTACAGGAACTTCGTTCTTTTCAGTTTTGTCAGAAAGTTCATCTTCTTCAGTATCAACTTCTTTATCAGCCATTTTCAGCTCAGTAGAAGTATTTTCGGTAGCAACTTCGCTAACCTTTTCTACTTCTACGTCAGTTTCAACGTTTTCTACTTCGTTAGCTTCAATCTGTTCTACATTCTGGAAATTTAAAGCAACGTTTTCATTATCAGTTTCGCTGACTACTATTGTTTCGTCTTCTTTATCTTCGGAAACTACGGAAGCTTCTTCTATTACAGAAGCAGTTTCTACTGCTGCCTGTATTTCAGATTCTTCTACGCTGGTTTCTTCGATTGGCAGATTAGCTTCTTCTAATGAAATACCTTTTGCTTCAACTTTTTCTTCTGCTTCATTTTCCTGAACAGATTCGTTTCCTTTTGTTTCTGCTTTTTCATTTTTTACAGAATCTTCTTTTTTTACTTCATTTGCTTTTTTACCGACATTCTGATTTGTATTTTCTGAACGAAGGTTTGCATCTTTTTTTGTAGAAAGATTTCTGCTATCCTTAACTTCGAAACTGTTCTGAAAAGAGTTGCGTTCGTTCAAGTTCACGAATGGGGAAGAGTTGAAAGAATCAACTGAAACATTAGATTTAAGCTGAGCGGTTAGAACTGAGTTTTGTGATAAACTTTCGAAAGAACTTTTAACGGAATCTTTAATAATGTTGTTTTGTGAGTTAACAGAAAAACCAGAATCCATTGTCTGACTCAAAAGTGTTGCAAAATCAATAGTTTCAGGAGTATCTGAATCTGAATGATTTTTTGCACTTGTGCTGGCATTTGCTAATGCAATCAAAGCTGATGCATTTATGCTTGTATTGCTGCCGGCAAATAAGTCAGTCATCACCTTTTTATCGCCTCCTTTTTAACCTTTTATATCTTTCCACTTTCTATATCGTCTTAGCTAATAAGAAACTTTAGCTTTTTTTAAAAAAAAATTATTTTTTTTGGGAGGCATAAAAAAACGCTTGCTTTCGCAAGCGTTTCAAAAGGTTTTTATGTTTTTTTACTTTTAAAGTCCTAAAGAACTGTAATCTTTTTTGTAAGTAACTTCAACTGGTTTTCTAGCTTTTTTCCAGACTATTTCACCAGTAGTAATGCAGTTTTCAATTGGACAAATGTTCAAACAAAGATGACAGCCAACACATTTGTCTTTTATAAGTATAGGTTTTCTATCTTCTTCATCCCATTTTAATGCCTGATGACCACCATCAAAACAAGAAACATAGCATCTGCCACATCCCAAACATTTTTCTTTGTCAAATTTTGGAAGAAGCATAAAGTCTCTATTTAGATTTTCAGCAGGAATTATATTTCCAATAGCTTTACCAACAAAATCATCTAGCTTTTCGTAGCCCCTTTCAGCCATGAAATGCATTAAACCATTCTTCATGTCTTCAACAATTCTGTAACCATATTGCATAACAGAAGTTGTTACCTGAAGATTTCGACATCCCAAAACCAGATATTCGGCAGCATCGCGCCAGGTTTCAATTCCACCTATTCCTGAAAGCTCTAAGCCTTCTATTCCTTGAAGAAGTTGAGCACAGAATCTTAAGGCGATTGGCTTTATAGCAGCACCAGAATACCCGGAAATAGAAGATTTGCCGTTTACTACAGGCATAGCAGTCATATTTTCAAAATCAATATTAGTAATAGATTTGATTGTATTAATTGCAGAAACGCTTTTTGCACCGCCTTCAATAGCTTTTTTAGCTAAAGAAACCATTTCGGTACAGTTAGGGGTCATTTTTGCTATAAATGGAATCTTTGTTACAGAAGCTACTGCCTGACTATATTTGAAAAGCAGTTCAGGGTTAGTTCCTACATCTGAACCCATTGCATTAGTAGCCATTTGAGGACAGGAAAAATTGCCTTCAATGAGTTTCGCACCACATTGTTCTGCCATTGTTGCTAGTTTTTTCCATTCTTCAACAGTTGAACCCATTATAGATGCTACTGTTATGTGTTCTGGAAAATCATGGTTTAATTTCGCCATAGCTTCAAAGTTTTCTTCTGGTGTGTGCTGAGATACCTGTTCCATGTTTTTAAAGCCTATCCATGGAGTCCCTTCTTTGGTAACATTGTCAAATCTGGGAGAACATTCATCCATTGCATAAGGCCCAACTGTTTTAAAGAAACAGCCTGCCCATCCTTCTTTATAGGCTTTAGCAACCATTTCGTAGTTGGCACAAACAGGTGATGAAGAAAGGAAAAATGGGCTAAGACAGTCTACGCCTAAGTATTTTATTGATAATTCTTTTTTTATAGTCATTTTCCCTCTCCTTAGTTTTTACCTTCGAGGTATTTTTTCATAGCTGTAGCAGCAATTTTGCCAGCTTTTACTGCTTCAACAACTGTTTTGGCTCCATGAACTATGTCACCACCAGCAAAGAATTTCCCTGTAATATTAGTATCATTGGTCTTTATAAAGCCTTTTTCATTCAATTTATCATCAGGAACAAGACCAGTTTCTTTTATTTCAGATGTTTGACCAGTAGCAAAAACTACTATGTTGGCTGAAACTGTCATTTTATCAGATTTATTTTTGAATCCTTCAAATTCAACTGTTTCAACTTTACCATCACCTTTTAACGCAACTGGTGCCATATTAGTTGTAACACTAATTCCTCTTTCAAATGCATGTACAAACTCTCTAATATTACCAGGAGCTTCTTCTAATGATCTTCTATAAATAATCTTTACATCTTTTGCTCCATAAATATTGGCAGTTACAGCACAGTCTATAGCTACATCTCCGCCACCAATTACAACTACTTTTTTATCTTTTACGAAATAAGGATTTCCTTTGCGAAATTCTTTTAAAAACTTAATCGCAGAAAACGAACCTTGAAGGAGAATTCCATCTATCTTAGGCAAGTTTTCACCCCAAAGGCCTGTTCCAATAAACACTGCATCAAAGTCTTCCAGTTCTTCTTTTTGTATTTTTTTATTAAAAACGAAATTTACGCCTAGATTCTTAATCTGTTCAATATCGAAATCTATTACAGATTGAGGAAGTCTTACTGTTGCTATGCCAAAGGTAAGCATACCTCCGGCCTTTGCTTCTTTTTCAAATATAGTAACTTCATAACCTGCTCTGGCTAATTCAGATGCAACAGTTAAAGAAGCTGGACCAGCACCAATGCAGGCTATTTTTTTATTTTGTTTATCGCAAGAGACTTGTAAAACTTTCATTCCATAAGCTTTTTCTTGCTGAACAGCAAATTGCTGTAACAAACCAATTCTAATAGGCTTTTCTATTTTAGTTGCACTACAGGCTTTTTCACAAAAAGTATCATAAGGGCAGACTCTAGCGCAGATTCCACCTAATGGGTTGTTTTCACGAATTGTTTCTGCAGCACCTTTTACGTTTCTGAATCTTATTGAACGTACAAACTTAGCTGGATCTGTTCCTGCTGGACAACTTTTGCTGCAAGGTGCATCGTAACAAAGTAAACAACGAGATGCCTCTTCCATAGCGATTTTGGGACTTATGTATTCTAAGCCCTCAACATCTTTGTAAGTTTGTTTAAGAATATTACTCACTTAGGAATGCTCCTTCTTAATGTAATATTTATTAATCGTAAATAAATATTATATAAAGATAATATATACTAATGTCAAAAGTTATTTTGTTATTTTTATATAAAAAATTACATTATTATAGATTTATAACGAATTATTTATTTATCCTGTGGAAAATATTTATAAGTTATTTTTTATTTATCTATTTTCACTAATACTATACGATGTTATTGTGTTTATAACAGATTTTATTTAAAATTAAGGTGTAAGAAAGTAATTCCTTATGTAAAATGTATTTGATTGGGTGATTTAATGGAAAACGAAGAAGAAATTAAGTTTTATTTTTATATAATTGCATCAATTTTAGGTATAATAGGTTATTTTATTAGAAATAGATATGCAAAAAAGCATATTAAAGAAATGGAATCCTTTGCTGAAAAACATAATTATGTTTTTATTACCAAACCGGATGATAAAATTATAAGTTCACTTGCATTACCTGGTATAATAGGTCAGGGTAAAGTATTTAATTACTTAGAATTAAAAGATAAAAAATGGACAGCTATATGGGGTAAATGTGAAAGAGTTATAAAATTAAAGGATATGCCAAAATCTACTTCTACTAGTTCTTTCATTATTTTTAAATTTGACAATATTATTATCCCTGAATTTGAGATTACTGATAATCGGGTAGGATTATTAAATTCTGTGACTAATTTTTTTTCTGAGAAGGTAATAAAACTTGATAAAGGTTTTTCTGATTCCTACACATTAAAAGGTAATTTTGAAACACAAATAAAGAAATTTTTCACTCCCAAAGTAAAAAGTGCCTTTATAAGTATGGATAAAAACCATTTGCCTTCTGAAAGAAATATGTCTGTGAAAGACTTGGGGAATCTTATTACTGGTCATACAGGTAATACTAATGGAATGCAGTTTTATGGTAAAGATAAAAAAATATATGTATTTGGTTGTGAAAAAACAACTTTATTTGAACTTCAGAATTTTTATAAGATTGCTTCTGGTATTGCTAATGCAGTTGTTCAAGATGCTGCTTCAAAAGCAAAACCTTTTTCAGGCTATGTACAAGAAGAGCCAAAAGATGATTTGTCCAGTTTCTTAGCCAATCAGGAAGCTCAATTCTCTAATGCTCCAGCTCCTGGTGCTATAAATATGGGAAATAAGGCTGCTCAGCTTGAAGAAACCAACCAATTTGCTACTAATCAATTTATTCAAAATACACAAACAGAAGAAGATAATAATAATAATCAGTTTGATTATACTCAACAGATCCAGAATGTTAATGAGCCATACGAGAATAATTCCTATGTGGAACAGCATGAAAATATAAGTAGTTATCAAGAGACTGGTTTTGATAACAATAATAATATGAGTCCTACTGACCAGCTTGTTTTGCTCTCAGCAATGATGATAATCGACAAGGATATTCATAAAAACGAACTTAGAAATATTGTTGAGTATGGTTTAAGTTTAGGATTAGAAAAGGCAAAGATAGAACAGATTGTTAACCTGGCAAAAAATCAGCCGAATAATCTTTTACGATCAGTAAAAATGGCAAATATTCCTAAAAATGATCAAGTTATGAGAATGCTTATTAGAGTAGCCTTTGCTGATGGCAAGATAGCTAAAGAAGAACTCGAATTAATACGCTTTGTTGCAAAAAGAATGAATTTTTCAGAAATAGAATTGAAGACAATACTAGAAGAAGAAAAGAATAATTTTAGACGTTAGGGAATTGTTTTATGCCGGGGGAAGTGGTTCCAAAGGAACCGAAAGGGGTCTTCTTCTAAAATTTCCTTCAATCCTCAAGGCAAGTCTACGAGCGTGGGTATGCCTTCAGCACTTATATTCCAGATTTGGCTACTCCAGTAGTCGTTATCTGTCCACTTAGTTCGGTCACCAAGAGCAGTATTTAAATCTGTTATTGAACCAAAGTAATAGTTGCAGTTTTTGTTTGTACCTTCACTATAATTGAAGACTACCTGAGAATTGTCACTACAGGCGATTCCATTTATATATGTATTATTGTTTATAATTGAATTTAAAATACTTGCACCAGAATCATTATAACCGCCAATACCACCAATATTAACAGGAGAAAAATTGTTACAAATCATATTTCCAACCGCAATACATCTATTAACCTTACCAGAAGCATTATTGCTACCTACTATTCCGCCAATATACTGATAACCAGTAATAGTTGCATTATTAGCAGAGTTGTTTATGATTGCATTATTATAACCAGCGATACCGCCAACATGGTCTGTGCTCCCAGTAATAGACCCTTCGTTAAAACAGGCATTAATGCTAGAATAAATGTTGTTCCATCCTACGATTCCGCCTATTCTGTTTCCAGTCCCTGTAACAGTTGCTTTATTTCTAAGTTTGCTTGCAGCAACAGAATATATTTCGCCACTTATGCCTCCTACGTGAGAAGTTCCTTTAACCTTGACACTTTCGTTGCAGCAATTTGTTATTTCGCTGTTATAGGCGTAACCAATAAGACCACCGCAAGAATCTTCACCGATTACAATACCATCGACAAGATAAATATTCTTTATTTTTGCACTGTCTATTTGACCAAAAAGTCCAACAGAATCTGTAGTAGGTCTATTGATGCTCAAACCACTGATTGTATGACCATCACCGTCAAGACCGCCCTTAAATCTAGATGTGGCCTTGCCTATAGGAAGCCATCCATAATCATTGGGGTTATTATCTGACTTATAAGAAGAAGTAGCGATGTTTATATCTTTTTTAAGCTTGTAATAAGAATTCATGTTTTTGCGAATATTATCAAGCTGGGAAGCAGTATAAATCAAATATGGATCTTTTTCTGAGCCCGTTCCATTAGGAGTTGTTGTGAAAGTAAAATTTTCAAAAGGTTCAATAACAATATTTTCGCTGTCTCTCACGCCTGATTTCATGGAAATAACATATTCTGTGTTTGACTGAAGCATAGAATCACAGGTAATTTGAAGCTGGCGCTTTGCTGTAAGCCAATTTTTTGTAAGAGTTGTAATTTCTTCATTCCCTTTATATAATTCAACAGAGTTTTCAGCAGCATCTTTATCCTTTACTGTCTTTCCAAAATCTACAACAAAGGTTGGTGTAACAATGTACATATCATCGACTTTGTCCTCTTCTGAAACTTTCAATGTAGCAGAAGAATGTTGTCCATCCATTGTGGTAAATTCAAAATTTTTCTTAGTTGTCATTTGCTGAGTTGTATTATTCTTGATTCCAGCTCTTACTGCAATAGTATAAGTAGTATCGTATAAGAGCTTTTCAGTTGGAGTCATTGTAAGAGTTCGATTTGTATCGTTGTATTGGAAGCTATCAATTCCTAGCACCGTGTCACCAATCTGGAACTTAAACTTGTTCGAATAAGTAGCAACCCAATCTACTGGGCTGGAAAAAGTGAATATGATTTTTGTTGAAGTTGATACATTTGTAGTATCTGCTGGTGTAGTCAGAGTAAAATCAATTTCTTCCTGAGTGGTAAACTCAAAATCAGCAAAAGGATCTATGAAAGCCCCATTTACAGATCTAATTCCCTCATCCATTGTAACTTTGTAGGTTTGATTTGATTCAAGAATTTCTGAGAAAGTTAATTTAAGCTTAGAATATTCTCTATCCCAGGTTTTATAGAGAGTTTTTACTTCAGTACTGCCTTTAAAGACTTTAATTGCTTCCTGTCCTTTTATAACATCAGAATTTAGCAAATCACTCTTAAAATCAATGAGAATAGTTGGTTCTAATATTACTTTTGATTCTATAACAGAACCTTCTGCAAATGATATAGAAGCTTGATTGTGAGCACCATCTGCAGTGACAAAAGTAAATGTTGTTGTAGTTACCTTTTGTCCTGTAGTAGAGTTTTTAAGCCATTCATTTATTCTTAGAGAATAAGTTGCGTTATGAATCAACGGGTATTTTGGTGTTAAAGTCAAAGTTTTGTCTGTGTCAGAATAAAGGTATTTCTTTATTGCTACATCTTGTCCGTTAAGCTTTAATGGAACTTTATTTGCATCTTCTGCTTCATTCCAGGAAATAGAGTTAGTGAAAGTTATTACAAGTTTAGTAGATGTTGCAACATCTGTTAATTCGGCAGGAGTTGTTAAACTTGCGGTAATGTTGTCTATAGTTGTGAAAACAAGGTCTGCAAATGGGTCTATGACAATACCTTCATAATCTTGAGTGCCGTTAATCATCTTCAAAGTGTATTGGGTTCCAGGATTTAACGGATTAGCAAACACCAGGTCAACTTTAGACTTGTCGTTAGACCATTTACGAGTGTAGCCACTGACGAGCGTATCGCCTTTATAAAGTTTTAAATTGTCGTTGGCAAGGCTGAAATTCATAACAGGTTTTGAGAAATCAACCGTTATAGTTGGTGTTAAAATAGCTTTGTCGTCCATTTGTGAAGAAGCAGTTAATGAGGCGGAAGCTACAGCGTGTTCCCCATCGGCAGTTTCAAAATAGAAGGTTGCAGAGCTTACTTTTTGGCCAGTTAAGCTATTAACTAAGCCTTCGTCTAGTTTGATTGTGTAAGAAGCATTATAAAACATTGAACTAGGAGTTAAAGTCAATTGTTTTGCTGCGGTTGCATAATCGAAGCTTTTAATGGTTGATGTTACGTTTGTAAACCCTCTATAGAAACTAAATAATTGAATGTTTTCAGTAGTTGGCGACCAGGCAATATCATCTGTAAATGTAAATATAATCTTTGAACTGGTAGCTACACCAGCAGCAGATTCTGGTGTTGTCACTGTTGCGATAATATCATCGACAGTTGTAAACGTAAATTCCGCAAATGGGTCAATTAGATTGCCTTTGAAGGTTTTAACACCTTCATCTAAAGTAACAGTATAAGTAGTACTTGGCTCAAGAGTGTAAGTCAAAGCAACTTTGCTATAGCCATCTAACCATTCAATCAATGGAGTAAAGGCTATTTCAACGCCATTTTTCTTTATTCTGACTGCTGCTCTAGCAACATTGTAGTTCTGGACTCTTTCACCATAATCAATTATTAAAGTTGGCTTTATAATAGCTTTATCATCGTGCAAACTATCTGTTGCTATTGAAATAGAGGCGTTATAATGGTCTCCATCGCAGGTTTCAAAATAGAATGCATTACTGTCAATTTTCTGTTTAGTTGTTGGATTTTGCAACCCTGGAGCTATTAACAAGGTATAGCTTGAATTATAGCATAGAGTTTCTTTTGGAGTCATTGTAAGCGTATAGTTTGTATCATCGTATACATAGCTTGCAATAGGAATTTCTTCTTTACCTATAAATAGATTGAAACTCTTGCTATAGCTTGCAACCCATTCAACTTCGCCAGAGAACTGAACAACCAAATCTGTATCAATAGCAACATCTATTGGGGAAGCAGGAACAGCAAATTCAGCAGTTACATCTGACATAGTAGTGAAAATATATGGTTCAAATGGGTCTATTTCAAGGTTTTCAAAGTCTAATACACCTTTTCCCATAACTATTTTATAAGTTGAACTGGCTTCTAGAGGCGAAGTAAATGTTAATTGGACATAACGGTAAGGTTCTATCCAATTTTTAGCAACTTTACTGCTGTTTAACAATGAATCGTTCTGATAAATTTTAATTGCGTTAAAAGCTTGATTGATTCTATTTTCGTTGATATAGTCGCTTTGTGTGATGTCTTTGCCAAAGTCTATTACAAAAATAGGATTAGTAACAAATTTATCATCGATTATACTTCCGTCAGAAGCTACAATAGTTGCTTGTCCATGAATACCGTCACCGGTTGAAAAGCTGAAACTTGCTAATGATACAATTTTATGATTAACGCTATCTGTAAAAGCATCTAACTGTAATGTGTAACTAGAATTGTAACAAAGTCCTTTTTCAGCAGCAAAAGTCAGAGTTTTTTCTGTAGCGTCAAAAGTAGTAGTTCCAATAGAAACTGAAAGTGTTCCAGAACTCAAGCTAAGCAGGGGCTTGTATGAATCAAGCCATTCAATGGTATCGGAAAACTGCAATACTATTTGTGAGTCAACAGGTACTTCTGTAGTTGGGTTAGGCTCAATCATTTCAACGGTAACAGGATCATAAGTAGTTGAGCCTATAACAACAGAACCGCTGCCTAATTCACCAGTTAAGAATTTGAAAGAAGTAGTTTTTATCCCGTTGGCACCATGTTCGCTACAACAGGAAGCTGTAGCAGAAGCTATAATAGTTTGGGTTGTTGGCCAAGGCTGATCTGGAGCAAAGGTTATCAAATGGTTTTCTTCATCTAACGAGAAAGTGCCTGGCATTATAATGCTGTTTTCCAAGCCAGAGTATGTATATCTAACAGTAAGAGAAGCAATGTCGTGGGCGATGTATTTCATAACTAGATTGGTGCCTATATCTACAGCACCACTTCCGGTTGTGGGAGAAAGAGATTCGAAATATGAAAGTACATCTTCTCTTTCAAGAGTACATTCGCTTGCATAAGCGATTGGTAAAGTATTGTCGATTAAAATTGTCTTTATTGTGAAAGTTGCTGGAAATTCATCTAATGGTACATTTCTGGTTTTAAGAGTGAAAGAATAAGTTGCTAGACGACCGCTTTTTGAAGGAGTAGGGTAGTCTTTGAAATATATAGTATGAGTGTATTGATCACCAGCTCCACCACCTTCTCCAGATACATCTTGTGTTGCATAAGCTGTAGAATTACCAACAACTCTAAGGCTTTCTATTGTTGTTCCAGAATTGGTAAGGAAAGTGAGAACAGTTTGAACATTGGCGTCAGAAAATAAAGAGCCTAGTCTTTCTGCTTCTATACAGGTATTAATTATTAAATCTGTGTTATAGACGTATTTACCTTCTGAGTCAAATTTTAAATCAAGATAGGGTAAATCTGTGGTAAAATTCATACTTTTAACGCCATTTATAGAATTAAGAGTAGAACTAGCCACAGGTTCGCCGAAAACAGCTATTTCATCACCAAAAGTAGTGGTATTGATTGTGAATGTATAGCTAATAGAGGCTACAGCAACGGCTCTTGCTGAACTTAGGGTATTGGAAGGATAGGAATTGCTATAAGAGGCATAACCATCCTGATGAAGCTTAGAATATTGCCAGTCTGCTTCGTTAGAACTCCTCATTCCCAAATAAAAGTTAGAAATGTTTTCTGGAAACTTCTGGATTATTTTTATCTGCATAGGCTTTTTGGCCTGTTCAATGTTCAGTTTGGAACTTAATAATCCTGATTGATTTTGAGTGACGGCAACAAGTCGGTAAACATTCGTGCTAAGACCGCCAAACTGCTTGCTTTCATTTGCTGTAGGTTGTCTTTCAATAAGAGTTATATCAGCATTATCAGAAAGAGTGTTCTCTTCGGCTTTTATATTAATATTGCTAGAAGTTGATCTTAACGAGAAACTTCCATCCTTAAGAGATTTAGCAGAAGTATATTTGTATTTCTGCGCAGTTGAATTTTGGGTTTCAAAACTATTTGAACCTCCACCACCACAGCCTGTGAAACTTGTTTCCAAGAATGCTAGGAATAATAATATTATAATAATAATTCGTCGCGAATTTTTCATTGTTGCCCTTTTTTATTAGTTTCTTAAGCTTATAATTACTAACCTGCTTTGTTTGCAGTAGATGTTACTTCGAGCCAGCTATAAGGCTGACGAGGCAATACATTGTTTAGTAATTAATCACCAATCAAAGTTGTATGTATCTTAATTATAAATTTGCTTTAGATTTTTCGCAACAATGTTAATGCCATTATGATTATTCTTTTTTGAATATTGAATTTTTAAGTATATATCTATAGAATAAAGTCAAAGATTAAAATTCAAAAAACAAAAACAACTTAAAATATTATGAAATCATTTACACGTTTTGTTTTTACTATAATATTATCTTTTATTACTTATAATCTATTTACTTTTTGGCGAACACATTCACAATGGGATCGTTCAGCTGCTTTTTTTATAATATTGTTATTCTTTAATTTTTTTGCGATTATTAAATGGGTATTCTTGCCACTATGGAATTTTATAATAGACTTTTTCCGACTTGACAGGGAAAATAGTAAAAATTTTTGTATTGCTTATTTATTTATAAATTCCTTTATTACTTCAATATCTCTTAAGTCTTTTAAGATTAACTTTAATTATATTAATATTGTTTATATTTTTTTTGGAAGTTTAATTTTAACTTTTATTTTATTCCCTTTTATATTGAGTTTTGCGGACTCATATAATGACGACATTGAACAAGAAAAGATGGAAAAAGCAAAAGAACAGGAAAAAACTCGAAAAGATACTGAAGAAAAAAGAGATGATTTTCATGAAGGACTGGGGAATATAGTGGATGATGAATACTTTAGAAATGATGATGAGCAATCGGGAAATACTGAATCTGATTCAATGCAAAATAGTTTTTCTAAAAAAGAGAAGGTTGGAGAGATTAAGTATAATAGGCAGTCTGAGTTTGTTAAAAAATCAGAAGATAAAGACAAGAAAAGGATTGGGTTTAATTCAGAACAGTCTGTTATAATAGAAAATAAAAATATTAAAATATATAAATATGATTAGTTTCATTTATAGTTAAGTTAGGAATGAAGAGGTAGATAAATAATATATGGGAATGAATATTGGTACAATAACTGGTTTTTTTATTATTGTATTAATTATAGTTATATTAAAAATAACAGAGTTATTTGAGTCACGAATAAAAGAAAGATCTGTATTATATTTTTTCTTTCATCTGTTTTTGTTAAATATGGTTATTGTTTTTTTCTTGTTTTCATTTTTTAAAAATTTTAATTCTAGTGATTTTTATATTCCTATTATTATAATAAATATTGTTTTAATCCCTTTCTTTTTTAAACAAAGTTTTAGAACAGATACATATGATACACATGAAACATATTTTAAAAATAAAGAGGATTATTCAAAAATATTATTGGAATTAAAAAGTAAGCATAAATATGAGCAGAGTTATTATCAAGAAGCAGATAAAGGCAGTATAGATGAAGATGAAGATGCAAACAAATATGACTATGTAGATGAAAATAGCGATAATGAACAAAGTGGCAATACTGAATCAAATTCTGAAACGTATAATTTTTGTAAAACAGATAAAAGTAGCTATATTAAATACAATAACCAATCTGAGTTAAATAAAGAGGATTATTCAAAAATATTATTGGAATTAAAAAGTAAGCATAAATATGAACAGAGTTATTATCAAGAAGCAGATAAAAGCAGTATAGATGAAGATGATGATGAAAATAAAGTCGATGAGCAATCAGGGAATACTGAATCTGGCTCTGAAAAGTATAGTTTTTGTAAAACAGATAAGAATAGCGGGATTAATTCTAATAACCAGTCTGGGTTTGCCAAAGAATCAATGGATAAAGAAAATAAGCAAATTGGATTAAATACAAAACTTGAGAAAAATGAAGAAAAGTAGGAATTGAGAATTAAGCAATGAAAACTTCAAACAGCTATTAATGAGAGGGGAACGGCAGCTAAAAAAATGAACTGTAAGAATTGTAATGAAGATTTAACTCCTTTTATGTTTTTAAATGGTTTTAAATTCTGCCCGTTTTGTGGAACAGGATTAAACGGAGAAAAAAGAGCTTTTTCCAATACTCAATCAGCTAATGAAACTGTCGTTATTATTGATTCAGTAGTTCCTTCTGAAAATCTTCTTATCATTAATGCTTTTAATACTCGTTTTGAACTTATAAAATGCCCTGCTGGTAAATTTTTAATGGGAAGTCCTGCAGATGAATTAGGTAGAAGCAAAAACGAAACACAGCACGAAGTTACTATATCCGATGATTTTTATATTGGAAGATTTCCTGTAACTCAAGCTCAATATGAAGCAGTAACAAAACAAAATCCATCTTGCTATGAAGGTCCGAATAATCCAGTTGATTGTGTAAACTGGCATCAGGCAAAAGAATTTTGCTATAGACTAAATGAAGCTACGGTTAATATCAGACCTGCTGGCTATCTATTCGATTTACCCACAGAAGCTCAATGGGAATATGCTTGCCGTGCCAATACCACAACATCTTTGAACAGCGGGAAAAATATTACTTATCGTTCTACTGGCTGCCGTAATCTTGATGAATTAGGTTGGTATGAATATAATTCTGGTCGTAAAACTCACCCAGTAGGGCAAAAGAAACCAAATAGCTGGGGTATATACGATATGCACGGAAACCTTTGCGAATGGTGTAGAGATTATTATTTAGAAAACTATTTGCCAGAAAATGCTGACCCAGATGGGGAAGACAGAAATATTCACAGAGTATTTCGTAACGGTTCTTTCCGTACATATCCTCCAATGTGTCGTTCAGCTTCTAGGTTTTATACACATCCTATTTTAGGAACAGAAACCACTATTCGCTTAGCTTTAATTAAAAGTAATAAATTCACTATGTTTTATAATGTCGGTGAAGACCTTACTCCACCTTCTCATTGGGTGCGCAGAGATGATGATTGATTCGTTTAGCACAAATATTTTACGAAAAATGGAAATACTAAGATATGAACTGTAAAAACTGTAATCATGATTTAAACTCTTTTATGTTTTTAAAAGGTTTTAATTATTGCCCATATTGCGGATTAGAGATAAACACCGAAAAGAAAGAAAAAGAAGAAAAGAAATCTCCTTCAGCATATATTGTGAACAATTCATCTGATTTAACTCTTTCTCTTGGTAATTTGGTTTCATTCAATGTTTTTGATACTAATTTTGAACTTATAAAATGCTTTGCTGGTAAATTCTTAATGGGAAGCCCAGATGATGAAATAGGTAGATTTAAAAATGAAGCTCTGCATGAAGTTATTATAAAAAAAGATTTTTATATCGGAAAATATCCTGTAACTCAAGACCAATATAAAGCATTAATGGAATACAATCCTTCCAAATTTAAAGGTCCGAATAATCCTGTTGACTCAGTAGATTGGGACCATGCAAAAGAATTCTGCTATAGACTTAATGAAGCTACACAAAATATCAGACCTGCTGGCTATCTTTTTGATTTACCTACAGAAGCTCAGTGGGAATATGCTTGCCGTGCAAATACTAATACTTCTTTGAATAATGGAAATAATATAAGCAAGTATATAAACGAAAGTTTAAGAAGAGGAATAAATAAAAATCTTTATTATGGTTATAGACCTAACTGCCCTTATCTTGATGAAGTAGGATGGTATGATTTTAATTCTAACAAGGAAACTCATCCTGTAGGCAAAAAAAAGCCGAATAATTGGGGTATATATGATATGCACGGCAACGTATTAGAATGGTGCAGAGATTATTACTGGGAAAATTATTTACCAGAAAATGCCGATCCAGATACAACTACCAACCCAAATGAGAGAAAATACGCTTGGAATAAAGTCTGTCGTGGTGGAAGCTTCGACGATGAACCTAGATACTGTCGTTCTGCTTTTAGATATTACACCTGTGCTGGTGCAGGAACAGCTTGCGGTTTCCGTATCGCACTTATTTGTAGCGATAAATTTGTTAAATTCTGACTGAGAAAAAACTCGGAAACATATATAAACCAAGGTTTTTATATCAAAGAACAAACACAAGAAAAAAAACTTCAACTTTTAAGTTGAAGGTTTTTCTGAGTCTTAGCTAATAAATTAAATCATTTGTGATTCTTAATTTGTTTTAATTTATCATTCAAATGCTTAAATACTTCTTCTTGATTTTCATAATCAATAACTTCTTTTTCGGATGTTTTATTTTCATTCTGCAAATCATCTTCAGATTCTTCCCCATAAACACCAGGTCTTACTATTAATGGCATAGATAATTCTTTAAGGGTTTCAGAATCTTTTAAATTTTTAATATTAATATTGTTGATTTCTCTTAAAGCATTTTTAGACAGAGTATTATCTTTGTCATTTAATATATGAACAGTTAACAATATTATTAAATTTGTCTTAGTGTTAGAATTGCTTTTTGTTCTAAATGCTTTACCAACCAGCGGCAAATCTCCCAAAAGCGGAAGCTTATAAAGAGATTTAATTAATTTGGTTTCTATTAAACCACCAATAACTACAGTCTGTCCGTCTTTAACTTTTATTGTAGATTCTGCTCTTCTGGTTGCTACTTGAGGAACTCTATTGTCACCCATTACAATATCACGAACATATTGTGATACTTCAGGAGCTACCTTCATATTAATAGTTTTTTCATCATTTTTATTAACAGAAGGTGTTACATCAAGTTTAATGCCAACTTTTTTAAACTCGATACTGGAAGTAACATTTCCACCATCGGTAACTGTTTTCCCAGAAGTATAAGGTATTTCATCGCCTACATGAATACTAGAAGTTTCACCAGCAATGGTCATTAATCTTGGTTTAGAGAGAACCTGACTTTTTCCATCCTGTTCAACAGCTCTTAATAAAGCCTGTACACTTGAGAAGTTCCAGGTTCCACCATATTTTATATAATCTCTAAGGCTTTTGCTTGTCCAACCTTTGCCATTATGACCATCATCTTCTTCGTCTCCACCACCGCCCATCAAAGCTGCTAAAGGATTAGTTTCTTCTTCTTCTTTTTCTTGTGGTCCGAAATAACCAGAGGTACCTTCAAAACCATTCCACTTTATTCCAAGCTGTTTTTCTAAGCCATCGTCAACGGCAACTATACTAGCTTCAATAAGAACTTGTGGAGAAGGCTTATTAATTTCCTTGAAATATTCATCAATTACTGCGAATTTTTCAGGTTTAGTGTGTACAATAACGACTTTCTTTTCTTTGTTAATCAGGAAATATTCTTTATTGAAATCTTCTTTTGAATTAGCTCTAGACATGTCAGAATCATTACCTTTACGGTCGATGATTGCTTCTAATTCTTTTTCCAAATCATCATAATCATTGAGTTCTAATCCGTAAGTTCTTGTAACAAAACCTTTGTCTTTTATTAACTTTGTCTTATTGTTGGAATGTTCATCTACAGGCATAGAATCCAGGTTCTTACAAAGGATTTCAGCCTGATTAACTAATTTTCTATCGCCCATAAGAACAATAGAATTTGTTGATGAATCATAATCTATATCTATTCTTTTCTTCAAATTCTGAACCAGCTTATAAACATCATCAGCGGTTCTATTTTTTAACGATACTATTTTGGTTACAAAATCTTCATTTCTTGTGATTTGTAAACCTTTTGTCAGCATTTGTGAATGTACTGGTTGTCCAGTAAATAACACAGAGGCTGTAGAAATAACAAGGGCGGAAGCCAAAAGATTATTTTTATTCATTTTTATTCCCTTAAAGGTAGATTGTTTTAAAAAAAATTCTCATTAAAAGCTTAATTAGTCAAGAAAAAAGTGTTAAGACTAATTACAGTTAGCCAAATATAAATTAGTTATTTATGTACATTACTTTTGTTTTATAAAACTCTGTAAAAATAAAACTTTTCTTTTAAAAACTTTGTGATAAAATTCACATTATGAAAAATGATAATCAGAACAATATAAAAAAAGGTACTATAATATGTCTTATTGCAGGGCTATTATGGGGCTTTTCTGGCGTGTGCGGACAATACATAATGCAGCAGAAGGGAATTACAACTACCTGGTTGGTTCCTTTCAGGCTTGTTTTTGCTGGCCTCATAATGATAACGATAGGTTTTATCAAGCAAGGTAAGCAATTTCTTGATGTTTGGAAAAATGACTTTTTAAGGCTTCTGGTTTTTGCATTATGCGGAATGACTTTTTGTCAGTTTTCATATTTTTCTTCTATAGCTGCTTCAAATGCAGGAACAGCAACAGTTCTTCAACAATTCAGCATTATTTTTGTTATGCTTTATACTTGTTTTAAAAATAAGAAATTGCCTGACAAAAAAGAGTTGATTTCACTCGTTTTAGCTCTAATCGGTGCTTTTCTTATTGCAACTCACGGAAACATTAAAAGTCTAGTAATGTCTGAAGCTGGATTGTTCTGGGGATTCTGCAATGCACTTGCTGTTACTTTATATACATTGATCCCTGTAAAATTAATAAATAAGTATGGTGCATTGGCAGTAACTGGTTGGGCAATGCTTATTGGCGGAATAGTTCTACAGCTGGTTTTTAAACCTTGGACAATTGAGACAAATCTCGACACACAGGTAATTACTGCGGTTATTATAATTATTTTTTTGGGAACAATTCTTCCTTTTGCAATGTATCTTCGAGGAGTAGTTCTTGCAGGAGCTAACAGAGCTGTTATGCTTTCAAATATGGAACCAATGACCGCTACATTTTTGTCTGCACTATTGCTTGGGCAGCAATTCCATTTTATGGATATTATAGGTTCTATTTGCATATTATCTACAATATTTATACTCTCAGCGCGCCCTGATGAAAAAGAATAAAAATAAATTGTCTTATTTTTTCAAATACTATTCATAGTCTCTCTAAATGGATATTTACAGCATACAAGATTGTTAAAATAACTAATATTCTGTTTAACAAAAGTAAACATTTATACATATTATTTTATCTAACTCAAGATTGCCTATGTTATAATATGACTTATGCTTAAGTGGACTGAGAAAACAGATATATACAGACAGGCTTTAATATTAGCTATTCCAATGATGATTCAAAATGGAATCACTAACGCCGTTGGTTTAATTGATGATTTAATGGTTGGATCTCTTGGAACAGAAAGCATTACAGCTGTTTCAATTGCTGTTCAACTTATATTTGTTTATAATCTGGCAGTGTTTGGGGCCATTTCTGGTCCTGGTATCTACTGTGCCCAATATTATGGTCAGGAAAATAAAGAGGGTTTTGGGAACGTTTTTCGTTTAAAAATTTGGATATGCTTTATTGTTATGGCAATTGGCTTTTTAATATATCATTTTTTCGCATTAGATTTAATTAATCTTTATTTGCGTGGAAATAATTCAGGTATTGATAAAGCAATAACATTAAATCTCAGTTCAAATTATTTAAAAATTATGCTTTGGACTCTTTTGCCTTTTGCTGTAACACAAATTTATGCTAATTCCTGGCGTGAAACAGGTGAGAGTGTAAAACCAATGATTGCGGGTATTTCATCTGTTGTCGCTGATGTGTTATTTAATTATTTACTTATTTTTGGAAAATTTGGCTTCCCATGTCTAGGGGTAGAAGGAGCTGCGATTGCAACGGTTATTGCAAGAGTAGTAGAAATGCTTGTTATAGTAGTTTGGGTTTATTCTGAAAAAAAGAAGAATAAATATATTGCAGGAGCTCTTCGTGAAATTACAATACCTCTAAGTAATTTGATGGTTGTAATAAAGACGAGTTTACCAATATTTTTTAATGAATTTTTATGGGCAGCAGGTTTTATTGGAACTTTTCAGTGCTATTCTTTAAAGGGATTAGATGTAGTCGCTGCCTTAAACATTGCATCAACTTTACATAATTTGGTTATAGTTGTAATTATTTCTATGGGTAATTCTGTTGGAATTTTAATAGGTCAGCAACTCGGAGCTTCAAAATTTGAAGAAGCAAAAGAGAACTCATTAAGATTAACTCGTTTTACATGTTTTTTGGGGTTGATTGTAGCTTTAATGGTTATTACAATTTCTGGAGTATTCCCGACTTTTTTTGAAACCACCGAAAGTATAAGGATTATGGCTAGAGATTTCATTATTATTAATGCTATATTTCTTCCTTTGCTAGGTATTTTAAACTCTCTTTATTTTACTTTGCGCTCCGGCGGAAAGACTTTTATAACTTTTTTATTTGACTCTGTGTTTACATGGGTGTTCATAGTTCCTACTGCTTTTTTGTTGAGTAAATACGTAGATTATTCAATTTTGACTATATTTGCTATTGTTAGTAGTTTAGATATAATAAAGATAATAATTGGCTACGTTTTGATAAAAAAAGGTGTTTGGATTTCTAATCTAGTTAATGAATAATAATATTTTGTTGTTTTTATTGAATATTTTAAATTTACAAATATGGATAATCTAAGCATGATAATTATATTAATGATGATTTTTACTACTTTTCACTTGGTTACAAGTGTAATAGTTTGTAGAACAGAAAATAAATTATTTAATTTAAAAAAACCTTCCTCTTTGTTTTTATTTATATTAATGCAAGTTCTTTGGTTTTTTGCACTTATATTAATATTTTTAGCCCCTGCTGCTATTTTGTTTGACTGGGTTCTTATAGATGAGTTTAATAAACGTAAATTAAAAAAAGACGAAGAACAAAAAAAATTAAATGAAGAAGAATCAACAAAATCTGAAAAGTTAAAAGAACATACAGAATCAGATAAAACATTAAATTTTACAGAACAATTAGAAAAAGAATTCCTTGATGATATGCGAAAGGTTAACTCAAAGTATTCCTTAGAAGATTTTAAAGGGAGGATTGAAAACGCTTTTGCTCAAATCAGAGATGCTGAATATGATAGTGATAATGATAAAGTTCATTTGTTCCTTTCAGATGGTGTTTTCAATCAATTATTGTATCAGAATCATTCTGCCGATCTTGCTGATAAATACTTTGAATTAATAAGTATTAATGCTGTAAAATTGGAAATTTATTCCGAAAATTATATTGCTTCTTTTGCTGTAACATTTAAGTCCAATGATAATAGAGGGAATACTGGTGACGAATCTTCAAGTGGCAATTTGACCATTGATACTGAAATATGGACTTTTATGAAAAAAATAAAAAGAGTAGAAACTAACAAAGGTCTAATTGAAGGGTTCTGCCCTAAATGTGGTAATTATATTGAAGAACCGGTATTTTCAATATGTCATAATTGTAAAGCTTTCTTTAAAACGGGAAAGTATGATTGGATTCTTATTAAAATTCAAAAGGCAAGTGATTGGGACGGTTCGGCTTTGCCTAAATTACTTGAAAAACAAAATAATAGTAGTTCTTCAGATAGTTCTAAATATTCAGATATTTTTGATTGGGTTGAATTAAAAGAAAAAGATCCAGATTTTAATGTACTTAATATAGTAGACATTTTATCTGTAAAGTTCTGGCAAATTATTCTTTCTATAATAAATAATGATACAGATGATTCAGTTCGGTTTCAGACTTTAGAAGTTACAGATTATATGGATAAAGGAAAAGATAAGTATCCTGATTTTTCATATTATGAAAGAGTCAGTATAAATTCAATCAATATTTTAGGATATATAATTGATACAGTTAAGAATAAGGACATGCTTATTGGAGAAATAATTTGGAGGGGGAGTGGTTATAACGATTCTCAATTTATTAAAGAAACTAGGTCAATACTTCTTTTAAGGAGAGATATAGAAGGAACTACAGATAAAAATAGTCTTTTTTCAAGCTTACATTGTTCATACTGTGGATTATTAAAAGATTATAAAGAGGACAATCGTTGTTCTTACTGCCATAAACCTTTGTTAGATACAAAAGAATGGTTTGTGACAGAAATATATAATGGGGATAATACATTGACTTTTGAAGGAATAATAAACAAAACTTATAGGAACGAAAAAGACTGGATTTTTGACAATAGATTAAATTTTAATAAAGAAACTAAGATTAAGATTAAAGAATATTATTCTAATAAGAAAAATCTAAAAAAAGTAGAATTACGAAATCAGGATAGAGATTATAAAAATGATTATTCTGATTCTCAAAAAACAGAGATAGTTGTTTATAAGAAGAAAAAATTTAAGGATAAGGAAAAAAGAAAAAACACTTATGATATTGACTGGTCATCTTTAAAAAAATACTCTAAAACTGATCTTTTAAGATTAACTATTGCCGTAATGCTTTCAGATGGTATAACAGACTCTAGTGAATTTGAGGAAATTAATAATATTTGTAGATTTTGTAGTATTACAGAGGAAGAATTTTTAAAAATTAACTTTGAGATGCAATCAAAGATTGATCCTGTAGATTTTGCTATAAATAATACTGCATCTGAAATTGATAAGAATTTTATGTTTATTTTGGTTTTAATAGCGGCATCAGATGGAAAAATATCAGAAGAAGAAATTAAGGCTCTTAAAAAAATTGCTAATAGAAAGAAATTTTCAGAAACAAAACTGATGGAAATAATAAAGAGTTTTCAAACTAATTAACTAGTATATGAAAAATACTGCTAATGATAGGCTTTTAAAAAAATTAATTAAATTTTAAAAAAAGCTAAAGTCTGAGGAGCAAAATGCCGATTTATTTCCTAAGAAATAATTAGTTAGGGAATAATAGGCTATGGCAGATAAATCTTTAGAAGAAAAGGATTACTTAAAAGCGGTTGCCCTTCTTGGACGTCCCCCCAGAACTCCTTTTATTATCAAGACTAGATGTGCCAATGGCTGTCCCCAAACCTTAGTTGCAGATCCAATATTCCTTGAAGATAACATATGGAAGCCTTTTCCATCTTTTATCTGGTTGGTATGCCCAAGATTAAAAGCTCTTGTGGCAGACTTAGAACAACAGGGTTTCGTTAAATATTATTCCCAAAAACTAAGAATGGATAAGGATTTTCGAGATGAATTTCTCAAAGGGCAGAAAGAAATAGCAGACTACAGATTGAAACTAGCTCAAGATAAGTTTACAAAACCTCTTCCTGACCATATTTATGAAATTCTGAAAAATACTAGTGTGGCAGGAAGCCGTGATTATCATGGAGTCAAATGTCTACACGCACATTTAGCTCATTATTTGGCTTTTGGCAATAATCCAATTGGAAAAGAGATACTGGAAAAAACTGGTATTTGCTTAAAAGACTCAAATTGTGGTTGTGAATCAATTGGAGGCGAAAAATGATACGAGGTATATACACCTCAGCCGCTGGAATGTTGGTTGAAACCATGCGTCAGGATCAGGTTGCCAACAATCTTGCAAATGTTGACACAACAGGCTATAAGCAGGATGGCATGGTTTTTAAAGAACTTCCAGCCATGCGTATACGCAGAGTTAATGATGGAAAACTTTATCCTCCAAGACCTATTTATAAATACCCTCGAATAGGAAAAATTGGTACAGGAGCTATTGCCGACGAAACCTATACTAGATGGGAAGCTGGAAAAATGAGTTACACAGGCAATGAGCTTGATGTAAGTCTGGATAACGAAAAAGCTTTCTTTATTGTTGATGGGAAAAATGGAATCAGATTCTCTCGTGATGGCTCATGGACCCTTGATGATGAAGGCTTTTTGATGGATTCTAACGGGGATTATATTTTAG
Organism: Candidatus Rifleibacteriota bacterium; assembly: GCA_905236675.1. GTDB lineage: Bacteria > Muiribacteriota > Ozemobacteria > Ozemobacterales > Ozemobacteraceae > RUG334. The sequence goes on along the minus strand of CAJOND010000002.1, from coordinate 36,763 downwards.
GTGAAATTCTTGGTGATGAAGATCAGAATTCTGGAGTTCTTATCAACGATGATGGAACTGTAAATGCTAATTTCCAACGTATTCAGGTCGGTTTGGGAAAGAAATGCACTGTTGATGAAGAAGGGCGAGTTTTATTGGATAACGAACCTTTATTCAGAATTGTTACTGGTATTGCAGCCGATAGAAAAGCTTTTAGAAAAGAGGGTTCAAATAAGTTTATAAGAGCATACGGTGATGTCACCAGAGCTGAAACAAATTTTTTACCAGGATATTTGGAAAAACCAAATTTTAGTGTTGTAGAAGAAATGGTCAGAATGATTGAAGTATCAAGAGCTTACGAAGCAAATTCTAAGGTAATTCAATCACATGACAATCTCTTAGACAAATGTATTAATAGCGTTGGAACAACCAGACGCTCTTGATAGTAAAAATTAATTCAAAGCAAACGGAGGAATAAAGTCCTATGATGAGATCATTATGGTCAGCTTCGACTGGCATGAAAGGACAGGAAACACACATAGCAGTAGTATCAAACAATTTGGCTAACGTTTCTACTACAGGCTATAAAAAACAACGTGTTGACTTTGAAGACTTGATGTATCAGACAATTATTGAGCCAGGTGCACCAATTACTGCAGACCACAAATATCCAGTTGGTGTTCAGCTTGGTCATGGTGTTAAACCTGTTGCAACCCACAGGTTATTCTCCCAGGGCGAATATCAGCAGACGGACGAATCTCTTGATGTGGCTATAGAAGGTGAAGGTTTCTTCCAGGTTCAGCTCCCAAACGGTGATATTGCTTACACTAGAGATGGTGCTTGGAAAATATCTGAAGATGGAATAATTGTTACTTCAAATGGCTATACTGTTCTTCCAGAAGTTACTATTCCTCAAGACGCACTTGGTCTAAACATTACTTCTGGTGGTATTATTGCTGCCAAAATGCCTAACCAGACTGACCTTGAAGTTATAGGTCAGATTGAATTAGCTGATTTTATAAACCCATCAGGTTTGAGAGCATTAGGTAAGAATCTTTTCGTTCCATCAGGCAGTTCTGGTGACCCTGTAGTAGGACTTCCTGGCACTGATGAATTCGGCGAAATAGCTCAAGGTTTTATTGAAATGTCAAATGTTAAAGTCGTTGAAGAAATGGTAAATATGATTGTTGCACAACGCGCATATGAAGCAAATTCTAAGACAATACAGACTTCAGATACCATGCTGCAGATAGCTAACAATCTCAGGAGATAGTAAATTAAAATGATTTCACGTAACACTATTATTAATAGCATTATTCTCAGTATAGTTGGAATTTCATTAAGCAATCCAGTTATGGCAACAATGAAAAAGCAGGGTTATTCAAGCAATCCCGTTTCTTTGAAAAGAAGTGCAGTTGTTGCTGGAAGCATAGTAAACGCAGATTCATTAGTTAGAAATGCAGATGAAAATCTTACTAAGGAACTGGCTAATATTCAATTAGGCAATATACCTAATCCTTTAGGAGAAATAATTCTTGATAAAGAAAGTATTAGTCAAAAACTTGGTGATTTAGCTGATTCTATAGAAATTCCTGAAAATGTGACAATTAAAAGACTTGGAACAGCATTAAGTAGCGATTACGTGAAATCAAAAATAGAAGAAATATGCCAATCAGATACTGATGACAAATTAACATTTGATTACTCTAGACTGTCTTCTATAATAGTATTGCCAGGAAATATTTTAAGTTGGAATGTGAAATCAAATTCAAGTAATGAATTGGGTATGAGATTGTTCGCTTTGGAAGCTGAAACAGAAGGTGGCCCTTTCAGACAGCTTATTCAGGTAAATGTTAGTAAAACTATCGAAGCTGCTGAACTTTGCCAGTTAGTAAAACCAGGTGAAGTTATTACAGAAGACATGATTAAACCTGTTCCCTATACTATAAAAAACGAAAAGAATAATACTGCAGTTTTATATAAAGATGTTTTGGGAAAAACTTTAGATAGATTTAAATCGGCAGGAACCATTATTAGATATTCAGATTTATCTAAGTCTGGAACAGCAGTTAAAACAGCTCAAGGTCGTAAAACAACTTCAAAAGCCGAGGGAATAAGGACACCTCAAGCTTTGAATATGATGTCAGCAACATTGAAAAATACAGCTTTAAATGAAAGTTTTCTTGTAAAACCAGGAGAAAATGTTGAATTTAGAGTTAATAGCGGAGCTCTTTCTTTAAGTATACCTGCAAAAGCTGTTCAAGGCGGCAATAGTGGGGATGAAATAGAACTGATTAATTTAAAGAATAAACGCAGAATCAGCGGTGTAATAACAGAAAAAGGTGTTGTAGAATATGCGCAGAAATAATTTGACTCTAGTTTTGGCAATAGGTTTAACTCTTTTCGGAAATGCATTTCAATGCAATGCTGCTTCTCTTTGGCTAAACGGAAACGATCTTTATTCTTCACAGGGAGCTGCAAGAAACTATCAGCCTGGTGATATAATTACAATTGTTATTTCAGAATCAACTAGTGCTCAATCAAAAGCAACAACAAAAACTGAAAAAGAAACAAAAACAGAAGCTACAGCACAGCCAAAAATTCCGATATTTAAGAAAATCATGAAAAACATCACTGGAGAACAGAGAATAAATAACGAATTTGATGGGGAAGGCACTACAACAAGAAGTGGTAGCCTTGAAGGTACTATTACTGCAACTGTTCTTGAAATTCTTCCAAATGGAAATTTACTAATTGAAGGCAGCCGAAATATTGCTGTTAATAAAGAAACTCAGATAATGAGAGTAAGAGGTGTAGCAAGACCAAAAGATATAAATGCCAACAACAGTATAGATTCAAAGCTTCTTGCTGATGCTCAGATAAAGTTTGATGGCAAGGGGACTGTTTCAAGAGCTAATCGTCATGGAATTATGACTAGACTTTTTGATTCTGTTTTTTAAGATTATTCTTCTTTTGGATTATCAAAAATTATTCTGTGAGCATTTAGAAGGATAATAATATCTTTATCTATTTTACCTACACCACGTAAATATTCAATATCTACACTTTCACTAACTCTAGTAGGTGGTTCAATAGAAGTTTCTGGTAGAATTTTAACTTCTTTGACGCTATCTACTAGAAATCCAACTTTAACTTTTTCTTCTTCGAAATTAAGAATAATAATCTGATTATTTGGGGACTTTTCTATTTCACCAAGTTTTAATCTTCGGCGAGTGTTTATAACAGGAATTATTTCCCCACGTAGATTTATTACACCATCAATATGAGATGGGGCTTTAGGAACCCTTGTTATATTGGTAATATTAATGATTGTTTCAACTTGTTGAATTTCCAGAGCGTAAGTTTCACCCGCTAAAACAAATGTAATAATTTGAGTAAAACCAATAACTTCTTTTTCTTCTTCTTGTTCTTCTGGTGGTGTTTGAGGTGGTTGCGAAGGAGCTGCAGGAGTAACAATAGAAGGTTGGGACGGAGCTTGAGGAATAGAAACAGGTGTTGAGGCTTGCTGTGTATAAACAGGAGTTCGTGGTTGGGGAGCAGCTTGAACTGGTTTCTGAATTTGAACTGGTGGTGGAGAAATTGGCTGACTAGGTGCAGAATAAACTGGTTTAGCTACTGGAGTAGAATTGTCGGTTTCACCATATGTTTCCGATAAATCTAACTCTATAGTTTCAACACTTTCTATTTCTGAAATCCCTTCAATAGCTTCTTTAACTTCTTGACAGCTTTGAGAAGAAATCAAAATCATTTTGAAAGATTTATCAAATTTTTCATTTTCTAAGTCTTTTACATCTGGTAATGATTTTGCTATTTCAGCTTGGCATTCCTCTATTGCACGCATTACCATAAATACGCGAGGACCTTTTAACAAGCAGTCAGAAACAAGCGATACTTTTAATAGTATTACATGTTTGTTATTATCTTTGGATTCGTGCAAGCTAGATAGCTCTAATTCTGAAAGACCAAATTCTGAAATATCAGTATTATTAGATTTTGCAACATTGTTACTTGAATACTGTTGAGATGATGCTGGAGTATTACTAACTGCTGGTTGAGAAGCAGTTTGAGATGGAGCTGTTCCATTAGCCATTGCTCCAAGTTTTGCTGATATTTCACCCAAATCTATAGTTGATTCTGTTTGGTTTATACTGTCATCAACTAAGGTTCTTAAAATATCAAAAGTTTCAAATATTAAATCAATAACAGGAGGAGTAACGGCTAACTGATTGTTTCTCAGTTTGTCGAGAAGGTTTTCCATTTCATGGGTGAGATGGGCTATTTTTTCAAAGCCCATTGTAGCCGACATTCCTTTAAGAGTATGAGCGGCTCTGAATATTTCACCTACAGCTTCTGTGTTTGAAGGATTCTGCTCTAATTCTAGCAGTCTTTTGTCCATCAAATCTAGATTTTCACGGGCACCGTCAATGTAGGCTCCCATATATTCAGAAAGATCTATTTCCAAAGCTAATACTCCTTATTTAGATTCATCATACTTGCTACATTGACTGCCCTTTTTGGAAGAAAGCAGGTATATCAAGAATCAATGCAACGTCACCGTCACCACGCATTGTTGCACCCATTATTCCTGGAATTCCGCTAAGCAGGTTTCCAAGAGACTTAATAACTATTTCTTGTTGTCCCTGTAGTTCATCTACCATAAAACCTGCTCGTTTTTCCCCTGAAGAACATACAACTATTGATATTTCATCTTCTTTGGCATCTAAAGCTTTTTTTTCTTCTTCCGTAGTCGGAACATTTAAAATGTTTCTTAACCTTATGATTGGAAGTACATCACCACGTAATAAAGTAACTTCTTGATGCTGAACTATATTAATGTCAGATTTTGTTATATCCATTGTTTCTTGAACAGAACCCAAAGGAATAGCAAATATTTCTTTGCCGATTCTTACCATTAGAGCTTGCAAAATTGCCAATGTCAAAGGTAATTTGATTGTTACTTTTGATCCTTCGTTGACTTTTGATTCTAGCTCTAATACTCCATTAAGGTCTTCAAGTTTTGCTTTAACAGCATCCATCCCAACACCACGACCAGAAATATCACTTACTGTGGCTGCAGTAGAAAAACCTGGCAGGTAAATGATTTTCTGAATGTCTTCAGGACTCATTTTATTAATTTGTTCCTGAGTAAACATGCCTTTTTCTACAGCTTTTCTTCCTACGACTGTTGGGTCAACGCCTTTGCCATCATCCTTAACTTCTATTAATACATTGTTACCTTCATGACGAGCTATTAGAGTTATGGTTCCAACTTCTGGTTTGCCTTTTGCAATACGTTCTTCAGGCAACTCAATCCCGTGGTCTATGGAGTTTCTTATTAGGTGAACCATTGGATCTCCGATTTCATCTATAACCGTTCTATCCATTTCGGTTTCCTTACCTTCAACCACAAGATTTATTTTCTTATTAAGCTTTTTGGAAAGGTCGCGCACCATTCTTGGAAATCTTTCAAAAAGCTGTTCTACAGGAACCATTCGAACCTGCATAACAACACTTTGCAATGAGGTACTTATCTGAGAAACGCGTGTCAGAGCTTCATTAAGATCTTTTAACTTATGCTTGCCACCTATTTCAAATAAACGTGTTCTGTTGATAACGAGTTCCCCAGCAAGATTCATGAGTTCGTCAAGACGACGCATATCGACACGAACTGTTTGAGTAGCATGCTTTTCAGCACCACCTTTAGCTGCTGGCTTTGGAGGAGCTGGTTTGTTAGGAGGTGGTGGAGCTGCAGGAGGTACAACAGGCGGTGTAGGCGGAGGAGTAGTTGGCATCGCAGGCTGCACGACTGGAGCACTGGGCATCACTGGTGTTGCTACTGGTGTGGCAACAGGCGGTGTGGGAGGTGGTGGAGGTGCAGGGGTTGGACGAGGGGCAGGGGCAGGTGCTTGAACCATACTAGACTGTATTTTAAAATCATTTGGAGACAGCTTTATGATTAAAACAGATTCTATTTCGGAAATGCCTTCTATAGCATCTCTGGCATCTGCTTCTGTTTTTGGACCTATCACGACCATCTTAAAAGATAAATCAAATTTTTCTTCTTCAATATCTTTTGTGTCTGGAACTGATTTAATAGTATCAAAACTTAGCTCTTCTAAACCTCTAGTAACCATAAAAGCTCTCGGTGCTTTCAACAGACAGTCTGGAACTAAAGTTACTTTTATTAATAATATATTTTGATTGTTATTTGCAGCTTCTAGAAGAACCTGATTTTCAAATTCGTTTATTGTTATATCAGCTAATTCTGCAGCTTTTGCAGAATCTGCACCGCTATTAGAACTACTAGCTTGAGATGAAGCGGAAGTTGCTTGGGCTTGAGCAGGAGCGGCTTCAACTTTTGCACTAGGAGCCTGCCCATTTGCTGCTGCGTTTAGTTTCGCAACAATACCATCCAGATCTACTCCTGAATCTGTAGATTCTATACTGTCATTAATTAAAACTCTTAAAACATCAAAAGTTTCAAAAACCAAATCTATAATTGGAGGTGTAACATCTAATTGATGGTTTCGAAGTTTATCCAGGATGTTTTCCATAACATGGGTCAGATGAGCTACTTTTTCAAAACCCATAGTTGCAGACATCCCTTTAAGAGTATGAGCTGCTCTAAATATTTCTCCAACTGCTTCAAGATTACTCGGATCTTGTTCTAAAGCCAGTAGGTATTTATCCATTAAATCGAGATTCTCTTTGGAACCGTCGATATACATCCCCATATATTGGGATAGATCAATATCCATCAATTGCCTCGGCTAAAGTTTATTTAATTAATAACTTCATTTTTCAGATTACAAATTATACCCCAAAATGGAGTAAAAAGGAAAATATTTGTTTTTTCTTATAAAACTTGTCTATGATTATTGAAGTTTTGTAAAGAATGAAATATTTTTTCTTCAAAAAAATCGAAGTCTGCAATTCTGTAGTCTTCTGGAACTGCCTGTCCATGAGTTATATAGGCCAGTGACTTATTAGACTTTAGAAGCATTCCTACGGCAGGACCTATAGTTTTGGTTTCGTCTGTTTTTGTTAAAATAATATGGTCAAAACCTATGCGTCCAAAGCTGGCAACTATTTCTTTTAAATCACTGTATTTAGATGTTGAAGAAACGGTTAAATATTTTGTTGCATTTGGAATTCTGCTTACATAGGCTTTTAATTCTTCAAGATCTTCGTGTGCATATTGACTTCTGCCTGCTGTATCAACAATAATCAAATCATCATCTTTGTGTTTGTTTAAGAAGTAATCTAAACTAGCTATAGAACTAATATCTTCTAGTGGAATCTGGAATATATCAGCATATTTTTGTAATTGATCTTTTGCACCTAATTTATAGAAGTCTATATTTAAAAAACATGCTTTTATAGGTTTTTCAGTGTTGAAACAAAACTTAGCTGCTAGTTTTGCTATAGTTGTTGTCTTTCCAACACCTGTTGGACCCATTAAAACTATTACCTGCGGTGCCGAACTCTTTTTTATTTCAAATTCAGAAGAGATTGAAAGTTTATTTTTTATTAAACTATGTATTGCATTATAGGTGTCTTTTGATTTGCATAAAGTTTCTTTATCGCAATTTAATCTTAAATCTCTGAATAGTTCTTTTATTATTTCCTGGGGCGTTTCTATATCTTGTAATTCTTTTTCTACGTCGTAAAGTCCCTGGGGTAATTGATTCTCTTTGAGAAAGTTGTTGGAATTTTGAGCCATTTTTGAAACCGTAGCTGTGAGTAGTTCTATTTTTTCTTGAAGTTCTTCAAGTTTTCTAGATGTTATGCTATTGTTTTTTATTTCCCCGGCTATGGTTCTATCTTTTTTGCGACCATTTCTTAATTCGTTAATACTTTCTAACAAATCATCTCTTAGTTCAGAATAATCTTTATTGTTTGTTATTTTTTCTGATTTTGTTTCTACGTTTTCTTCCTGAATATCATGGATTCCATCAATGGACATACGTAACTTTGATTGTGCTTTTCTATAATTATTTTTGGCAACATTTATTGGAACAGAAACCTGTCGTGGTTCATAAGAACTTTGAGTTTCTTTTAAGCTATTATTATCTGAATAATGACTTAATGAATCTAGTTGGTTAGGAGTTGAATGGTTTTGTAAAGAATAATTATTTTGATTCATATGACTGTTAAAGTGGTTAATAAATGGTCTTACAGTAATTCTAACCATTTCTTTATAACCCCAAAAGGTCTTTTCTTTTACGGTATCTGTTTTAACTACTTCGTAGTTTTTACCATATCGTTCTTCTGCAATAATATTTGCTTCGAAAGGAGTTTCAGCAACGATGGTTTCGTATAAATCGGTCATTCGTTATTTTTTCCTCCTTTAAATATTTTTGCTAGCCTTTTGAAAAAACCTTCGTTATTACTATCTTTATTTTGTAATTGTTCTGGTAACTCGTAAAACGACTCTGAAACAATTTTTCTTATTTCTACTGCCGCCGTTGACATTGGTGAAAACATCATCAGCGGCGTTTGTTGCCTTACCGCTATGTGCATATTGCGGTCTTGTTTTAGACAGCCTAAGTAATGCACCTCAAAATTATTTAAATATTCCTTAGCTACGTTGGATAGTCTTCTAAAGATTTGTTCTCCTTCTTTATTATTTTCAACTTTATTGACTAAAGCATATACGTAAGAATCAGGTCTTTTATTGCTTAAAACTTTTATTATTCCAAAAGCATCTACTAAAGAAGTTGGCTCCGTAGTGCTAATAACAATTACTTGATCTGCAGCTTGACAAAAAGATATGACACTTTTGCTGATGCCTGCGCCTGTATCAATTAATAAGAAATCTGTTTTATCTTCTAAAAAATGTAGCTGTTTAAAAAGGCGTTCTGCTTTATCATTTTCTAAATCAGCTAATTCCATAACGCCAGAACCACCAGCTATTATTTGTATACCATAAGGACCAGATACCATTATTTTGTCTATATCCATGTCGCCATTAATAACATCCATGAGATTATAGCGAGGTCTGATGCCAAATACAACATCTATATTAGCTAAACCAAGGTCTGCATCAAGGATAATAACTCTTTGACCAGCTTGAGCAAGGCAAATTGCTAAATTAGCTACTAAGCTTGTTTTCCCAACGCCGCCTTTTCCTGATGTTACAGTAATAGTTCGAGCAATTTTTTCTCCTGCTTTTCTTGGAGTTCTTGCTTCAAGTCTTTTGAAAACATATGGCTGAATTTCCTGTTTGGTTTCAGCTATAATGGCTTCAATAGATTTCATTACTGGTTCGGTCATTTTAATATGTTCCTAATGGTAAGTTAATGATATTTTCACTGAAAGAGTACATAAAATCACAACAGGACGAGCCTGTTTGATTTTTTATACTGTTTAGATTGCCTTCATTAACTGGGGGGATGTATCTACAGTTAGAGAGTACCACTCCTCCATTATAAAGGTCAATACCTAAAAATTTTTTTGCAACATTTTTTATTCTATTGCACAGGAAATCTTCTGATAAAAAGGGTTTTGAAGAAAATTCCAAAAGATGAATAGGCGTTGCTATTTTCAAATTATAAATTGTTTTAACAATTTCATAACCCTTTAAAATACTGTCTTCAATGTCTGGAAGCATGATGTAAAGAAGATTTGAGGCATTGAATAAATAAGTATAATATGAAATTTCACTCGCTTTTACGGTAACCCATATTTTTGTTTGTTTGTCAAGAGTGTTTGATAAATTTCTTAAAAATTCATAACGTTCTGAATCATTTTTGCTTATCATGTCCAGCATAGCCATCTGCTTTGATAATACATGAAAAGACAAAGATTCAGAAGGTTTTGAAGTAAGTATCTTATTACTAATTAATCCTGCCTGGTCCCAAAGATAGGTTTGAGAAGTATTGTCTATTTTAGACAACCAGTCGTCTATTTCAGGAAATTCGGTCTTTAAATAGTCAGGATAAACCAGTATATAAGCTTTTAAAGGTGAAACTCCTTTCATTTTTTCCAAGAAATCATCAGCTGTTTCGATTTTAGGTTTTATAACCATTCTATCAAAATTAGCTTTTAATGCTCTTAAAGAGGTTGCTTGATCTTTCATTTATTATTTCCCCTTTAAAGATATTAAACCTATTGATTCTAACTTAATAGAATTTGGAATTTCATTATAAGCTAGAACATTAAGTTTTGGAGCCATTCGTTCTGTTAATCGCTTAATGCTAAGTCGAAGTGCAGAATTACAAAGAATTATTGGCGTAAAGCCTTCGTTTATTACTTCTTCAATTTTAAGTCTTATTCTTTCAAGCAGTTTTGATGCTGAATTTGGATCGATAGCAAGTGTAACTTGTCCATCAACTTTTTGAAGTGCATTAGCCAGGCTTTGTTCAAGCTGAGGTTCTAGAGAAAGAACACGCAATACTCCGTCCGAGCCGAGTAAAGGTTTGACTATATGTCTAGAAAGTCCTTGTCTAGCAACTTCTGTTAGAGTGTCAAGGTCGTTTATACCTCTGCAATCAGCTAAAGCTTCTAATATACTTCCAATATATTTTATAGTAACGCCTTCTCTAAGCAAATTCTGTAGAATTTTAAGTAAAACGGATTGACTTATTATATTAGGAATAACTTCATCATGAAGCAACGGATTGGTCTTTTTAATACTGTCAAGTAACTGTTGAACTTCTTGGCGACCAAGGATTTCGTCAGCATTTTTACGTATGATTTCGGTAAGATGTGTAGCTATTACAGTGCACGGATCAACAACCGTATACCCTGACATTTCAGCTTTGTCTCTCATTGAAGCAGGTATCCAAATTGCAGGCATACCAAAGGCTGGTTCTTGAACTTCGATTCCATTTATTTTATTTGCAACTGGTTCTGTTATCATTGCTAAATAATTGTCTGGCATTATTTCATAAGAGGCATATTCACTGCCTTTTATTTTAAATACATATTCATTTTGATTTAATTGAATGTTATCTCTAATTCTGATTGCAGGAACAATAAGACCTAAATCCATGGCAATCTGGCGTCTGATAAGTGCAATTCTGTTTAATAAATCGCCACCTTGGTTAGTGTCGCAAAGAGGAATTAAATTATAACCAATTTCTAATTCAAGTTGATCTACAGTAAGAAGAGAAGAAACATCTTCCGGACCATTATTAGCAGCTTCTGCTTTCTTTTCTGCTTCTTTGGTTTCTTGTTGTTTTAATTCAGCTTCATCATCACTTTTCTTATTTATGTAAGCTAAAACTCCGAATATTATGGCTAAGAGTATGAAACTTGGCTTAGGTAAACCTGGAATTAAAGCTAGAAATAGTAGAGAACCAGAAGTAATACCAAGTATTTTTGTTTTAGAGAACAACTGTGTAGTTACTTCTTCGCCCATACTAGAATCAGATCTGGAACGTGTTACTACAATACCAGTTGCAGTAGATATAAGCAAACTAGGTATTTGAGAACAAAGACCATCACCTACTGTATATAGTGCATAAGCAGCTAGTGCATCGGCAGCGGATTCATTACGAGAAATAATTCCTATTAATATCCCACCTATTAAATTAATAACAGTAATTATTATGCCGGCTATAGAGTCATTTTTAACGAATTTACTAGCACCATCCATTGCACCGAAAAAATCAGCTTCTCTGGAAAGGTTTAATCGTCTTCTTGTAGCTTCATCCTGATCTATTGCACCAGCGTTTAAGTCGGCATCAATTGCCATACCTTTAATAGGCATAGCGTCTAGAGTAAATCTTGCCTGGACTTCAGCTACACGTTCTGCACCTTTTGTAATAACAAGGAATTGTATTAAGACTAGTATTAAAAATACAACAAAACCAACAACATAGTTGCCACCAACAACGAAATTACCAAAAGATCTGATAAGATGCATTGTTTGGCCTTGTCCTGATAATATAATACGAGTAGTGCTGACATTTAATGCAAGTCTAAAAAGAGTTGTAACAAGCAATATACTTGGAAATACAGAAAATTGTAGTGCATCATGATTAAAAATTGCAACTAATAATATAGTTAATGAAATTGCAATATTTAATGTCAATAACACATCTAATAAGAAAGAGGGTAGGGGAATAATAAGAGCTAATACTATGGTTACTACACCAAAGGCAAAGATGATATCTTGATTCTTAAAAAGCATAGAAAGGGGCACGGCACTTCTAATTGCACTACCACTTGTTGCTGTTGCCATTTAAAATATTAATTCCTTACCTGTTGGATTAAAATTGGCTATTTATGCGGTTTTTATAACGCATTTTGCCATAATATTATGCACAGGTTTTAGTATAGTACAGGTAATTATTTCTTTGCAATAGTAAATTTATTTTTTTTTAACTTTGTGAATTAAATAACTTTTTTGTTTGGTGTATACCGTGCACAATCAAGTATTAATGTAAAAAAATGGCATTTAAAAAAAACTTTTAATTAGTAAGAAACGAATTATTAAATTTGTTACCATACCGACAGCTACATCATCAGCAACGATTCCTTTTCCACCTCTAAAAGTTTGAAAAATAGAGATGGGGAAAGGTTTAAAGAAATCTAATAGTCTAAATAATAAAAATGCTAATATTATAAGAGTTAGGTTAATATCCCAAAGACCAAATAAAGCAACCCACATTCCTGCAGCTTCATCAATAACTATTTCTATAGGATCTCTTGTTTCTTCTATATCTTCCATGGCTTCAGAAATAAATATAGCAAACAAAATGAAGAGAATTAATATAGAACCTTGCAGCCAAAAGTTTAAATTTTTAGTTATTAGAAAGAATACTATTCCAGGAAGACTGCCAAAAGTTCCTGGATATTTTTTTATATATCCAAGATAACAGCAAGATCCTAGAAGTCTGATTAGTCTTTTAGCTTCTGGTCTATTTTTCCAGGAAGGATTTGTTTTTAATGAAGTAATCATAACCTGAATAAATTGTTGCTATTGCGGCAATAGTCATAAGAGCATATATTACATAGCCGTAATAAGCTTTAAATGGAGTAAGATAATCTGTTAGATTTTGTGTTTCAAGAACTATTCGTATAGAAATAAAGCATAAAGTAGTAATAATAGCTGTTAGTTGAGTAACAGTTTTGAATTTACCTGCTTTGGAAGCAGCAATTACAATTCCTTGTTCTGCACATATTAGTCTTAGACCTGTAACAGCAAATTCCCTTGCAATAATAATAACTGCAATCCATGCGGAAGTATAGGTTATTGGCTGATAAGCAACCATTATAACAAGCGCAGCAGACACTAATAATTTGTCCGCAATTGGATCAATAAATTTACCAAAAGTTGTAACCATATTATAGCGCCTGGCAAGATAACCATCATAATAATCAGTAATAGCGGCAATTATAAAAACTAGTGTTGCTATGATTTTGCCCCAATCAGTTATTAAAGATTCATTAGGAGCTTTCCACAGAAAAGCAATCATAAATATGGGTATTGCGATTACTCTCGCTATGGTCAATTTAGTTGCTAGATTCATTTCTGTATTTCTGCTTTAAAGTCGTAGGCATCAGCATCCGTTATTTTAACTTTAACTATGTCGCCTGGCTTAAATCCCTTTGCATTTTTTATTGTAGTAATGTTATCTACTTCGTAGGCATCATAAATGGTTCTGCCAATAGCTTCTCCATTTTTTGATATTTCATCAATTATAACATCAATTTTATTCCCAATAAGTTTTTTATTTCTTTCTTCAATTATAAGTTGCTGAAGAGTCATCAACTGATCTAACCGTGCTTGTTTGGTAGATTCTCTGACTTTAGGTGTCATAGAAAAAGCAGCAGTGTTTTCTTCAGGTGAATACATAAAAGCACCTATTCTGTCTAATGGATATTCTTCTATAAAATCTATTAGTTTGTCAAAATCACGTTTTTGTTCACCAGGAAAACCTACGATAAAGGTTGTTCTGATAATTCCTTTCGGGTAATTTGAACGAATATGCTTAATCAGACTTATCATGTGCTCTGGTGTTGTATGACGATTCATAGACTTTATAAGCTTTGCAGAAATATGTTGAAAAGGAATATCGAAATAGGGGAGGACTTTATTTATTGTAAAAATCTCATCGATAAGTTTTGTTGTTAGACCTCTAGGATGCATATAATGAAGTCTAATCCATTCAACACCTTTTATTCTAGATATATTTTTAAGCAATAAAGGAAGTTGGCAAACTCCACCTTTATCAGTGCCATATCTCGTAATATCCTGAGCTACAACAGATATTTCTTTTGCTCCGGTTTTTACAAGATTTTCACAATCTTGTAATATATCTTCTTCTTTAAAAGAATAATAAGATCCTCTTATATAGGGTATTGCACAATATGCGCATCTATTATTGCAGCCTTCACCTATTTTTAATATTCCTATATGTTTTGGATTAAAAAATCTGTTACTCTTGGAATAATCAGGTTCTTTATAGCTTTTACCCGCTAATTTACATAACTTTGAAACTTCTTTTGGGGTAAGAAAATCAAATAGATAATCTATTTCAGGAATCTGTTCCTGTATTTCTTTGTGGTATCTCTTTATTAAGCAACCAAAAACTACTAGTTTTATGCTTGGATTTTTCTTTTTTATGGAAATAGCTTCCATAATGTTTCGTAATGATTCTTCTTTAGCATCGTTGATGAAACCACAGGTATTTATAAGAATTAAGTCAGATTTTTCTGGTTTATCAACCCATTCCCAGCCAGTTGCTGTAAATTGATTCGCTAAATGTTCAGAATCTGAAGTATTTTTTGAACAACCTAACGATATTATATGAAATTTCATGGCTTTTAATTATTTATATATGATTTATATAAAAACCTCTTTTCGACTCGCTGACATCTTTTAGCTCGCTTGCATAGGCACCTCCTGTGCCTTATGTTTCACTTTGCTCAACATCTCCCCTTAAAAGGGGAGCTTTTTATGTAATGCCAAGCCTTCTGAGGATGAGGTTATTAATAACAAGCTTTTTCTGGCTTTAATTCCTCTTTCCTCACTCCTAATTCCTAATTATATATTAGTCTCCTTTAGAGCGTTCTATATGTATGATAGAACGTTGAGCATCTTTTGCTAAAGGTCCGTTTGGATCAAGTTCTATAACCTTATTGTATTCTTCGCTTGCACGATCGAACATATTCTTTACTCTGTATATACTTGCCAATCTGAAATGAGCTTCAATGTAATTGGGGTTAAGCTGTATCGCTTTTCTATATTCCTGCATAGCTTCATTTTTCATATTGACATCGTAATTTTCGTTATAGGCTTCTCCAAGTTCATAGTGGGCTCTAGCATTGTTTTCATCAATTTTCAGTGCTTTTCTACAAATTGCTATAGCTTCGTCATACATGTGTTTACCACTTATTGACTGTTTGCTATAAACAAATTTAAGACCCCATAATGGCCATAACAGAGTATTCTTTCCAAGCATGTCTGCAATCTTGAACTGATCGATAGCTTTTTCTTGTTCTTCTTCTGTTGGTGTAAAACCAGTTCCAAGAGAAAGATATGCATAACCCAAAGCAAAGTGAGCCATTGGATCTTGCGGATCTGTGTCGACTTTTGTTTGAAAATCTCTAAGAATAACACTAAGCTGATGCTCTCTATCTTGTGCTTTAGAAAGCATTTCTTTGCTTGTATCAATAATCTTAATGTAATAATCACCGTTGCTAGGATCTAATTCAAGAAGCTGGCGAAGTTCAGATATAGATTCCTGATACCTTTGAGTGGATTGATACAAATCAGCAAGTTTTGAATGAACATATACATTATCTGGATCTCGTTCGAGAACCTTTTTGTAAATATTTTCAACTTCAGGCAACATAAGCTTTCTATGATAAACTTTGGCTAATTCTATCATAGCATAGGTATTTTCCTGGTCTAATTGCAGAACTTTTTCAAAACATTCAATAGCTTGAGATATTGCTGTTTCTTCATCTATAGATTTGTCCAAACCTTTAGATAAGAATAAGCCTAATTCCATCCAATCACAGAAATTAGCAGAGTTTGCTGTTGAATTTCTTATTTCTGTATTAGTATCTTCAAGTTCTTCCTTAGAACAGAATCCATTGAGTTGTTTGAATTTCAACTGAGTGATAAAGTCAATACGTATGTCTATATTGTCAGGGAAGTAGACTTTTGCCTGTCTCATAAGTTCAACAGCTTCTACTATCTTGCCCTTTCTAATATGCAATTTACCTAATTTCAATGGAAGTTCTTTGTATTTACCGTTCGGGTCATTATTTAATGCTTGTTCATATTCGAAAGCAGCTTCATCAAATTTGCTTAATGATTCATATAGGCTGCCTAGTTTATATCTTGCTTCAAGATTGTGGTTGTCTATATCAATGATACTATCATAATACATGATAGCAGTATCGATATTTCCAGCTTTTTCAGCTTCAACAGCATTATTGAAAGCTTCGTTAATTTCTGCATTTCTTTCAGATTCAGAAAGATTTGCAAAAAAGTCCGTAGCTTCGGTTCTAGCTGGATCTAAATCAATTACTTTTTGGAACCATATCTTAGCATTTTCAACATCACCTTTATCTCTGCACATAATACCTAATTGAAGGACAGGTTCAACTTCAGTATCTATTACTTCATGTGCAGCCTGGTATTTTTCTATTGCTTCATCTATCCAGCCTTTTTCCTGGAATATCTGACCTAACATTAATAGGCCGGTATAATGGTCAGGACAAATTCCAAGCAATTCCTGCAATTCAATAGAGGCTTCATCGGGTTGATTAATTTTAAGATAAGCCTGAGCAAGAGTAACATAAGTGTCAAAATCTTCTGGATTAATTTCTTTTGATTTCTGTAAAGCTTCAATAGCTGCGTTATAGTTTTCAAGACTTAGTTGTAATGTTCCAAGTTCAAACCATGCTAACTGATTATTGGGCTGAAGTTTGATAACATTTTCATATTCTGTAATAGCATTTTTAGACATTCCTCTTTCGGAATATACTCTTGCTTGCTTAATGCCTTCATTAGCTTGTTCGTCTGTTTTTATACCCACTAACTTACTATGGTATTCTTTGGCTTCTACATGAAGTGGTTCCAAATCTAATACTTTGACGAATTCCTGAAGAGCAAAATCAAATTTTTCCATGTTGTAGTAAGCTACACCAAGTTCAAAATGAGCTTGAACATGATTTTGATCTAATTCAATTGCTGTTCTTATTTCTGTTAAACCTGCTTCAATCATAGAATCGTCATTGTAGGATTTGCCCATACTAACAAAGATTTTACCTAATTCTACATGGGCGTCTGTATTGTTCGGGTCATCGGCTATAACACCCTTGAATGTCATAGTTGCCTGGTCTATCATGTTGCTGATAGCGTAAACTTTTCCTAATTGAACTTTTGCAGAATGATTGTTGGGGTTTTTCTTTATTATGGAAGTTAATTCCATAATAGCCATTTCTTGATCGCCAGATTTTGCATAAGCTTCTGAAATAAGAGTACTGATTTCATCTGTGTTAGGCTGACTTTGTCTTGCATCAAGAAGTAACTGAATAACTTGTTGATAATCGCCTGTATCTCTATAGAGTTTTGCAATTTCTATGGTAATTTCAGAATTCTGTGGAGCAACAACTCTGGCTTGAGCAAGAATTTCCAGAGCTTCATCATACATTTGCTGACTTTTATAAATTCTTGAAATTTTAAGATAAACTTCGATGTTTTCCGGTTCTGTTTGACGAAGTTCTTCAAGTTCGTTGAGGGCTTCCTGTAAGCAATTATTAAGAAGATATATATCTATAAGCTTGTTTCTTACTTCTGGAGAATTGTCAGATAACTCTTTGGCTTGAGCAAGTATTTGCAGACCTTCTTCGGTAGAACCGTCTTGAAGTAGAAGACTTCCAAGTTCAAAATAAAGTCTTGAATCTTTTGCTCCGAGAGAAACAGATTGCTTAAGAGCTTCTATTTGTTCCTGAGTTTTTCCTAGAGCTTTATATAAATCACTTAGAGCTAGATTTGCCTTTAAGTCATCTGGATTGTTATTCAATATTATTTGGTAAGATTCAATAGCTTCATCATTCATGCCACGAGATTTGTAAATATCTGCAAGCATAAGATGAGGTCTTGAATCGTTAGGATCTATATTAAGAGCCTGCTGGAGTGCTGCCATAGCTTCTGTAATAAAACCAAGCTTATTATAGATAGTACCTATCTTTAAGTAGAACTCAACATTTGGTTCAATCTGGCAAAGTCTATTGAGTGTATTGATTGCATCCAGGTCTTTCCCTGCTTTAATTTGTAATTCTTGCAAATCATTCAAAAGTTCTTTATTTTCAGGTTCAAGTTCGAGCAAGTTGTTAATAGCGTCAATTTCTTCATTGACCATGCCTTTGCTACGATAGATAAGCCTGAGTTCGCCTTTTATATCAGTTCTGTTGGGATTCAATTCCAGAACTTTCATGTAATAGGAATTAGCTTCATCAACCATTGAATTTTCTCTATAGGTTCTGGCTATAAGAAGAGCTAATTCTGCATCATCAGGTCGAATTTCAAACAATGTTACTAAATTGTCCAAACATAATGATGGATTACCACCAGCTTCAACAACTTCATAAATTCTTTCCAGAATTTCATAATTTTCAGGATCAGCTTCAAGAGTCTTTTTATAAAAGTCTATTGATTTGTCTAGTTGTCCATTTGCAGCATAGGAGGCGGCAAGATTTTCCATTATTTCTGGTGATGAAGTATCATACTGGGCAATTGCTTCATATTCTTTTAATTGTTGTTCATATTGCCCTTGTTCTCCATAGAGAGTTGCTAATTCATATCTGATTTCTAGCCAATCAGGCTTCAACTTAGCAATTTCTTCAAACTCTTTCTGGGCTTCTTCAACCATTTGTAGACGCTGATATATTTTGGCACAACGATAATATAATTCTATATTGTCTTTGTCTATTTCTTTAATAGATTGATATTTTTCAAGTGCTTCTTCGAATTTGCCCTTAGATTCTAAGTCTTTTGCCAATTTGAAGTGAATAGAAGAATCGTCTGGATTCAAATATTCTGCTTTTTTGTATTCCATCATGGAATCATCATATTGACCATTCAATTCGTAAGCTTCAGCTAGTTCTATATGAAGTTTTGCATTTTCAGAGTCTATTTCTACTGCTCTCTGAAACATTTGAATAGCATTATCTATTTCCCCGGAGTTAATTCGAAGTCTTGCCATTTCTATTATAGCAGGGGAGTAAGAAGAATCAATTCTTATTGCAGCTTGGAAGCATTTTTCCGCTTCTTTTTCTTTTCCGTTGTGAAGATTCATTAATCCGAGATTATATTGGAGTTCTTTGTCTTTAGGCTTTAAGGCTGCTGCTCGAGTTAGAATAAGTATCCCTTTTTCTGTTTTGCCTTCTTTGATCAACAAATCACCCAACATTTGCATTGTGTCAAAGTCGGTAGGTGAAAGTTTAACCATTTTCTCTAAAACTTCGATAGCTTCTTTCTTTTTACCACTTTGGATATTACATTCAGCAAGAAGTTTCAATATCGGCGCATGGTCTGGTTTCTCTGTCAGTGCTTTTTGTAAGGCAGCGCTGGCCTTTTCATAATTTTGCAGCTCCAAATAAGCCTGCCCTTTTTCCAAAAGGATTTCCCAGCGGTTAATCATTCACCTGTCTCCTAATTTCATCTCTAAATTTATTATAAATCTTCTTCGTTAGCCATTAACTGGTCAGCTTTTTCCATAGCTTGAGCATATTCTTCTTTCATGCCAAGAGCTTTATAAGTCTTGCCAAGTAAGAAATATACCATAGAAGTAGCTTCTGGAAATTCGGAAGCTTTAGAGAGTTCTTTAAGAGCTTCTTCATAATTTCCATGTTCAAAGTAGTCTTGACCAACATTAAGCAATACTTCATAATTTTCTTCCATCTGGCCTTGTGCATTCTTGAAAGCTTCAGTAGCTTTGTCTTTCATATTGATGCCTTCATAAGCTTTAGCCAGTAAGAAGTGAGCTTCACCATTGTCTGGAGTAATCTTAACTGCTTTTTCAAGAATACCCACAGCATCTTGGTGCATTCCATTATCTACATAAAGTTTGCCTAATTCATAATAAACTTCTTTATGGTTAGAATCAAGATTAATTACTTTTTTAAATTCATCTATGGCATCACCCACACGCAACATCTTGTAGTAGGCTTTTCCTAACTCAAAATGAGCTTTGCTATTAGTAGGATAACGCATTACAGCTTTCTTGTAAAGTCTGACCATTTTATCGTAATTCTGTTTTTCCCAGAATAGATTACCAAGAGAATAAATACATTCTAATAAGTTTTCATTTAACGATAGTGCACGTTCGTAATTTTCAATAGCTTGATCTACTTGAGAATTACCTTCATAGGCTTCACCAAGTTCATAGAAGAAAAGAGCATTTTTTGGTGCAGCTTTAACCGCTTTAGAATAAAGCTGAATCATTTTGTCATAACTAGAAGCATTTTTATATTGTGCACCAAGTCGGTAAATAATATTCAAATCACCTGGTCTGAAATCCAATGCTTTTTCGAATGCTTTTACAGCGTTTTCTCTGTCTTCAAGTTTTTCGCAAACTTCTCCTAATTCTTTGTAAATATCATAGCTTTCAGCTTCCATTTCTATTGATTTTTCAAAGAATTCTTTTGCCTGCTGCCAATTTTCATTGGCTGAGTAAATCATACCAAGCTTTTGATAAGCGTCCACATAATCACTTTGTAATTCAAGAGCTTTTTCGAACATGGGTTGAGCATTATTATAATCTCCTCTATTGTAATAAATATCTCCCAATTCGTAATATATGATTGCACTGTCAGGATCAAGTTGTATTGATTTTTTGTATTCTTCTATAGCTTCTTCTGTTTGTTCTGAATCTCTTAAATGACGGGCCAGTTCTATGTGTGCACGTCGGTGATCAGGAGCAAGACCTATTACTATTCTGAATTCAGAAATTGCGTTATCTATAATTCCTTGAGTAGAGTAAATAATACCAAGTTCAAAGTGGGCAGAAGTATTTCTAGGATCTAAGGTAATTACTTTCTTATAAGATTCTACAGCTTCGTCCATAATTCCTTGACTTGTATAGGCTTTAGCTAATTCTATATTTACAGATACATTATTAGGTTCAAGAGACAAAGCCTGTTTGAATTCCACTATTGCTTTATCTACTCGTCCTTTATTAATATAAGCCATAGCAAGTTCTTTGTGAGGTATAGGATTAGTATCAGTAAGTTGAATTGCTTTGCTGAAGTAATCAATAGCTTTATCTACATTACCCTGTTTGCTATGTATTAGACCAATCTGTGTAACGATTTCTTCTGAGTTTGGTTCTGCTTCAAGAGCATATTCATACTGATGTAAAGCGTCAGAAAGTCTGTTAAGATGGTCGTAGGCTTTACCAAGTTCAAAATGAATAATGGAATTGCCTGGATCAATTTCAAGAACTTTCGCATAGAATTTTGCAGAATCTTCCCATTTTTCCAAGGATGAATAAATCTTACCAAGTCTGATAAGAGCGTCAGTTCTTTCATCGTTGATTTCAGTGACTTTAAGATATTCATCAAGAGCTTTTTCAAGCTGACCAAGATGATAGTAGGTTTCTGCAAGTTTGAATCTGGCAGAATGATTATTTGGATCAATTTCTACTAAGCGGCGATAGCAGTTACCAGCCTGTTCGTAGTTTTCTTTGAGATTATAGAGATCACCGAGACTAGCTAAAGCATCAGACAATGAAGGATCGATTTCAAGTGCTTTACTGAATTCTTCAATAGCTTTATCTGTCTTTTCAAGACTCATATAAACATCTGCAAGTTCCAAATGGGCTTGTGGAGCACTAGGTCTGATATTTACAGCTTTGAGGTAGGATTCTACAGCAGCTTCAAACTGATTTCGACTATTGTATATTCTTGCAAGTTCAAGATGGGCTTCAAATATATCAGGCTTAATTTCTATAGCAGAATTAAGTGCTTCAAGAGCTTTTTCACGTAAATCTCTTATTAGATAAATCTTGGCCAAGGACATTAAAGCATCTACATGGTTCGGCTTGAGTTCAACAACTTTTAGATATTCATCTTCAGCTTTGTAAATCTGATCTGTTGTTTCATATAGTCTTGCCAAACTTTCGTGTGCTGTGAGATTTTGTGGGGCAATGTCTAATACCTTAGAATATTCAGATTCTGCTTCATTCAATTGAGATAGATTTTCAAGAACATAGGCATATCTAAGCATAGCGTCAATATAGTCTGGTGAATATTCTAAAATGTTTTCTAAAACCTTAGATGCTTCTATCCATTGATTAGCACTTACATAGAGACCAGCTAAATCAAATTTCATCTTTATTGGATTTTTAGCAAGCCTTATAGCTGTTTCAAGTTCTTCAACTGCTTCTTTGAATTTTCCATTACGATGATCTAACATTCCAAGGTAGTAATGAGCTTCTGCATTATTTTCATCTAACTCTATAACTCTACCAAAGCGAATTTTCGCAGTTTCATCCTGATGTTCTTCATAGCAGATCTGGCCTATAGCGAAATGTGCTTCAATATAGTCCATATCTAATTCAATTGCTTTTCTTAGATTGGAAAGTGATTTTTCTGTTTCGCTGGTTTCCTGATATACTTTACCTAATTCATAATAACCTTGAGCATAGTTAGGATTGATTCTTATAACTTTCTGATAAAGTTTGATTGTTTCATCTAAGTCACCAGAATCATGTTCTATTTCTGCAATATTCAAATAGGCAGGAATATAGGTTTTGTCTTTTTCAAGAGCTTTTTCAAAGTAGGAAATAGCTTTTTGTGTATCTCCCATTTTGTGGTAAACATCACCTGTTTCGAAGTAACCACGAGGATCATCGCTATCAAATTCTGTTACCACTTTACAAGCTTCCAATGCCTGTTCGTAAAGTGGAGTAGAATCTTCCATAATTGTAAGATAAGAGTTTTTCAAACCCCAATAAGCCCACTTGAAATCAGGTTTAAGATTGATTGCCATCTGATAGCTGTTGAGTGCTTCTTCAGTTCTTTCTTCTTGTTTGTCAGCAAGAATTGCAGGCAAAACCTGACAGGCGTATGCAAGTGCGTAGTGAGCAACTGGATTTTGGAAATCAATCATTGCAGCATTCTTATACTGTTCAATATATTTGCTGTAAAGGGTATCAACATCTTTGCTGTCTGATGTTCTGATTTTATATAGATCAATCTGGTTGGTAATGGCAAGAGGACTTGATTTATCAATAGTAAGAGCTTTTTGGAATGCTTCAGATGCATCATCATACTGTCTGCGTCTTACAAGAATCTTTCCTAATTCTATCCATGCTTCTAAGGCACTGGCTTCTTTGAAAAATCTTAGTTTGTTGAAACGATAACCTTCTTGATAAACTTCGTGAACTCTATTTTTAGATAATTCTATTACTTCTTTGAATCTGGAAATAGCCAGTTCTGTCATACCCATTATTAAATGTATTTTACCAAGTCTGAAATGGGCAAACTGGTTTATTGGATTAATATTTAATCCTTGCTTATAATATTCGATTGCTTGATCATAAGAGGCTTTTTGTTCACTAATATAGCCAAGTCTGAAATATGCTGGAGCATAGCTTGGGTCTTCTTCTAATAGTTTTCTGTAATTATCTTCTGCTTTATTTAAGCAGTCTTCATTTGGCATAGCATGTTCGGCATGAGCTATCAGATGACATTCCCCTAATTCAAAACTAAGGCGAGAATTGTCAGGAATGTTTTTCATCCCTTCTAAAAGTTGAGCAATAGCACCTTCGTAATTATTATCATATAGCATTACATCTTTTAAACCAAGATGAGCCCAAAGGTTTGCCGGATTGATTGCCAAGGCTTGTTCCATTAATTCCTTAGCTTTTTTACGCTGATCTTCAAATTTTTCATTATCGGTAGAGTGTAATATTAAATATACATTCCCTAAAATAGCTTTGACAGAGGCTTCGTCTTTAACTATAGACAAGTCCTGCTGTATTTTCTTTATTATTTCAGAATAACGCTTTTCAACATCTGGTAAATGGGAAGATAATGCTCTATATTGTAATACAAGTCGTATCCAGGTTTCTCCATCATCAGGGAACTGCTTTAAAGACTGTCTATATGATGAAATTGCTTCATCCATAATACCCTGAATAGAATAGATGTCACCAAGTGAACGATGAATGTCCGAATTCGTAGGACTGAGAATAAGTGCTTTTTTATAATCTAGTAGTGCTTTTTCAAAATTCCCTTGATTTTTATTTATTCCTGCTTGGCTGACATAAAGCTGAACGCGTTCGGCTTTTTCTGAATCAGAAAAACTTGAAGCACGTTCTCTCATTAAAGTTAATTCATTCTGTTCTGCCATCCTTTTAAGAGATTCTAAGTATTCTCTTGAAGCTGTACCTATTTCGATAAAAACACATCTAGATTCTTCTGCACGATAGAACATACATTGTTCCTGGACACATTCGCATCCGGAACTGTTACCATCTCTTAGTTGGCTTAGAAATGGACATCTTTCCTTGGTCATACCTGAGCATTGCTCCTTCCATTAATAACTCTACGCTGTTTGGAACCGTCAGAAGGACTAACGATTCCTTCCTCTTCTAACTGATCCATAATTCTTGCTGCTCTATTATACCCTATTCTGAATTTTCTTTGAAGCATACTTGTTGAAGTTTTTTCTTGATTTTGTAAATATTTTTTTATTGAATCAATTAATGATACATCAGAATCTTCTTCTTCTGGCTCATCATCGTCATCTTCACCATCTTTACCTCTTGCTACAGCAATATTTAAATATTCAGGCTTGCCTTGTGCTTTGACAAAATTTATCAGGTCATTTAATTCATTGTCAGAAACATATGGTCCTTGAAGTCTTCTTGGCTTAGATAAACCTTTAGGAAGGAAAAGCATATCGCCTTTACCTAAGAGTTTTTCGGCGCCTGCTGCATCAAGAATTGTTTTAGAATCTACCTGACTAGAAACAGAAAATGCTATTCGACTAGGCAAGTTTGCTTTAATTAAACCTGTAATTACATTTACGGAAGGGCGTTGAGTAGCAATGATTAAATGCATTCCAACAGCTCTTGCCATTTGTGTCAGACGGCAAATAGAACCTTCTACTTCAGCAGAACATGTCATCATAAGGTCAGCAAGTTCATCTATAACAATTACTATATATGGCATAGGTTCGAAGCTTGGATCTACTTCTTCCCTTAATTCTTCAAGTTTTTCATTATAAGTAGATATGTTTTTTACTCCCTGACATCTGGAAAGAAGTTCATATCTACGTTCCATTTCTTCAACAGCCCACATTAAAGCTCCTGATGCTTTCGCTGGATCTGTTACGACAGGAGCGATAAGATGTGGTATTCCATTGTAACCTGAAAGTTCAACCATTTTAGGGTCAATCATTATAAATTTTACTTGGTCGGGTCTTGCTTTAAAAAGTATACTAGCAATTATAGAATTTACGCAAACAGATTTTCCTGAACCTGTTGAACCTGCTATTAATAAATGTGGCATTTCTGCAAGATTGTAATAAATATTAGTGCCGTTAATAGTTACGCCAACTGCTATCTGTAATAGATTTGGAGATCTTAAAAATTCATCGTTATTAAGTAAATTATAGAAATAAACTGGAGTGGGTTTTGAATTCGGAATAATTATACCTAATGCAGATTTCCCTGGTATTGGTGCTTCTATAGCTATTGATTGGGCTGCTAAAGAAAGTGCTATATCGTCAGTTAGTGAAGTAATCTGTCTTACTTTTACACCTGGAGCTGGTTTTAATTCAAATCTAGAAACTGCTGGTCCTTGAACAATATCTGTAATCGTAGCCTTGATACCAAATTCACCCAAAGTTTTTAACAGATGAGCAGAACGATAGCTAAGCTCTGATTCTATGTCAGCATTTGAAATTTTAACAGGAGGAATCTTAAGAATTTCCAAAGGTGGGAGTTTGCAATGAGCATACTTATTTATATTCTTTGGAGTATCTTCCTTTTCAGCCTGTTTTATTTCATGGTCTATTCGGTTATCTTCCAGGTAAACCTGTTCCTTTTCTTCAAATGTTTTTTCAGGAAGTTTTATCTCATTTTCTTCAGATGATAAAATTACTGATTCTTCTTTATCTTCTGTAGAGTCATTTGTGTTTTGATTTGATGATTCTTCTAAAGCAATTTCTGTATTATTCTGATTAGATTCTATTATTTCATCAGAATCAACCAATATTTCTTTATGCTGTTCTTCTTCTAACGATTTATTTGTAATTTCAATATCAGAAGTGGGGTGGGGTGGTTCTTCTTCTTTTTCAGGTGTAACATTAGCAGCTATCACAGAAAAAGAACTATTTACAAATATGCATTCAGAAGAGATATTTGATATTTGAACTGAAGAATTATTGCTGTTTAGAGCAGGGCTTTCTTCTTTTTCTTCAGTTTCTGAAGCTTGATTATAAAGCTTAGGCAACGGAATTATCTGAGCTTCTTCTTCATCATCTTTAATTGCTTTGGTTGAATTATTGTTACTGTTAAGATCAGATATAGTTTGATCAAAGTTGTTATTATTTAATTGGTTGTGTATTTCATTATTTTCAAGAGAACTTTCAACTTGATTTAAACCGTTATTGGAATCTATCGCTTCGTTATCATTGATATTTCCTTCTGCTGGAACAATATGAGGTCTGAAAGCTAGCAATTTACCAAGATTACTTTCTGGATCAATTTGTTTTTCTTTAAAAGCTTCAGTTATTCTTTTATAAGATACAACGCAGAAATTAGACGTGGTTTTTACAGCTCCAATAGACATACTGATAAGATTGAGGCTTATTTCCCAACAGAACTTAATAAGCTTTGACAAGAGACTGCCAACTATTAATAAAGCACCTAATACATCTTTATATAGTATATCTAATGCAAAAATAGCAGAAGATAATAAAAGAGCAGAAAAGAGTATTTTTGTTGGTATAGAGCCAAAAATATTAGAGAATGCTGTATAAGTCCACGCACCAATTTTACCACCTTCAGTATAGAATAAGCCCAAACTGAAAATGACAGTGCCTATAGAGCCTGCAATTCTCCAACCTAAGTTTTGGAACGGTCGATCTAGGAATTTTTGAATCCCCATCAAACCGAGTAAAATTGGGAGAATGTAAACTCCAACACCTAAGTAAACCATTGAACCATTAATTAGACCTGGAATTCCAGAATGACTAATATAATGGATTAATGATAAACAAAAGGCACTAAAACCAACCATTACCAGACCAACTGCTTCATTGCGCTGACGTTGGTCGGTAATCAAAGTAGTACATTTAGAATGTGATAAACGTGTGGTAAATGTTCCTTCGCTATTTTTGTGTAGCTCCGTAGTTTCTCCACGCTTACGTTTTCTTGTTCTGCTTCTTTCTTTGAAATTGCTTTCAGGCAAGAGAATTTTCTTTGTGTTCATTATTACATCCCCGCAAATTCTATTAATGAAATACAAATGATGGAAACAGCGAAAAGATAATAAGCAAAATAAGAAAGCTTCTGCTTATTAATGATATATACCAAAAACTTCAATGATAAAAAGCCTACTATCATTGAAGTAAGTGCTCCGACAACAAGATGTGAAGGAATCAAATCTTCTGGTAGATGACCAGTATCTCTAACTATTTTATAAACTTTATAAGCATCTAATAAAGTGGCACCACCAACAGAAACAATCATAAGAAGAAAAGAATATCTGACTGCTTCTTCTCCTTTGAGACCACAAAGAAGTCCGGCAGCAATTGTCGAACCAGAACGAGAAATACCAGGTGCACAAGCAATACCTTGAGCAACGCCAGTTGCAATAGCTTTCCCGTAAGTGAGTTGGGGTAGGGTAGTGGTGTTTGCGTTTTGTTTTTTTAATTTTTCGGAAAGAAGGAGAATAATGCCAGTGAATAAAAAGCAACAACAGACAGCTATTGGTTTTGTCATCATTATTTCAATATATTTTTTTATGCCAAAACCTATAATGGCAGTTGGAATACTAGCAACAATAACAAGCCAGGCAATTTTTCGTCTGGTCGGGTCTTTCCAGCCGTTAATAGTAAAATATGGAATTATATCTTTCCAAAAGTAATAGATTACAGCAATCAAAGTTCCAAAATGGAGAATAAGATCAAATGTCATTGTCGAACCAGTTTCTAAAGTATGAGATTTGGAAAAATATTGGAAAATAGACAGATGACCAGAACTAGATACAGGCAAGAATTCAGTTAACCCCTGAATAATACCCTGTAATATAGTATTTAACATAGATTGCCTCCTTAAGGTTAATCTCTGTTTAAAAGATAGATTAAGCGGATTTGTAATTTTATATATTGATATTTATACATTAAGGTTATCGGAACAACTTAAGAAATACTTGAATTTTCTTACATATAATATAGATATGTCATATAAAGAGAAAAGAGATGAGAGATGAGAGATGGGAGAAAACGGGAATACTGAAAGTTGAAAGTTAAGGAGAAATTTTCTATCTAAAATGCATTTTTTGTTCAAATGCAAAAAAGAATGAGGACAATAGAAAAATAATGGCTATTGTAAAAGTATTAGTAAAATAAAAAAAAAGAAAGAAAGAAGGTCAAGTCTTTGGGGTAGTAAGGATAATCAAATATGCTTAAATATAAAAACCTAATAATTAAAACCAATAATCATAAAATTGATAAACGAAATAAAATGAGGATTGAATTATTTGAAAACCGATAACAATTATTGAATAAATAGACAAATTAATAAAAATATGATAATAAATATAGCATTAATGAAAGTTTGATAAATAAATTGGTTCGATTGTTTTTTATAATAATATATTTACAATGTGATAATATAATCAATAAATAAATATAACGATATTTTGAAACTTTATTAAAAAAAATGAAGCTAAAATACAAATTTTTTTTTGTTTATAGTTTGAAATATGCTATAATTTGCCGAAATAAATTTAAGCCAGGGAGATTGTTAAATGGCTATAGTAGTAAATGATTTACGTAGAGGTATGATAATTCTTTATAATGGCGATCTTTGTCAGGTCGTTGATATAGAATTTATTCGTCCTGGAAACTGGCGTGCTTTGGCACAGGCAAAGCTTAGAAACCTTAAAACTGGTTCAACTTTCATTCAGCGCTATCAGACTACTGAAAAAGTAGATGAAGCAACTGTAGAAACTAAGCTTATGCAGTTCTTGTATGCAGATGATAATTTCCTCCATTTTATGGATATGGAAACTTATGAACAAATGGATATGGAACTTGATTTGCTAGGTGAACAGGCTAAGTTCTTAAAAGAACAAATGGAAATCTATGTCAAGTTGTATGAAGGTAAGGCTATTGGTGCTGAACTTCCTCCATCTGTAGAACTTGAAGTTATTGAAGCTCCGCCAAACGTTAAAGGCAATACTGCTAGTGGTGGTAACAAACCTGTTACCTGTGCTGGTGGTCATGTCGTAACTGTTCCAATGTTTATTGAAGCAGGGGAATTTATTAAGGTTGATACTCGAACTGGAGAATATCTGGAACGCTGTAAAAAATAATATCCGGGTTTTTTAGATTTTTCTTGATTTAAAGTATCATTATAATAAATTTATTAGTATTAAATTTTTGGTAAACTGAACTATTTAAATAATTAGTTCAGTTTACCTCTCTAATATGAAGGTAAATTTATGAGATTTGTTAAGCCACTTAAGGGTTTTCGTATATCAAGAAATCTAGGTATTCTGCTTTTTTCAACAGCTGTTATATCTGGGCAATTACCTTTTGAAAACATAGCTTATGGCTTAGAAGCTCCAATAATTCCACCTTCTGTTGTGTTGGCTTCAACAAAAACTAATAATGAAGTTAAAAATGACGAAGCTAAGGTAGCTGAAACTAAAGTTAAAGAAGCCAAGACTACAAAAGTAGATAAAGTTGCAAAAACTGAGAAAATTGAAAAGGTTAGTAAGAGTTCGAGTGATATTTCTAACTCAGTTATAAAGAAAGATGATTCTTCTAAGTTAGAAAAAGTTAAAGAAGAAAAAAATATTGGAGAAAAGACTTCTGAAAAACCAATTCCAGAATCGACATTTCAGAGTCCAATTTTACCTCCTCCAATAGTAAATCAGAATAATAATTTTAATGACGACTCTTTAGAAGAAGATGATGATTTTTCTATCAGTGAAAAAAAAGATGAAGTAAAAACTCTAGTTATTGCAAATGCAAAGGTAGAAAGTAAATCTGAATTAAAATCTGAAGTTAAATCAGAAGTAAAAGTTCCTAAAGAAATAAAAAAATCTGATAATAATGATAATCAAAAAATGATAATCAAAAAACAGATAACAGAATCTAAAGGGAATGATTCTACTAAAGAATTGGATAAATCTAGTGACAAACCTAGTAAAAAAGTTTCAGAATTAAAAACTGTTGATACAAAGATTACTGCTCCATTAGTAGCAAAGGAAATCTCTGTTAAAAATACAAAAATTGATTCTGAATCTTCTGTTTCTAGAAATAATAATTCTGCTCCTAAGAAGAAAGTTTCTAGAAAAACAGTTAAAGAAGATAATGTTTGTCCACCTGAATGGGATTGGTTTTCTGCTCCATTAGTTTTCGTTAAGGATGCTAATGGTAAAATGGTTATCAGAGCAGATAAAAATGCTCCAAAGATTGTTATTGGTAGAAAAAAAGAAAATAATAAGGCTTTAATGGTTGTAGAACCTAAACCTGTTAATACTAAAAAAGCTGTAGTAAAAAAGTCTATTAAAAAGCAAAATAAAGTTTTGACAGAAGAATATGTAGAAGCCAAACCTATTGAAGCACCTGCCGCTGAAATAAAAGCAATTGAATCTGAACCTGTAGTGGAATTAAACAATAATGAAGTTGTTGAAATTAAGGAAACTACAAAGGTTGAACCAATTGTTGCTATTTCTGATAGTAAGACTTCTGAAGAATCTGTAAATAAACCATTATTTACTGAAGCTTCTAGAAAAATGGCAAGGATCAAAAGGTTACATCATATTGACAATAGTGAAATTGAAGTCCAGAGCCTTCAGAAATCTACCAGTATGGTAAGAATGAATAAGCTTGTTAAAGAACTTATTCAAAGAGCTGACAATCATCAAACTCAAAAAACTGCAATTATTATGACTGATGCTGCCCCTAATGCACCACCAGTTAATAAAGTAGTAGTAGGAAATAATTCCGATAATAATAATTCTACCAATAGTGGTGTTAAATATGCTTTCAGACCATATATTAACCCTGAAGCTTACTATTTAAGAACTGGTGTCAGATTAAGATACTCTAATTTATATAATAAATAATATAAAGAGGGTAAATACCTGGTTTCGATGTACACAAATATAAAGCTGTAGAAGATTATGAATTCAAAATTGTAACCTGTTTCCCTTATCGGGGTACATTGTACCTTTTTTATGTAAACCATGAGCCTAAAGGCTCTTTTTTTTTGCCCAAATAATATTATAAGTAGGGGGAAAACAGCTTTAAGAACTTTAACAATAGCATAAATAAAGAGAAAGCACTTTCTCTATTCGTTTTTTTTAGAGTTATTCCTTATAAAACAGGGCATATTATATTGTAGCTTCATTTAAAAGTATAAATAATACTCTCTGGAATTATATTAGAAATAAAAAGAAGAAAGATATAGCAAACAAACTCTATTTCTTATTATTTAATCTATCAAGAGCCTAAATTTATAAATAAAGATTTATTTATAAATTTAGGCTCTTGATATAATAAGTATTTTGATGTTTGTATTTGTAATAAATAAAGATTTATTTTAAAAAAAATTACTAGTTATCCACAGATTGTGAATATGTATAAATAATTATTTATAATTTAAGATAGAAGTTCGATGTTCACTCTTTTATCTTCTTTCTTTAATCTAATAAAGTTGAATTTGCTTGTGAATTATGTTACAATCCACTTTGATTGATTTTAGGTGTTTTTTTCCCTAAATTCTAGAAACATACAGGAGTGAATCTATGTTATTAAACTCTGTATTCATAATGATTATAGGTATGATTGTTGTTTTTACCTTTTTGATCATAATGATTGGTGTTATGAATCTGACTTCTAAGATTCTAACCTCTGAAACTTTCTTAAAATATTTCCCACAACCGAAACCTGTTCCGGTTATTCCTGTTAAAACTGGCAACGAAACCGAAATGGAAGAAATTGCCGCTGCTATTGCTATAGCAAGAGCTAATGCTTGAGGTGAATAATAAATAATGGCAAAAAAATTAATTAAAGTAATGGATACCTCTTTTAGAGACGGTTTTCAGTCTGTTTTTGGTGCACGTGTTTTAACCAAAGATTTTATGCCTGCTGTTGCTGCTGCAAAAGAAGCTGGTATTAGATATTTTGAATTTGGTGGCGGTGCTAGATTCCAATCTTTATATTTTTATTGTAATGAAGATGCTTTCGATATGATGGACACTTTCAGACAAACTGTTGGTCCAGATGTCGAACTTCAAACACTTGCCCGCGGTGTAAATGTTGTCGGTCTAGATTCTCAAAGCAGTGAAGTTATTGATCTTCATGCTAAAATGTTTAAAAAACATAGCACTACTACTATTAGAAATTTTGACGCTTTAAATGATATTAATAATATTAAATATAGTGGTCAGTGTATCGTTAATGCTGGTCTTAAACATCAGGCTACAATTACAATGATGGAACTTCCTCCTGGTTGTGAAGGAAGCGATGCTCATACCCCTGATTTTTACATGAAAGTTCTTCGCCAGATTCTTGATTCTGGTCTACATTTTGATTCTCTTTGCTTTAAAGATGCTTCAGGAACTTCTTGTCCATCAAAAGTCAGAGAAACCATTAGAAGAGCAAGAGAAATGCTAGGTGCAGATATGCACATCGTATTCCACGGACATGAAACCGCAGGTAATGGCGTAGCAGCATATTTGGCTGCATTAGAAGGCGGCGCTACAGGATTAGACCTTGCTATGCAACCTGTTTCTGGTGGAACCTGCCAACCTGATATTATTACTATGTGGCATGCTCTTAAGGGAACAGATTATGATCTGGGAATCGACCTCAAGAAAATTTATGAAGCTGAAAAAGTTTTCATGGATTGTATGAAAGATTATATGATGCCACCAGAATCTAGAGCTGTTAATCCAGCTATCATTTTTTCACCAATGCCCGGTGGTGCATTAACAGCCAATACTCAAATGATGAGAGATAACGGCACTCTTGATAAATTCCCACTTCTTATTGCTGAAATGGAAAATGTAGTTAAGAAGGGTGGTTATGGCACTTCTGTTACTCCAGTTTCTCAGTTCTATTGTCAGCAAGCTATGGCAAATGTAATGTTCGGACCTTGGAAGAAGATTACTGATGGTTATGGCAAAATGGTTCTCGGTTATTTCGGTAAGACTCCGGTTGCTCCTGATCCAGAAATTGTTAAGATTGCTTCTGAACAGTTGAAGCTTGAACCTACAACAAAGACAGTTCTAGAAATTAATGATGCTAATCCAAAGAAGAGTATTGCAGCTCACAAAAAGACTCTTGAAGAAAATGGCTTGCCTGTAACCGATGAAAATATTTTCATAGTTGCTACTTGTTTAGATAAAGGTATTACTTATCTTAAAGGCGAAGCTAAACTTGGCATCAGAAAGAATGAACCAGCTAAACCAGCAGCTGCAGCTACAAAGAGTTCTTCTAACGGTATGAATGTAACTCTCAACGGTAAGACTTATTCTGTTAAACTTGATGGCAATAAAGCTACTGTTAATGGTAAGACTTATGACTTCACTACTTCAGAACTCAATGCTAATGCTACATCTGCTCCTGCTTCCTCAGGTGCTGGAACAAAAGTTCTTGCCCCAATGAATGGAACTATTGTCAGATTTTTGGTAAATTCTGGCGATCCTGTTTCAAAAGACCAGGATCTTCTTGTTATAGAAGCTATGAAAATGGAAATCAATGTTCCGTCTCCTGTTACTGGCACCGTTGGAACCATAATTGCAACAAAAGGTACTTCGGTAGTTAAAGACCAGGAAATATTAACAATAAACTGATAATGGAGGCTAAGTTTTAATTATGGCTGATATTGCATCTGTTACTCAAATTGTTGCTACTGAAACTGCCTCTTTAGATTTGGGAGCTTCCTTTGTTAATTTATGGCAAAGAACAGGCTTATATAATTTCTTTGCAGTAAATGGTGGTTTGGGCCAACTTATCATGATTTTGGTATGTTTGTTCCTAATTTATCTTGCTATTAAGAAACAATACGAACCATTATTATTGTTGCCCATAGCTTTTGGTGGTCTATTATCAAATATTCCAGTTGCCGATATAGCAAAACCAGGTGGATTTCTCCATACTATTTTTTCTTTTGGTATAGGCGGAGACGGTTCTGGTATTTTCCCAATTCTAATTTTCTTTGGGGTTGGGGCAATGACAGATTTCGGCCCTTTGATTGCTAATCCAAAGATGGCACTTCTTGGTGGAGCTGCTCAGTTTGGTATTTTCGGTACTCTTCTTGGAGCTGTTCTTTTATCTGAAGCAGGCTTAGGTTTTACTATGAAGGATTGTGCTTCAATAGCAATTATAGGTGGAGCTGATGGTCCTACTTCTATTTTCTTGGCTTCTCACCTAGGGACTCCATATTTAGGTTCAATTGCTGTTGCTGCTTATTCTTATATGGCTTTGG
This sequence comes from Candidatus Rifleibacteriota bacterium, assembly GCA_905236675.1. GTDB lineage: Bacteria > Muiribacteriota > Ozemobacteria > Ozemobacterales > Ozemobacteraceae > RUG334. Next base: position 2,105 of record CAJOND010000002.1, on the reverse strand, counting down.
TTCCAATAATACAACCTCCTATTATGAAGTTTTTTACTACAGAAGAAGAACGAAAGATTAAGATGAAACAACTTCGTGAAGTTAGTCAGACAGAAAAGATTCTTTTCCCATTGGTTATTGTTCTTCTCTGTGCTTTGCTTCTTCCTGATGCTGCTCCTCTAATCGGTGCTTTGATGTTTGGTAACATAATAAAAGAATGCGGAGTTACTGAAAGATTATCAAAAACTGCTCAAAATGAACTTTGTAATATAACTACTATATTATTAGGTCTTTCTGTTGGTTCAAAACTTTCTGCTGATAAGTTCTTAACTCTTCAAACTGGTGGAATTGTAATTCTTGGTTTGTTAGCTTTCAGTTTTGGTACTGCGGCTGGTGTTCTTATGGCTAAAATCATGAATTGGTTTTCTAAAGAAAAAATTAACCCACTAATTGGTTCTGCTGGCGTTTCTGCTGTTCCAATGGCTGCACGTGTTTCTAATAAAGTTGGTCAGGAATACGATAAACAGAACTTCCTCCTTATGCACGCCATGGGTCCGAATGTTTCCGGTGTTATCGGTTCTGCTGTTGCCGCAGGTATATTGCTCGCATTAGTAGGATAAAATAATTACACAAAAAAATACCCCAATCTTTGATTGGGGTATTTTTTTGTGTAATTTGTTAGTTATTGTGTATTATCGCTATGGCGATTTTGACTGCTATAGAGTATATTTACGTCATCGCGAGGTTCTGAAAGAACCGTGGCGATCCAGTAAAAATACTGTGCTATAAACCTAGTTTTCGGACAATCTCTTAAATCTCAATTCTTAATTCTCAGCTCTCAATTTTCAATTCTCAGTTCTCAATTTTCAACTTTCAGTTCTCGTTCTCAGTTCTCAGTTTCCTCATGGGTTATATGTAAAAGCTGAGTCGGGGTAAAAAAGAATCTTTTGTATTTTTTCGTTTTTGTACATTTCACAAACTAATACAGGAACAAGTTTTATTGAAGAAGAAACTCTAGGTAAAGTATAAGTTAAGGGTTGACTTCCATCAACTGCTTTACTTTGGCCAAATAATTTTGAAGTAGTTAATCCTGCTACATATACTTTTATTCTATATTTTATTGTATAACCATCTGTATTTTCACCTGTGATTATTCTTGCAGAATTTGCTCCGATTATTCTTTGTGTGTTTGCAGAACTAGTATCAATAGATGGTGTGCTATTCCAAGTAGGGAAACCATCCCAGTTCATTTCTCTTTTAGTTTCATAGTTCCCTGATTTTATTGAAAAATAAAGGGTATAAATCCCATTACCATATGTATTGTTCGTTATATCATAATAACCATCTGCAACCCATATTCCGCCATTATCATCAGCGACATTAACTGGTCCTTGGAATCCTGAACCATTAATTGTTTGTCCATTTGGGTCTTTAACTCCGCCAGAAACGGAAGATTGGTTTACTGCATAATACAGCATATTACGAGCTTCGCTTGCTGAGGTGAAATATTTGCCTGGGCAGAATTCGTATCTAACGTCTTCTTCATCTTCTTTGCCGTGACTGCTACAGCCTAATATAAATAGTGACGAAATCAACAATAAAAACAAAAGAATAAGTTTTGTTTTTTGGGTTTCGCTTAATGTCATTTTTGTTTGCTCCTAATTGAGTTGGACGGATTGTATCATACTTTAGTTAAATTAGCAAATTCTTGTTATTTTTTCCCTCTCCTCTCTTTTCTCTTCCATCTTCAATCTTCAATCTCCATTTATGGTCTTCTATCTTATATCTTTAATAAAAAAATAGTTTGCTTTTTCACCTCTGTTGTGGTAATATACTTACATCATCAATCGATGATCCTGAATAGCTCAGTCGGTAGAGCAACTGGCTGTTAACCAGTGGGTCGGGGGTTCGAGTCCCTCTTCAGGAGCTTAAAAAAACTGCTATATTTTATAGCAGTTTTTTTTTGTATAAGAAAACCACGCGATAGTCGCGTGGTTCTATATAGCTTTAGCGATGAACAAGAAATTAAAACTCCTAACGTGTATAATAGAAATTTGACCTGCCAGTCATATTTTATTACACGTTAGGAGGACAATTAAATGTCAAATTCAAATATTGATGTCAGA
>CAJOND010000001.1 GCA_905236675.1 Candidatus Rifleibacteriota bacterium | reverse complement strand
TCAAATTTCCATTATACACGTTAGGAGTTTTTATTTCTTGTTCATCGCTAAAGCTATATAGAACCACGCGACTATCGCGTGGTTTTCTTATACAAATAAGACCTGACTTTGGTATTAAGATTAACTAAATAAAATATCTGTTTTTACATTATAAAGTCAAATATTTAAAAATACTAATTCATTTTCAACATAAATAAAGTTTTCTAAGTAATTTTATATGATTTTCTTGAATACCCAAACCATCACGTACAAATCCTTCAAAACTACCATATAACTCTTTGATTTTATCATATAACCCCAATATATATTCTTCCTTAGCTCCAAAAATATAATCTATCATCTCTTGAAAAACTAAGGTTTTCTTTATATCTTTCCCATCTATGTTATACTTTTGCATTAAACCTAATGTAATAAGCTTTATTTCCTCTTTTAAGCAATCATTTGTATAAAGATAATCTTTAAGTATTGTGTCTCTATCTACTCCAAGGATTTCTTGAATTATAACAGCAGCAAAACCTGCCCGGTCTTTGCCCGCTGTACAATGCCAAAGAACAGCTTTTTCCCTAGGTTCCAACAGCAGACCAAGAAACCTGGAATAATTATTAAGAGGCAGCTTTTCGGTCACAAAATTCTTATATATATTTATCATATATTTTCTAGCACCTTCAGGATCCTCAACATATTTTTTAATTACTGATTCAGCTGCTTTTTTTTCTCTCGTAATTCCATCGGTTAACTCTTCCATAATAGGAAGATGTATACTGTTTATTCCATCAATAACAGGATCTGGTTTTTCTATCAGTTCTTTAGGAGTTCTAAAATCTACTATTAATTCTATGGAGTTTCTTAATCTGTCTAAATCAGATTCATTAGCTTTACAAAGGTTACCACTACGAATAAGTTTCCCTTTAATTATCTTTTTACCAGTTTTTGTCTGAATACCGCCTAGATCTCTAGTATTACTTAGTTTTATAAAATCAATTCTTTCGCTTCTCATTGTTCACAAATCTTTCTGCTTTTTCTATATTAATAACAGATTTACTTATTCGCTTCAATATTAGTCATGATTATTTTCTTATCAGATTCAATTTTTACTTGAATTATGCTATATTTTATGCATATATGTGACAGAAATAATAGCAGCGTTAGAACAATCAAATGAAGTTATTCAGAATTATTATACTTTTGTTAGGCTTTTTGGGTTTTGGCTACTATAGTTCTTATGCACAGAATCCTGATTCAGCCAATAACAATGATAGCACAAACCTATACTGGAAACCCAAACTAGAGTATGCATTTACTCAGGCTTTTTCTTCTTCTCATGAATTTGCAGCCTGTCAGGTATTTCAAAAATTAGATTATAACTTGGCTGAAATAGCTCAAATTAGAAAGGTTACTCCTTTCCCAGCTTCCTTAACAGTTGAATTTGACGGACTAGAAGAAAGAATTATAGAGACAAATGATCCTGATAATGCTTCTCAAACAAAAGTCTTATTTTTTAAATCATTAAATATTATTTGTGAAAAAGTTCATTATTTTGATATGGTCATGGAAAAAGCCACCTTTGGTTTTCCAGAATCCTGCATTGAATTAGAATACCTAGATAAAGGCAGATTAAAATTTGCTAAGGCTACAAAAATAGATTTGGACATAAAAGTTTCTGAAGATAATCTTTTAGAAGTTATGAAGCTTTACCCTAAAGCCAAAGCCTTATCTTCTGTTAAAATAACAATTAAACCAGATCGTTGCTCTAGTAAAGGCAGAGTAAAGCTAGGAATTCTAGTAGCAGAATTCAAATTCAATGGGAATATTAAACAGCTATCCCCCAAAAAGGTTAATTTTATCTGTGAAAAACTCACTATTAATGGTATTCCTCAACCTAGAGCCTTTGTTAGGAATATTATGAATTATGTTAACCCTGTTTTTGATTCTTCAAAAGTCTGGGTCAATCTGAATGTGACTGATATGAAATTTATCAATGGATATGTTGTTACAAAAGCTACTGTAGATAAGAAGGAAATAAGAAATGCCAACTGAACGTAGATTATACAAATTATCACAAGTTATTCATCAGCGACAGCTAGATATAGTTATTGGATTAGACCATATCCATGATCAGCATAATCTATCTGCGGTTATAAGAACTGCTGATGCAGCTGGTTTTGGAAGAATCATCTGGACTCCTGATTTTAAAATGACCGAAAAAGTTAATCCTGAGATTTCGAGAGGAGCTGAAAGATGGGTTGATTTGGATCTTTATGACGATTTAAAACCAGAATTACTAAGACTAAAGTCTAAAGGATACAAAATTGCTGCTACACATATGGCACGCAAAGCTGTAGATTTTAGAACTCTAGATTGGACTAAGCCATGGGTTATAGTTTTTGGAAATGAGCACAGAGGAGTTTCAGACGATATTGTAGAAATAGCTGATGAAAATATTTTCCTTCCGATGTTAGGGTTTGTACAAAGTTTGAATATTTCTGTAGCAGCCGCTGTAACTCTCTATGAAATACAAAGACAAAGACAAAATGCGGGAATGTACAATGTTAATTCTTCTAGAGAACAGGTTGAATCATTGTATAACAAATGGAATCTTAAAGAAGATCATGTGGAATTAAATAGTTTAATAACGAGAATGACTGGACCTATGCCTGAAGGTGATTACCATCAAGATGGAAGAGAAAACTCAAAATTTTTCCTAAAAATGAAAGAAAAATATCTTGGCAAATGAGAGTCGAGAACTGAGTATGGGAAACAGAAAAATAACAATTAAACAAAGCCTTAACGCCTTCACTTGATAATAGAAAGCCTTTCAGATCAAAGTTGGGTAAAACAGAATAAAAGTAGAATGTAGTCTTTGATTAATGAAAAATAGAATCGAAAGTTGAAAGTAGAATAATTATTTTTATAATAGGTTTTTTAATGAACAACAGAGAAAACAATAATAAAAGTAAAGAATTGCAACTTTAGCAGGACCATGAAGCTAATATAGAAGAACCAGAAAATACTAAAGAAACTTCTATTAATAGTTATGAAAAATCAGGAAATACCAAAAAAATCTCTATTAGTAGTAATGAAGAATTAGGAAATACTCAAGAAAATGAATCCAATTATTTTTCACATTCTGTAAAAAATTATAAAACTCCACCAAAAGTTAATAGAACAAGATTAAATGTTAGTAAATTAAAGAAACATTCTATGATAGTTTTTTTTAGTGTTATTACTATTTTTAGTTTATTTTTCTTGATACATATAATTACTTCAATAATTAATAAAAACCAAGAAAAGCATTGTTTTTCTTATTATCCTTCTGCGATCATATCATCAATGAGATTAGATGAATTTCAAGAAAGTTTAATGACGGCAAACTTATCCCTTATAAATCAAACAATTATTTCTTTAGAAGAAAGGAAGGATTATTTAAATAAAATAGTTGAAGAAGCAGAAAAACAAAAGTATTCTGATGAAACCGAGTCTGAATCTCTTAGTAATAAGGATGATAAAAAAAACTATCTTTTGAGAACTGAAATAAAACAAATCAATAAAAGGCTAATCATGCTTAATAATAGGAAATTAGAATTAGAAAAATAAACAATTATATTAAAGTAAAAAAATGTAAATTTTTTTTATTTATGGTTATAAATTTTTAAAGCTTAACCGAAAAACTTAGTACACACCATGATTAAATAATATATATAAGGGAAACAGGGTGGAGTTTGGTTAATGAAGAAATTTATTCATAATTTAAGGGATTGGTTTGGCGACTTTGTCAAAGCACTTATTTTCTTTTTATTGGTTCAGACTTACGTTGCTCAAGGTTTCATAATAGAGGGCGCATGTATGGAGCCCGAATTGAAATCACACGAGAAAATCATAGTTAATAAAATGATTTATCATGTAAAAGAGCCTGAGGTTGGTGAAGTAGTTGTTTTCACTTATCCTTATGAGCCAAACAAGGATTTCGTAAAAAGAGTAGTCGGCGTGCCAGGTGATGAAATAGAGATTAAAGAGGGCTATTTGTACCGTAACGGGAAAAAGATGGAAGAATCATTCGTAAAAGAATATGTATTTGGAAGTTACGGACCTCTTAAAATTCCTGAAGGGAAACTCTGTGTAATGGGTGATAATAGGAATAATTCCCACGACAGCAGAGCCTGGGGTTTATTAGATAGAAAAATGGTCAAAGGTAGAGCTGATATAAAATTCTGGCCTGTCGATCATATAGGTTTAATTCCTACAAGAAAAGATTGACGATAAAGATAGAAGATAAAAGATAAAAGATAGAAGATAAAAGATAGAAGATAGAAGATTGAAGATGGAAGATAGTCCATTTTTGGTCTTTTATCTTTTTTTATGTTGACTTAAATTATTTAATAAAGTATTTTATGCATAAAATTTTATGGCTGGAAACAGCAAAAAGGATATTTTAAATGGCTAATGTAAAAAACGGCGATTGGGTATTTGTTCATTATACTGGTAGATTTGAAGATGGCAAAGTTTTTGATTCCAGTCTTGATGGTTCTCCACTAGATTTCGTTGTTGGAGAAGGCGGTCTTATAGAAGGTTTTGAAAAAGGTGTTATGGGAATGGCTATTGGTGAAAAGAAAACCATTAAGCTGACACCAGAAGAAGGCTATGGCCCATATGATGAAAAATCTGTTTTTGATGTTCCTGCTGAAAATTTTGGAGAAAAACCAGAATTGGAAAAAGGTATGCAGATTGTTGTAACTCCTCAGAGCGGTGGTGATTTCTTAGCTACAATTATAGATTTTGATGATAAGACAGTAAAATTAGATACTAATCACCCCTTAGCTGGTAAAAATCTTACTTTTGAACTTGAACTCATCGATATTAAAGATGCAAGTGAAAGACCTCAGCATACTTGTGGCAGTTGCCATGGATGTTGTGGAAGCTGCGGCAGCGAAGGCTGTCATTAATTAGATAAAAAAATAGGCTTAGGTATAAACCCAAGCCTATTTTTTTTATCAGTTCAGCTCATACTGAACAGAAATCTTTACCCATGTTTCTTGTGGTGCACCATTGTTTAAAACAGGTGTAAATACCCATCTTCTCAAAGCCTGTGCTCCATTTATAGCAAGTTTTGGGTCTATAGTAGAGCTCATCGTAACTACATCTCCAACTGTTCCACTTTGAAGAATAAGCACTCGGTAAACAGCAGAGCCATGAACTCCTTCTTTCCTTGCCCAATCAGGATAATCTGGTTGAACTCTGGAAATAATCTTTGGAGCAATAAAATTATCACTGTTTCCACCAAAAGCTTCAATAGAACCTACTTCAAATAGTCCATTCCCTTTACTGCCATTGGTATCACCTGTTACAGGAGTTTGAACATCAACAGGTGACGAAAACATCATACTATCATCCAACATAGATTCTGGCATAAGTAGTGAGTCTTCTACTGTTTTACCTGAACTACCAGAATTATCAAATATTGGATTAGATTTGCTTAGTCCTGTGCTCAAATCGGTAACTTCCTCAAAAAGAGGAGTATTATGACTAGGCTTTACTGGTGCATTTTCACTGGTAGACTTACTTATAATGGATGGAAGGTTTGTTTGAGCAGGTTTAACAGCAACAACAGGAATACTGGCAGCAGTAGTTTTTGCCGTAGTAGTTTTCTTTGGAGTAGTTTTAGTATCGGTTTTTGCTGTAGTTATAGTTGTTTTTTTAGTATTAGGTTTTGAAGTCGGTTTTGTAGAAGCTTTCTGAACAGGTTTTGCATTTGACTTAGTTTTAGTATTTTTTACTGGAGCAACTGCTTTAGGCTTTACGACTTTATTAGTATTTCCCTCTGCTTTTTTGCTGCCAATATCTTTTTTTACATCAGCTACTGCACCTGTTTTAGGCTTATCTATCTGTGCAACTAGAGTTACTGGAGTTATTTTAGGCTTATTTTGAGGAATTGCCTTAAATCCCATTATTACAGACAAAGCTAACAGCAAGAAAAAATGAATTATTATAGAAAGCTGGTATTCATTAATTTCCTTCGCTTTAACTTTTTCGGAAGATTTAAATATAGATAACTTTTTCATTTTACTTCTGGTTTTGTAGCAAGTCCTACATTTATTGCTCCTGAACTTCTAATCTGATCAAGAACAGTTATAACTTTGCCATAATTAGTTCCTTCATCTGCTTCAACCATTACTGGTCTATCAGGGGAAGAAGCCACCCATTTTTTTATCTGTTCATCTAAAGTTTTAGTGTCAACAGATTTGCCTGCTATAAATACATTGCCTGTTTTAGTAACTTGAACAGTCATATTATCTTTTTCCATAGAAACTGAAGATGTTGCTTTTGGAACATTTACAGGCAGTTTCTTTTCATTTGCAGCAAATGAACTTGTAATCATAAAAAAGAAAACGAGCAACAAAACGACATCAATTAAATTAGTAACAACGATTTGTGGTTGAGATTTTACTCTCTTAGGCAGCAGCTTCTTCAAGGTTCCCCTCCAAAGCGTTTACTTGATTTGCAAGGTCAATAGAATGTATTTCAACTTGTTCTATAAAATCGTTACTCTTTGCTTCACACCAGTTATGGGCAACTAGTGCAGGGATACCGACTAAAAGACCTGCAGCTGTAGTATATAAAGCTTCAGAAATTCCACCAGCTAAAGCTGTTGGGTCACCTATTCCAACAGTAGAAATAACGCTAAAAGCAGAAATCATACCAGTTACTGTACCAGTAAGACCAAGTAAAGGTGTAATAGAAGCAATTGTTGAAAGCTTGCCAACGTTTCTGTCAAACTTTTTAACCTGAATCATCGCTTCATGTCTCATTACATCAAGAAGATCGTCTTTCTTATAATCGAGATGGTCGATGCCTGCTGCTATAACATTAGCCAAAGGAGAAGCATCTTCTCTACAAATTCTCATTGCATCAGTAAAATGATGTGTATTTATGGCAGCTTTTACTTTTCTCATTAAATTAGTGCCATTAACATGGTTACGAGAGTAAAATCTGATTCGTTCAATTAGGATAGCTAGAGCAATTACGGAACAGAACATGATTAAATACATGACTGGACCGCCATTTACAAAAATATTAACTAAAAACAGGTTTTTCATAATGCCTCCTAGACCTATTTATTCTAATCTTATTTAACCTATCGACAAAAATGTGGTTTGAAATTAGAAGAAGAACAGATAATAGCAAGAGGTGAGAATTGAAAACGGAATTTTTATTATTTCCAAGGAGCTTCTAATGCAAGGTTAGCTCCCATAATCAGTTTTTTACTTGTGATTCTTGTAATTTATCCATCAGTTAATACCTGATTTTAAATCTAACACAAATATAAAATATTAAATAAGTTTTTATAATACATTGGCAACTAATTTTCGTTGAATTTAAACATTATAATATAATAAAGATTGATAAATAATAGTTTTTTATAATAAGCTTATAATTATGAAATTACTAGAACTACTATATAATCAAGAAAACAAATATATAGACGAAATCGACAGACTAGAAAAACATCCTGATGATGTTATTTTTTTAGAAAGTTCACTAGATTCAGGTTTTATTTGTCTAAAAGCTCAAGAAAATAGTTCTGATTGGAACATTGCAAGATTAATAGGTGATTTTAATAAAGCAAAACAATCTATAAACGACATTCCATTTAAAGATTATATTTTATTAACAGAACAGAATTCTGATTTATCTGATATACAATTTTGCAAACATAATGGAAGCCTTTTATATTTTGAGAACTCCCTATCCACTTCTTTCGAATATGATGAAACAGAATCCAATACTTATCTCAATTCTTCAGAAGTAGGATTACCCAAAGAATGTATCAAAGCAAAAGCTTCTTCATTAAACAGCCGTATTGATGATTTATATTTAATAATGAAAAACAGAATCTGTGGCTACATAAAAGTTATTAAAAATACATGGCATTTTTCAGAAGTGGCAATTGAGATCAATGCAGAATATCGGAATCAAGGTTATGGCACCGCTCTCATGGAATTAATGACAAGGCAATTTGCTTTAAAAGGACAAAAATTAAGCTATGTTGTCGAAGAAAACAACATAGCCTCGTTAAAACTCGCCAGAAACTTTTTGAAAGAAAGCTTCAAACTGGATAAGTATATTTTAGATTGAAGATTGAAGATAGAAGATAGTTCTCAGTTCTCAGTTCTCAATTCTCAATTTCATCTCTCGTCTCTTATCTCTTATCTCTTATCTCTCATCTCTTAAAAGTGCATTTCTATGCCACCAAGAGTAACTCTTCCTTCTTCTGAAACGTCATATCTGATTTTCTTACCTTCATCATAAAGGTCTTTTATCTTGATATAACCAGTAAAACGTTCATTTAACTTATATTTTACCGCTAAATCAGAACGGCTATAATCACTTACTCCAACAATTCCTAATGGTCCGCCATTAACACCCACATAAGCTTTTCTACCAGATTCAGCTCTTCTTGAAAAATCAAGCATGAGTTTGTCGTTTGTATAGCTTAACCCAACATCAAGAATTCGTTTAGGTTCATATGACAGTCTGTTTCCATTATTATCTTCAGGATTCTGAGCTGTCGCCCTCAATGTTAATGCAAAGCCGTCATCAATTTTAAAGTCACCTCTGAAAGTTATACCTTTTCTTTCAGCATCTGCATAACCTATTCTTGAACTAAGTATACGTCTTCCATCAAAGTTTTCTATATCATAGTATTCTATTGAATTGTCTTCTTTTTGAGAAAATAAATCTACACCAATACAATCACCATTATGAGTTCTATAGTCTAATGATGTTTTTGCTGTCTTTTTCTTAGAAGCTTTAAAGTCAAAATTTTTAGAATCAACATAACGATCAGGTAGGAATATGCGTTCCAAATTATCGTTACCTAAATCTTCTTCATAGCCTAATGATAGTTTCCATATTGAATCGGGCTGATAACTGAAATTTAAGTAGGGTGAAAGTTTATCTTTATCTTTCAGTTTCATTGCCTTTAAACCTATTCCACCAACAGCTTTACAGGATAATTCTTTTTCAATTCCTGCTGCTGCAACTGTTTTGGTAAAATCTATATCATTACCGTATTCTGAATCCAATTCTTCTTTGCGGACATCAATAGATGCCTTTGCATTAGTCTTGTCATCAATTCTGTTTTTGTATGTTCCACCTATCCTATAAGCTTTAACATCCTGTTCATCTCTGAAACCAACATCATTTGAAGTATCTCGACCTAATGCATCAATAGTAGCATAACCTTTTACAAAAGCTCCATTTTCAAGAGTCGAATCACTATTTATCCAAATTCTCTTATGGTCATTTTCAAGTTTTGCATTTGCATCTTGTCCTGCATTTATGGTTCTGTCGGTTCCTCTTAAAGCTTTTTTAGCGTCCAATATTTCAACACCACCTGTTACAGTTGTTGCATCATCATTAGTAGTTGATATTCTAGCTTTAAGTCCGGTTCTCTTTGAGTCTACAGTGGATTTATAACCATCTTTTGACTGCCTTAAAATAAGTATATCTGTATTATATTTATCACTTTGATTCTTACCATTAACATACATTTCACTGCTATCACGATTACCCATACCCAAAGCCGCTGAAAATTCATTTTTATTCTGTTTATGAATATTACTAACCGCTGGTTTCTCAGTCATTGGCTGATAATCTAATGTTTCTATTTCAGGAGTAAGATCTGGCAAGGGAATAGACTTATCGGTCATGCCAAATGCTAAATCATTTGAGCTTTGAAGCATTTTATCGCTTTGAGCGTCTTCTCCTACAACTTGAACTTTTCCTAAATCATAAGTGTCGGCTGCATAAAGTGTAGTGCTAATGCCACATGCTAATGCCAAAGCTATGAGATTTTTATAATGCATTTTGCATGCCTCCAATTTTTCTATATATTTATTCAAATTTATCGACCGTAAATCTTTTTTTGTTTAATTTAGGTTATATAAACTGTTAGCAGGGTACATAATTTTTCAAAAAAAATATTGCCAAAAATCGCAATTAAACTGTAAAATATAAATTGCATTTATTTATAAATGTTTATTCTCGTTTGTTTATATCAGACTGTGACAAACAAAGTGGAAGGAGCTCCAAATCTTGAAGTCCAGTAAATTTTTTATTATTCTTTTAATGTCGCTGACAGCTTTTACTTTTCAAGCTAAGGCAGAATCTAATGATGAACTCTTGAAAGAAATAAGAGAAATCAAAAACTCAGTTAAAGAAAATACTCAAGCAGTTAAAGAACTTAACCAGCTTATTAAAAGCGGCAAATTTGCCGTCGGAAACGGCTCTGCTGTAGGCACCACTAACGTTTCAAGTGATGACATCAATTCTATGAGCCAAGCCGATAAAGATACACTCATCAAATCCTTGAAATGGCAGACCAATGATAATATTACTGCTTTCGGTGATCCTAGAGCCAAAAAAGGCGGAGTTTTAAAATGTGTTGAACTTTCTTTTCCACCTACTCTACGTATAACTGGTAAAAATTCGAACTCGGCTTTTAACAGTACTTTATCTAGTCTTTGTTATGAAACTCTGCTAGACCTAGACCCAATTAGCTATGATTATGCTCCAAATTTAGCTAAAAGATGGGCTGTTGCAGACGATAAACAGACATTCTTTTTTGAAATAGATGATCGTGCAAAATGGTCTGATGGAAAGCCTGTTTGTTCCAATGACGTTATTCAAACATGGAAATTATATACAGATCCAGATATAGAAGACCCATTTTCTGTTGACTTTTATGGGAAATATGAATGTCCAGTCGCTGTAACTGATAAAATCGTTATGATTAAATCAAAACAACTTAACTGGCGTGCATTTATGTCCATTGGCTGCGGCACTCAGATTCTTCCGGGGCACATATTAGAAAAACTTGATGGTAAAAAATACTTAGAAGAATACCAGTTTAAAATGATGGAAGGCAGCGGCCCTTATACTTACGAAAGCTCAAAAGTAAACGAAGAAGTAGTGCTCACACGTCGAGATGACTGGTGGCAAAAAGATTTTCCCAAAAATAAAGGTTATTACAACTTTGATAAGTTGGATTTCATTTTTGTCACAGATGAAAACCTTAAAAATGAAAAATTCAAAAAAGGTGAACTTGACTGGATGATGGTAAATGTTGCAAGAGAATGGCACCAAGTCTTTATTCCTGCTAAGATGACAGAAATAGCAAATGGTTGGATACAGCGCCGTAAAGTCTACACACATCGACCAGTTGGAACTTCTGGTATAGCTTTTAATTTGAGAAAGCCACCTTTTGATGACATTAGAGTCAGAAAAGCTTTTGCTCATCTTTATAATAGAGAAAAGATGATGGATAAATTATTCTTTAATGAATACGAATTTTTAGATTCTCATTATCCTAATTCACCTTATGAAAATCCAAACAATCCTAAAATGCGATATGACCCTGACAAAGCAGTTGAACTTCTTGAAGAAGCCGGTTGGCTACAGGAAAATCGTGACTCTGATGGTTGGTTAGTCAAAGATGGAAAACGTTTTGAACTGAACCTTAACCTTACAGATAAAGGCTCAGAACGAATTTATACTATATTTCAAGAAGATTTGAAAGATGTCGGAATTAAGCTGAATCTCAAACTTGTTACCTGGGCAACAGATATAAAAGAAGTTGGAGAGAGAAATTTCCTGATTTCTTCTAGAGCTTATACAGGTTTAACATTCCCTAATCCAGAAAGTTCTTTACATTCAAAATTTGCTGACAAGCCTGATAATAACAATATTTGGGGTTTTAAAAATGCTAGAGTTGATGAAATATGTGATAAATACCCACTTATGTTTGATGTAAACGACAGAATCGCAGCAATTAGAGAAATAGATGGTATTATCTGTAATGAACATCTTTACGCTCTCGGTTGGTATGCGGCACATACCAGATTGCTTTATTGGGACAAATTTGGCATGCCAGATTATGTTCTTGCAAAAACAAGTGATGACAGTTCTATTTTATCAACCTGGTGGTATGACGAAGAAAAAGATAAAGCTCTTGCAGAAGCCAAAGCAAAAGGTACCAAGCTTCCAGTTGGTAAAGAAATAGTAAAATGGTGGGATGAACATTATCCTAGAAATGGTGCAGAGGCAGTCAAATAATGTTTAGTTACTTTTTTAGAAGATTATTGTTGATGATACCAACCTTTATCGGTATTACTTTCTTAGTTTTCACAGTTACAAGATTTGTTCCTGGTGGACCTGTAGAACAGGCAGTTTTAAGATATCAACAAGCCGCCGCCCAAGGTGGCGAAGGCGGTGGTGGTACAGCATCAGGAATGGACGAAAATGGTCAAATATCAGAAGAAATGATGCAACGCCTTAAAGAAATATACGGCTTTGATAAACCATTTTATCAAGCATATTGTATTTGGTTATGGCGTGTATTACATCTAGATTTAGGTGTTTCAGACACTTATTCTAGACCAGTTTGGGATCTTATAAAAGAAAAATTCCCTATTTCAATTATATTTGGTTTAGCAGGTTTTATTCTTTCTTACTCCATATGTATTCCATTAGGCGTTTGGAAAGCAGTAAAACATGGTTCAATATTTGATACTTTAAGTTCCGTTCTTGTTTTTATTGCTTATTCAATACCTGGTTGGACCGCTGGCGTTCTCTTGCTTATGCTCATAGGTGGTAAAGCCTTTCCTCTTGGGGGATATGAATCTGGGGCTATAACCAAAAATTCATTTCTTTATAGATATGTCAGAGAAGCAGTTTATGTAAAGGATATACCCAACGAAACCATTGAAAAATATAAAGATTTGAAAGAAATGTTATCTAAAGAATCAAATTGCCAGATAACTTCCAGTCATCCTGCTTTTTATTCAGTTCCTTATGAAAAAAGAACTAAAATTGATAATCCAAATCATAACAGCTTATCTTTCTTTGGAAAAATAATTGATATTGGATGGCATATGTTCTTACCTGTATTCTGTTATGTTTTAGGGTCATTTGCTTCAATGACTGTATTAATGAAAAACTCATTAATGGAAAACCTTGGTCAGGATTATGTAAGAACAGCCTTTGCAAAAGGCTTATCGGAAAAAACCGTTATATTCAAACATACATTAAGGAATTCACTTATTCCATTAGCAACAGGATTGGGCCATATGCTGTCTATAATATTAGCAGGTTCTTTCTTGATAGAAAAAGTTTTTAATATAAATGGTTTTGGATTATTAGGCTATAACTCATTAATTGCTAGAGATTACCCTGTTGTTCTTGGATCTTTAGTTATTTCAACTATTTTGGGATTATTAGGTAATATTATTTCAGATTTACTATATTGCGTTATAGACCCGAGGATTAGATTCTCATGAACGAACATTACGAAAAATATAAAAATTTATACGATATTTTGGCGGTTTTAATACTTTGGGCAGTGTTGTATGCTCTTTGTCCTAGTTTTGATAAAACAGTCAATGCAAGTCATACAGCCGAAGGAATAACAACTTTAGCATTAGCAATAGGTCTTGTTATTTGGCTAATGCCTGTCTTTGTAGGTGCAATTGGTGCATTTGCAATGTTTTTTACAAGTCCAATTTTCAAAAGACGCTGGAGAAAATTCCAAAGTCTAAAACGTGGTTATTATTCTTTCATTCTTATAATAACACTATTTATTCTGTCCTTTTTTGCAGAATTTTTTATTAACGGAAATGCTATTTTTGTAAAATATAAAGGGAATATAAAATTCACTTTATTTAGTAATTCCAGAGCTAAAGATTTTGGAATGAAGGGCTACGGTTCACCTAATTACCGTACAATGAAAGAATTATACAAAAAAAATAATAAGGATAGAGCTGAACGAATAAATAGCAATAAAGCAACAGAATCAGACTTAGAATACCAAAAAAACAATTGGGGTGACGATTGGGTAATTATGCCAATATACCCCTATGGTGATATAGAATCTTTACTTGATGATCTACCTTGCAGACCACCACATCCACCCACTTGGCATGAGAAAGAATGGAGAAAAAGCTATTTTGAAGAAGCCTTGTATGATGTTCCAGAAAATAGACCTAGTGATGACACTATAAAAAATGAGTATAAGCATCCTGAATGGGTTGGCTTAGAAGATCCTCAGCTTTATTATTTTATGTCTTTAAAAGGTCTCTTACCATTAAAAAATGGTGTTAAAAAACCTACTGGTTTCCACCTTCTGGGAACAGACGACCGCGGAAGAGATGTATTTGCCCGTATGGTTTATGGTTTCAGAATATCTATGGCATTTGCTTTAATTGTTACTTTCTTCTCATATATTATTGGTATAACAATTGGTGCAATGTTAGGTTATTATGGCGGTTGGTTCGATATAATTGTACAACGTATTGTTGAAATATGGTCCGCAATGCCATTCTTATATACTGTAATGATTTTTGCAGCAATCATGATTCCAAATTTCTGGATGTTAGTAGGTATATTAGTCTTATTTGGCTGGATGGGCATGACCTATTACATTAGAGCTGAATTTTTACGTGAAAAATCAAAAGATTATGTTGCAGCAGCTAGAGCAATCGGTTGTACAGATTCTACTATAATCTTCAAACACATTCTTCCAAATGCTTTAACACCTGTTATTTCTTTTGCTCCTTTTGCTATTGTTGCTAATATTAGCTCTTTAGTATCATTAGACTTCCTCGGATTTGGCTTACCAGCTCCTACTTCTTCTTGGGGTGAATTATTAGGTCAAGGTTTAGCTAATCTAACCAAACCTTGGTTGATTCTTTCACCAATTACAGCATTTTTTGTAACTTTGCTCCTTGTTTCATTTATAGGCGAAGCTATAAGAGAAGCTTTTGACCCGAAGCAGTATTCACGCCTAAGATAAGGAGAAAACCAAATGAATGACGAAGTTTTATTATCTGTTCAAAATCTTAAGACCTATTTTAAAACAGAAGCTGGTATAGCAAAAGCAGTAGACGGAGTAGATTTTGACGTTTACCCTGGTGAAGTATTAGGAATTGTTGGAGAATCTGGCTCTGGCAAATCCGTAACCTCACTATCTATTATGCAGCTTATTCCTAATCCTCCTGGTGAAATAGTTGATGGAGACATTGTATTCGAGGGACAGAATCTTCTAGCTAGTTACCGCAGAAGAGATTATGATGCTATTCGCAGAATACGTGGGAATAAGATTTCTATGATATTTCAGGAACCAATGACCAGTTTGAACCCAGTATTTACTATTGGCGATCAGGTTGCTGAATCACTTATGCTTCATAGACAAATGAGCCGAGGTCAAGCTCTTAATGAAGCAGCAAGAATGTTAGACTTAGTCGGGATTCCATCCCCTTATGAACGATTAAGAGACTATCCTCATCAGTTTTCTGGTGGTATGCGTCAACGCGTTATGATAGCGATGGCACTAGCATGTAATCCATCTTTACTTATAGCTGACGAACCAACAACAGCTCTCGATGTTACTATTCAAGCTCAAATACTTGAACTTATGTTAGAAGTAAAAAGCCATACAGACAATGCAGCAATAATGCTCATTACTCACGATATGGCTGTTATTGCTGAAACCTGTCAACGTGTAGTAGTTATGTATTGTGGTAAAGTTCAAGAAATAGCGGATATAAAGACTATTTTTAACTCACCACAGCACCCATATACACAAGGTTTACTTGCCTCTCTCCCCAAACCAGGACAAAAAGTAAGGAGACTGAGCACTATAGAAGGAATGGTTCCCTCGCTATTTGCGTTACCCAAAGGTTGTAGCTTCTGCACAAGATGCAAACAAAAAACAAAGGAATGTGACGAAATTCCGCCTGAAATGGTAGAAGTTGAACCAGGTCATTTTGTAAGATGTCATCATGCTAAACCTAGATTCTGGAATAATGAAAGAGATCTTAATGGCCAGACTGAATCAAAAGAACAACAACGACAGATTGGCTTTGCCCCACAGATGATCGAACAAAATGAACAAAAGAATGGTTCAACCCAAAATCTAATTGAAGAAGGTAAACCACAGATAGAATTAGATAAAAATCTGATTGAAAAGTAAAGATTCGTCAGATTGATTAAAAAATAAGGAACATAAAAATGTACGATAAAAATAATCCATCTAAGTTATTACTAGAAGTAAAAAACCTTAAGATGTATTTTCCTGTATTAGGTGGTGTTTTAAAAAAGAAAATAGCAGATGTTAAGGCTGTTGATGGAGTAAGTTTTGACTTACATGAAGGTGAAACATTAGGACTAGTCGGTGAGTCAGGATGTGGGAAATCAACCACTGGGAAATGTCTTATTAATTTAAATAAGGCTACAGGTGGACAAATTCTTTTCCATTCAAATCTTAGTGGTGAACTACCAGTTGTTGCTGTCAAAAATAAAGGTCATACGATTAAAGTTCCACCTTTTTCTATTCCAACAGAATTAACAGTTGATATAGCCCAACTTAATAATGACCAGATGAGACCTTTCAGATCTGAAATTCAGATGATATTTCAGGATCCTTATGCCTCACTCAATCCTAGAATGACTGTTAGCGAAATAATAATGGAACCCTTAACTATTCATTCCGCTAATCTATCAAAACAAGAAATGCGAGATAAAGTCGCTTGGTTAATGGAAAAAGTTGGATTATCTGCTGAACAGGCTAATCGTTATCCTCATGAATTTTCTGGTGGACAGCGTCAAAGAGTAGGTATTGCTCGTGCTCTAGCTACAAACCCAAGACTTGTTATAGCTGACGAACCCGTTTCCGCACTCGACGTTTCTATTCAGGCTCAGGTTATAAACTTGATGCAAGATTTGCAGGAAGAATTTGGACTAACCTATATCTTTATTGCACATGACTTAGCCGTTGTTGAACATATTTCAGACAGAATCGCTGTTATGTATCTTGGCAATATGGTCGAAATTGCTGAAACAGATGAATTATTCAAAAACCCAAGACACCCATATACAAGAGCCTTACTATCTGCAATTCCACAACCTGACCCAAATATAAAGAAAGAACAACGAATTATGTTGGAGGGCGATGTTCCAACACCGCTTAAAAAGCCTTCAGGATGCGGTTTTAGAACTCGTTGTCCAATCGCCAGAGAAGAATGTGCTAAGTCAATTCCACAAATGCATGAAATTACTTCAGGACATCTCTGTGCTTGTCCTTTCCATGAAGAATACAAAATCTAAATAAACTGAACATATAAAAAAACGCTTGTAAAAAACTACAAGCGTTTTTTTATTTAGATTTTTTCTCTGCTAATTTATAGCAGCTGTCTCATATGAGAATCAATATTAGCTTTATATCTTTTATAAGATTTTAAAGATTGAGATACTATTTTAATACTTCGGCGCATTTTTTCGGGAGAAACAACAAGAGCTATTCTCACTTCATTTTTCCCAAGATTTGGTGCTAAGTAGAAATTTTTAGCTGGTGTTAATGCTACTGTTTCACCACCCATATTAAAATGTTCAAGAGTATAATGACAAAATTCATTAATATCATCGATTTCTGGGAATTTTATCATTACATAAAAAGCACCTTTTGGTCTGGAAACTATACAGTGGGGCAGATACTTTTCTATAGCATCCATAGTAGCTTCAAGACGTTCCCTGTATATTCTTCTGAATTCTTCAAGATACTCAGGACGCCACATAACAGCATCATAACAGTTAGCTACACCATACTGCAATATATCAGAAATACAAGCAACAGTATGAGCATTGACCAAAGCAATAGTATTTACTATTGGTTGTAATGATATTACAAAACCAATTCTTACACCGCAAAGAGAAAAAGTCTTACTAGCAGAATCTACTACTATCATTCTATTAATGAGCTTTTCGTTTAATTCATCGTCATGAAGGTCTATCTGTAATACACTAACAGCTTCTTCATCACCTAGTATCATTTCTCGATAAACTTCATCACTTATCAAATAAATATCGTGCTTGATGCAAATTCTAGCTAATCTTTCCAGTTCTTCATAGCTCATTATTCTGCCAGAGGGATTATTAGGAGTATTTATAAGAATAGCTTTTGTTTTATCTGTAATATAACTTTCTATTACATCGTCATCAGGAATAGCAAAATTGTTTTCTGCTTCTGTTGGAATTGATTTTAACACACCTCCGGAAATAGCAAGAAAACCCTGATAAGGAGAAAAGAAAGGATCAAAAGTAATTACTTCATCTCCTGGATTGCAGATAGTTAAAAAGATGTTACTCAAACAGTGTGAAGCACCTGCACATACAAGAATATTTTCTGTATCTATAACAAGGTGATCAACCCCTCGTCTATCAAAATAGCCATTTAAGTATCTTGCATAAGTTTCACGCAAGTAGGTTTCACCATTATACGGAGTATAGTTTATTTGTCTAGATTCAGCTTTTCTACTAATACCTTCTACAAATTCAGGAATACAAGGAATATCAGGCTGACCAATATTCAACTCATAAACTGTTTTACCTTGTGCAAGCAATTCTTTTGCTATAGCCATCATTTGACGTATAGAGCTAGGTTTTAATAGTTTTGATCTTTCAGCATATTTTGGTTCAAACATATCTTTTCCCCTCCAAATTCTATTTAAGTATTTTATGTTATTTTTAATGATTGAGCAAGAATTATATAAATATAAAACTCAATGTGGTATTATAGAAAAAAAGGGAAAAACAAAATGAAAATATTAATTAATGCTGTATCTGCAGTAGCTGGCGGTGGAATGACCTATCTTATTAACCTTTTAAGATACTTACC
This sequence comes from Candidatus Rifleibacteriota bacterium, assembly GCA_905236675.1. Classification (GTDB taxonomy): domain Bacteria; phylum Muiribacteriota; class Ozemobacteria; order Ozemobacterales; family Ozemobacteraceae; genus RUG334. The sequence goes on along the minus strand of CAJOND010000001.1, from coordinate 210,114 downwards.
CGATTTAATGCTAGAAGATGAATTTTTAGCTGTAATTCAAGGGATAGACCTTCCAGAAGATATTTATACTAAATCTAATCTTAAAATAAAAAAAATTTCTGATAAAATTGGTTCTGTAAATCTTTTAAAACGTTATTGGTGGGAAAACACAAGCCTGATAAAACTAGCTAAGTATTGGAAAGCAGATTTGATTTACTGTATTGCCAATATCGCTCCAATAATACCTACCGGGCTTCCAATCTACACAATGATTCAAAATGTTGCTCCCATTACAAAAGAAGTCTTACGTTCAGTATTCATGACCGAAGGCATTAAATCTTTCCTGAAAATGCTGGCAAATACATATTTAACTCTTTTTTCCAGCCTAATCAGCATGAAAGTTTTAGTCTTATCAGAATCCTCTGATACACTTCTGAAAAGTTGGCTGCCTTTCTGTAAAACAGAAAGAGTCCATCATGGAATAAGCCCTATTTTTAAACCAAATTTAGCTCGTCCTCCAAAAGCAGGAAATGAACCATATTTTGTTTTTGTTTCAAATATTTACGTTTATAAAGGCTTGGAATATATAATCGATGCTTATAAAGCAAAACCTGATTTGCCACATATTTTTATTGTTGGTCAAGCTTTTGACACAAAGTATATGAACAGATTGCTCAAGCTAATAACAGCCAATAAACTAGATAACAAAATTAAATTTTTAAATACCCTACCCTATTCTGAACTTCCTAACTGGTATTCAAATGCTATTGCAAATGTATTTCCTTCCTGGTGTGAAAGCTTTGGGTGTGGAATCATCGAATCCCAAGCCTGCGGTTGTCCTGTTGTAGGTATGCAAACAGCAACACTGCCAGAATTCTGTGCAATTAAAGAACTCCTAGTAAAACCATTCGATGGAAAAGCTTTGGCAGAAGGCATGGAAAAAGCAATAAGTCTGCGCGACAATCCGTTATTAATCAATAAACTTGTTGACTTTTCTCAATTCTTCACATGGGAAAACGCTATGGAACTACATAAAAAAGCCTTTACCCATTTCTAAAATAATACATTCATAAAATAATGAACGAAAGAATAGAAAAAAAGCTAGCACTTTTACCGATGAATCCTGGTGTTTACCTGATGAAGAATTCATTAGGTACAGTAATTTATGTTGGCAAGTCAAGATGTTTAAAAAAACGTGTTAATTCTTATTTTAACCGCCACCATGACAGTAATAAAACCAATGCTCTGGTAGCAGCTATTGATGATTTTGAATATATAATAACCAATACAGAAGTAGAAGCTTTAATTCTGGAAAACAATCTTATAAAAAAACACAATCCGCATTATAACATTCTTTTAAAAGACAACAAAACATACCCTTATATAAAAGTCACAATGAAAGACCGTTTTCCAAGATTAGAAAAAGTCAGAAAAGTTTCCTACCGTGACGGCAATTTATATTTCGGCCCTTTTCCCAGTGGTTATGATTTATCCAGAATCATTGATATGCTTTCTAGAACCTATAGACTTTGCACTTCAAAAAAGCCTGTTGGTAATGACGGAAAAACAAAACGCCCCTGTTTAAATTACCATCTCGGTCTTTGTCAGGGTGTATGCCAAGGAAATATAAAACCTGAAGAATACGCTGTTTCTATAAATAAAACAGTAGACGTTCTATCTGGCAGAGTTCAACCAGATTTTACTGGTCTAGAAAAGCAATTAAAAGAACTATCAGCAAAGTTCCTTTTCGAAGAAGCTGCAGAAGTCAGAGATACTTTAACAGCTCTAAGAAAGTTCTTTGAAAGCCAAAAAGTTGAATTTTTAAAACCAATAGATATAGATTTCTGGGGAATAGCAGAAGCTGGTTTGAGAGTTATTTTTTCAGTTTTTTCTATCAGAGGTGGCAAACTGCTTGGCAATAGAATAATAGATTTTGAAAGATACGATGATATGTCCCTGGCAGAAGCTCTGACAGAAGTAATTAATCGCCATTACGATATCGACTTGATTCCAAGTTTTCTATACTCATCTTTAATGCCTGACGGAGACGATTCTTTGCTTGAAATGCTTACAAACAAAGCCGACCACAAAGTTTCTTTTCATGTTCCCCAAAAAGGCCAATTTTTAACTCTATTAGAAATGGCTAACAATAACGCTAGAGAATTTTTAAGAAATAGCGAAACCAAAGGGAAAGAACGCATTGATGATTCGGTTATAGATTTACAGACCAGATTAGGTTTAAAGAAAGCTCCTATCCATATAGAATGTACCGACATCGCCCATATTCAAGGAGTAGACCCTGTTGCCTCTGTTGTCGTATGTGAAAATGGCAAACCAAAGAAAAGTGAATACAGATTATTCCATATTAAGGAAGCTATGGGCGGTGACGACCCTGCTTCAATCGGAGAAATAGTAAGAAGACGTTTTTCCAGACTTCTTGCCGAGCAGAAACCTCTCCCTGACCTGTTTATAGTTGACGGAGGCATTACACAGCTACATTCAGCAATGCACGAGCTGGAACTTTTAGGTATACATGATCAGCAGATTATGGGACTTGCTAAAAAAGAAGAATTGCTTGTTCAAACTGATGGTCGTGAAATTAAATTGCCTTTTTCCAGTCCAGGAATGAGAGTAATTATTAAATTACGAAATGAAGCTCACCGCTTTTGTCATACTTTTCAAAGTAAAACTCATACAAATAGAACATTGCGTTCTTCACTTCTGAAATTGCCAGGAGTAGGTCCTGTAATTTTAAAGAAACTTATATTAGAGTTTGGGTCTGTTGATAATGTTGTAAAATGTACACCAGAAGAGCTAGTCAGTCGTTGCCATATTCCATTAAAAACAGCTGAACTCATTGTTAATTCTATATGATAAATAACAATAGCAAAACATTCATCTTTTTTAGAAGTTTACCTAGTTCTGTTTAAAGAGGGTATTGTATTATTTGATTAAACATTGTAAAATAGCGTCAGATACAAAATAAGAGGCAAAAAAATCATATAATGACAATAAATAAAAAATTTCAGAACATTCTTCCTATAATAGTCTTTTTGGCAGGAATGTTACCTATACTTTACAATATTGGTACAATGGGATTGTTAGAGCCTACAGAAGGCCTGATAGCTTCCATATCTCGATATATGGTAAAAAATAATAATCTTTCCATACCAGTATTTAACGGAGTAAAACATTTTGAATACGCACCTGGTGTTTATTGGATAACTTCATTAGGAATTAAAATATTTGGGAATAATGAGTTTGCTGCAAGATTTTTTCTTAGTGTCGCTGCAGGTTTAACAGCTCTCTGCATTTTTTTCATTGCAAAACTATTTTTTGGGCAACAGTGCGCTGTTATTTCAAGCCTTTTACTGTGCACATCAGCTCTTTTCCAAATATCTTTTAGGACTATTTCACCAGCAGCTTACTGTACCGCCTTTGAATCGCTTTTATGCATGGTTTTCTTTTATTATTTAAACAAACCTTCTTTATTATTACGCCATATTTTTTGGCTTATATTGTCTTTGGGGTTCATGTTCAGTGGGGTTCCAGTATTATTCCCTATAATTGCAATTTCTTTAGTCGCTATTTTTACTGGTCAAAGTGAACAAATAAAAAAATTATACTTATTCGGGCCAGGAATGATATGTTTTGCAGTTTTTGGTCTGGGTTGGTATATAATTCAAATAATATTAAATGATGGTTTATTAGGATACTATTTATATAAGCTGCCTTATAGCAGTATTTTCCACAATTATAATGGAACTCCTTTTTATTTCTTTATTTTTCTTCCATTAGTTGCTGTATTCCCATGGACTTCTATATGGTTTCAAGAAATAAAAAATAAAATAAAAGATTTTAAAGATGACCCGGTAATAACTTATTTAGTTTCTTGGGCCTTTCTACCTTTCTTTCTTCGATTACTAATGACTTCTAGAGATTGTTCTCAATTTATGTCATCTTTGCCACCCCTTATCCTTTTAACCGCTCCTGCTTTTCAGATGTTATATTTTAAGAAAGATGATAAATCTGAAGATTGCATTAAAATTGTTCAACAAAGAAGAAAGCACAATTTAATACTGGTAATAGCAGTTGCTATAGTAGGTATGATATCTTCCATATATGGTGGAATCAATTATGAAACTACTAATACAATCTCAAAATGTTTCACTTTTGCAGGAATTTTCTGGTTATTCTCATCCTTAATAATGCTTGCTTTTATGATAAAGAAATTAAACAAGAGCGTTATTGTTCCAGCCGCAATGTTAATTCCTAGTTTGCTTCTATTCTCTGTTCCAGCTATTCAAGGGAATGAACCGCTTTCCAAAAACTCTTATTTATCTTGCAAATACTTTATTTTAAAAGAAGCTTTGAAGGATAAACAAGACGTTATAATCTGCGAAAAACCACTTTATAGTAGTTATTTTTATACTGGAATAGATTTTAAAATAGTTTTAGATGACAAAGATCGAAAACAATTAGATTTTGTTACAAAAGAAGGCAATAGTTTGATTTTAACATATGAATCAACATTCAAACAGAATCTCTTACCCGAAACATTACTTATTATGCCTTCTTCTGCCAAAGATAAAATAGAAAAAATCATTAATACAGAATTAGAGTTTAAATATGAACAAGCAGGATGGAATAATTTTCTATATAAAGGAACTAAAAAATAAACTATGGTATTTAAAATAATCCAGGAAAACAAACTTACAGGTTTTACTTATTATCCTGTTTTAGAAATCTGTCTTGGAGTATTTTTCTTATTTATATCTTTCTTTGTTCCTCTTTTATTTTTTAGATATAATGGTTTTAAAATAGCTCAGTGGGATGAATGGCTTTTTTTATTATTTTTCTTTTTACTATTCTTTTTCCTAGGTAAAAATTTATCCTACCAAAACATGAGAGTTGAACTAAAAGGTAACAGATTACAATTAAGACAGGATATGCGTTCTTCAGAAGTTAATCTTGAATTAGATTTATCTGAGTGGAACGGAATAATTCAAGAAACTACTAAAGAAAAAGGCGAAAATATGTATTTTATTAAAATAAAGCATAAGTCAGAATCAAAAGATTTTTATCAGACCCGAAACCAAAATGAATCTAATCAAATGACAGAATTATTAAATAAAATTTATAAAGATAACAAGGGAGAAGAAAATGGAACAAAATAACTGTGGAATAAGACTCTATAACTTATTTCCAAGAATAGTCGGTTCTATTCCAAGATGGGAAGAACAAGTCGAAAGAATTAAAAATATGGGTTTTAATGCCATATGGGTGAATCCTTTTCATTATGCTGGTTTTAGCGGTAGTTTATATTCGCCAAAGGATTACTATAGAATTGCTGATATGTTCATTGATAATTCGATTGATGTAGCTCCTTTTGACCAGTTAAAATCTTTCATAAAAAAATGCCACGACTGTGGTATTAAATTTATTATGGATTTGGTCATTAACCATACTGCAATAGATTGTGACTTAATAAAAGAACACAAAAACTGGTATAAACTTGATGGAGAAGGGAAAGTCATCAATCCAGGTGCTATGCATGAAGGAGTATGGCATGCTTGGGGAGATTTAGCAGAAATAGATAATTTAAAATCACCTGACCGAGATAACCTTTGGAATTTCTGGTGGAATATGATGAAATATTATCTTGATATGGGTGTTGATGGCTTTAGATGCGATATGGCATATCAGGTTCCTTCTGATTTATGGCGTTATTTAATTCCAAAATCAAGAGAATGTAAATCTGATTGTCTGTTCCTAGCCGAATCTCTTGGCTGCGATTTTAAACAGGTTCAGGAACTTGCTAATCTAGGTTTCGATTATCTTTTCAACTCCTCAAAATATTGGGATTTTAACGAACCCTGGGGCATGGAACAATACTACAAAACCTCTTCAATAGTAAAAACTATATCTTTCCCAGAATCACATGATACCGAAAGAATAATAACTGAAACAAACGGCGATATTGCCGCTATAAAACGTCAGTTACTGTTTTCTGCAGTTTTTAGCGCAGGTTATATGATTCCAGTCGGATTTGAATATGGTTTTACTAAACAATTGAACGTCGTAAAAACTCAACCTGAATCCTGGGAAAATACTCTCGTTGATTTTACTGAATATATTAAAAAAATCAATAACATGAAAGCCCAATACCCTGTTTTGAATGTTGAACCAGGCATAGAAATAGTTGATCAGGGAAATTGGGCAAATGTATTCTGTTTCAAAAAGACTATGCCTAATGAAAAAACAATTCTGGTTATGTTGAACAAAGATAGATATGAATACCAGAATGTATTTATTCCTGATTTGTCCGCTATTCTAGGTCAAGATGGTTTTATCGATATTAGCCCTGAATATGCTATGAACTTTTTACCGAACTCTTTTGATTATAACCTAAGACCTTCAGAAGTAAAAATACTAGCTCAGCAGTAAAAAAATATTCACCGAAGTAATAATAAACATTTTTATTTGTTGATTATTACTTCGGTTTTTAGTATATGCGAATAATAAAAACCTTTTTAAAAAATCATTTAACATTTTGTTTTATCCTTTTTCTTTACTCTTTCTTTTTTACATCACCAACATTAGCAAACAATAGAATCTATTATTCTGAGGGAATGAATGGTGCTATAAGTTGTGGACACCCATTAGCAGCAAAAGCAGCTATTGAAGTATTAAAAGACGGAGGGAATGCTGTTGATGCTGCTATTGCTGCTGCATTTGTTCTAGGAGTTGTTGATTTTACAAATTCAGGAATAGGTGGTGAAGGTTTTGCACTAATTTATCATCCTTCTAATAAGGTTATAGCAATAGACGGCTCTACAAAAAGACCTTTGAACGATATAAAAAATGAATATAACAGTAATATCTCTTTACCTGCAATTCCTGAAATGCTCTTAAAAATGAGAAGACTATATGGCAGCAAAAGTGCAAAAACACTCTTAAAGCCTGCCATAAACATATGTAATAACGGCTTCATTATTACCCCCTATTTAGAAGATATTATTTCTCAAAGAATAAAAAATATTAAAGATATTAATGCTCTTAACTTAATAGCTCCAAACGGGAAAGCGTTAAAATCCGGACAAATCCTAAAACAGAAAAAACTAGGAAATACTTTAACACAATTATCGTTAGACCAGGGGTTGTCTTTCTATTATGGAGCTGATTCAGACAAGACTTTATCTGATATGAAAAGCAAAGGTTCTTCGTATAACAAATACGATTTTATGCATTATAAGAGCAGACTTTGCAAACCAGTTAAAGTAAATTATAAAAACTATGAAATTTATGGGAATCCCCTTCCCTCCTCATCTATAGCAACAATAAAACTAGCATTGAAACTTCTTGCAACCAATCAACCCCTTTTAAATCAAACTTACGAAGACTTTTTTAAACAAGCTAATATCTGTAGAGATATACTCGATGAAAAATACTATATTTTATCTTCTTATTATAATAATCCATATGATTATCTTAACAGTAATGAAAGCAAAAAGAGCAAGTCATTGGTTCAAGACATAGACGATACCAACACCACTCATTTGTGTGTCTGGGATAAGAACAATATGATAGTTTCAATGACTTTAACACTAGGAAATCATTTTGGAACTGGTCAGCTTGCGCCTGGAGGTTTTTTCTACGCTAATAGCTTAAGAGTATTCTCTAGATCTGTAGTAAACTATCCCAAAGATTATCCAGATAATTACGGACCTCTAACAACAAAGTCACCTATTATTGTATTAAAATCTAAAAAACCTTGGCTTGCTCTAGGAGGAGCTGGAGCCAACAGAATAATTACTAATACGGCATTAATGTTAGCTAGAATGATTCAAGATTTTGGTATAGAAGCCTGTATTAATGAACCAAGATATTACATGGAATTTAATAGCAAAATAATAATGGAAGAAAATAAAAAAGAACCATTCAAAAATGTTAATTTGAAATTAGCTATTCCTAATATCGAAATTAAAAACTATTTACACGATTATTTCGGATTATTAAGTGCTATTTTTAAACCAGATTTAACAGAACCATTACAGGCAGTTGGTGATAAACATAGAGATGGTTCTTGTTTAGCCTATTAAGTTTCTAAAAAAATTAGTAGTTAAATATTTAAATCTAACTACTAATTTTTTTATTTCTTTAGAATGCTACTTCTTCACCATCATCAAAGCCGTAGTCATCGTCATCATCGAAATGACCGTCTCCATAACCACCACCAGATTTTGGAATACTAGTAGGTCTTTCAATTTCTTCTTCCTCTTCTTCACTACTGTCATCTGTGTATGTATCGGGTCGAAGCATTTCCATTTCATCATCGTCTGATGAAGAATCAGAAGTAGCACCTTCCCAATCGAAATTATCATCGTCATCAAAAGATGATTCTTCATCTACATTACCAAAAGATGAAGGTATATCATCACTATCTTCTGATTCATCGTTTGAACTTTCATTATTATCTTGAGGTTCTTCAATTTCTACTTCTTCATCTTCTTCTACACTAGGATTATTTTCTGATGCAGAGAATGTATTTTCGTTATCAAAAGTAGTATCATCATCAAACGAAGTTTCTTCTTCATCGTCAAATTCATTGCCAGTTGCAAATGTAATATCATCAGCAAATTCGCCTGGCATAACTCCACCAGCAGCTTCAATTCTAGGAAGTGTCAATGAACGAATTATAGAATCTCGCACATTGGTCATATGTTTCATTATCTGAAGAGTGCTATGATAGAAGTTAAAAACAACGAGTCTCTTACCCAATGGAATAAGCACCATATGACAATAAAGTATTCTATTGCCCTGAGTAAAATGAAAAAGAATATTTCCGACTTCTACACCTGCTACATCTGCTTTCCATTGGTCGTAAAGTCTTGGATTAAAAGGCATCAAAGTGTCTTTTATTGCTTTACCTACCTGAGCCAGAGTTTGAGGTGTTTCATAATTAGCAGCTTGAATATGAAGCAAGAACTGTCCATTTAGTGCTGACAAAGTAGCTAATAGAGTAGGACTAATTCTTTCGCGAAGTTCATATTTTGATGGAACAAAAATACTAAATTCGTAATCTTTGTTTCTTACAGGTCTTGTTCCCTGAATTGGAGCATAATAAGGACGCAATAAATCCAGATAACGATTTACAGACAATCCCCTGACACTATCCCTAAAAATCTGTGTCAATCTCTGATTGTTGAGAATGTAGTCGTAAACATACCAGCGACCTCTAGTATAGCGGCAAAAAACCTGATAATCAAATCGTCCTCTATTTGTATCTAATCGAATAACGACCTTACATTGCTTTTTCCCATTATAACGAGGATTTGAATAATCAATCGTGGCACCATTTGCAACACGATTCATTATTTTAGATAAGAATCTAAATTCATTACGATGAGTTTGAATTTGATAAGAAAATAACTCGTTATATTCTTCTTTCTCTAATCTGGTATATTGTTTTCCATAAAGCAACTCAAGAAAAGTCTGTACATCAAAATTTGAAAGACATATATCGTATTCCCCGTCCATAAGAGCACCCATAAACTTATAAACCATAGGAACAGGAGAAGGAAGTTCCGTTCTGGCGTTGGGCGGTTCCGGAATATCATCCAGCAGCCCCTTAGTTTCATTAGTGTTAATTTGAGCTACCGCAACCTTTGCCAATGGAACGACTAGCAAAAATATAAATAGATATTTTATCAGCACATTTTTGTTTCGCATACTTTTAGCTTAAATCACCAATGATTTTTTGTCAATCTTTGCTTAATTAGATGACTAATATAAATTTAAATGTTAGAATTTTTAAAAATACAATAATCATAAGGTTAATAAATGAAAAAGCATCCTATTCTAATTATTTTTTTAGTTTTCCTAGCTATTTTTATAAGTTATTTTACTCTTATTATAAGAGATATTTTCCACATAAAAGACTTTTTAAAGGAAAATGAAAATAATCGCTCTTCTAGAGTAGAAACAATCGGAATTAAAGGACTTTGCCTTAGAAAAGATATCGATTACGACTATAAAAAACAGGAAATCGAATCTACTTTAAAAAATTTAACCCACATTAGACCTGATCTTTTAGATCTCAGCTATGATAATACTCCTACTATACGTTCTAAAATTCTAATAAAAAAAGAAATAGATCAATCTGTTATCAATGAATTATTAACAAACATAAATGGTTTTGATGAGGCTTTTAATATTTCTTCAATAAAAGACTTCGAATGGGATGTAACCGACCCGGAAAAAGCTAAAAATAATAGCCCCATGATAAATACTACTATTATCTCGTCTTATGAATTAAGCCAGATATCATTATTGATAGCATTTACAGAAGATTTTTGTAAGAAACATAATTATATAAAAGAATCGTCTTTGGCTTTTAGAGCAATGTTAAAAAATCATTTGCTATGTTTATATATTAATAAAGGTAATCTGATAACATCTGATACTAAACTTAGTCTTGACGCTTTATATGTCTTCTACGATAAGCTTATAGGTGATATGTACACTCAGGAAGAAATGCAAAATATGCTTTCTACCATTAAACAAGTTATTCCTTTAATACCTGAAATAAAAGATAATGTAAAAATTCAATATTATTTTTCAAAACGTTTATACGACCATTTTTATAGTGAATTTCCTGTTTTAGCCTACACCGTTCATTTCATATCAGGAAGCCCCTATTTAGATCTTGAAAAAATAAACGAATTATTAAATAATGAGAAATACAAAGAAGTTTCAGATTACTCTAATAAACGAGAACTTAAATTAATTTTTATTTCACCAGCTATAAGAAATGTTTTCTATGATTATAATGATTTTTTAGATATCTATTCTCGTTTACCTTTAATTCAAGCCAATCTTGAATATAAACTAGGAAAAGAAATAACAGCAATTGATCCTTTCGACAAAAAGCCTATACGCTATACCATAGATAATCAGGGTAAAAAAGTTTTCTATTGCCTTGGTCATCAAGGAACTGATAAAGGAACAATAACATCTGATAATATTAGCAACTGTGACACAAAGCTGAAACTCGATGTTTCAAATTTATTGAAAAATCAAAAAAACGAAGAAAAATAAACATAATTAATCTGTTTCTTAAAGCTTAACAAATAAACTGCTGATGATTTTTGATTTTATTTGTAAAAGATATTTTTTCTTCTTCAGATAAATTTGAAGGGAACTGAGCTTGAGAACGTCCCCATCGGTCTAACCATTCTTTGTTAAGCAATGATTTTGCAGATTTATGTTTTATAGCTATTTCTTTATCTGAAAATGCAATAGTAGTAGATTCTTTTGGACCTGTGGAAACACCTTTTGCAACCCACATTCCAGCCACAAGCATAGTAGCACGAATCATAGTTGAAGTAGAATAAGTATATAATTCAAAACTTTTTTCTGAACAATATTTATATAGACGGCTAAAAGCATCTAAGCTCCAGCAATCACTATCAGTTTTTGGAGAAAACGGATCATAGAATATAATATCTGGTCTTTCCTGTTTTTCAAAAAGATTCAAATAATTACCTTCGATAAGCTCCCATTCTAACAAACCTGTTGCATCAGTCCATTTTCCTTCTTTTAAAAGCTTAAAAGGAGCAGAATGATGTAAATGTGGAAATTCTTTATTATGTTTACAAGATAATTTTAAAGGGTCTAAATCACGTTCAAAGCTAATTATTTTAAGTTTATTCAGCTTATCAGGGCCATTTTCTGATACAACCTTTTCGAAACATCTGATTGCAGCCATAGCATTATGAGCCGCTCCTAATCCAACATCCCAAATCACAATTCTATCGTCATTGATAGGCTGACTAGAAGACGAGTCAATCATTATTTTTTTCAATATTTTCTCTGCAAGTTCAGACTGTTCGATATATAGACGATTAGCTTCTTCTTCAGGATTATTAACAGAATGCATTATTTCTCCAGAACTAATCTGTTTAATACTTGCAAAACCTTCTTTGCTATGATGAATTTCGTAATCTCCAAGACGAGAAACTCTAACAATATTTCTTTTTGGTGGAACAGGAGGATTGTTTTCATCAGATAAAAGCAATAATGGTCTTTTTTCATTATAATAATCTACAAACCTACCATCGAAAATTGCTTGTCTCATTTCTCTCATCAAACGATGATAGAAAGCTAAATTATGAGTAGTTAATAAAAACCAGCCTAGAGGTTCACCAGATTTTATCAAATGATGTAAATAAGCCCTGGAATAATTTCTGCAAGTATAGCAATTACATTTAGAGTCTAATACTTCTTCAGAGAACTTGTACACAGTCCTTCTAAGTTGCATTTTCCCCTGCGAAGTAAATACTGTACCTCTATGACCCAACTGCGAAGGCATAATGCAATCAAACATATCAACTCCGCAATTGACCGCTTCTAATATATCTATCGGGGTTCCCACTCCCATCAGGTATCTTGGCAAATCTTTCGGTAATAGTGATGCTGTCAGCCCTGTAAATTCCCAACATTTTTCAGGAGTTTCACCTACTGCTAATCCACCTATAGCAAATCCGTCAAAAGGCTGTTGAGTTAAAAAAGCAGCACTTTCTTTGCGAAGATCCTTAAAACAGGCTCCTTGAACAATCCCAAACATGGACTGTTTAGAATCTCCTCGTGCTGATAAACTTCTAATTGCCCACCTATGTGTAAGCTCCATAGCAGCTCTTGCTTCTTCATAGCTAGCTGTAGAAGGGATACATTGATCTAATACCATCATTATATCACTTCCTATAGCTTTTTGAGTTTCTATACTCAATTCTGGAGTCAGTAAAAAGGTCTGTCCATCTAAATAACTTTTAAATGCTGCACCTTCTTCATTCATTTTGCGGTCTTTATGAAGCGAAAATATCTGAAATCCACCTGAATCTGTAAGAATAGAACCATCCCATTTCATGAAATTGTGTATCCCGCCAAACTTTTTAAAAACTTCTGACCCTGGACGTAAAAAAAGATGATAAGTATTGGCTAACAAACACTGAGCCCCATTTTCTTTTAAGCTCTCAATTGTCTGCCCTTTAACAGTTGCTCTTGTTCCAACAGGCATAAAAACCGGAGTCAAAACTTCAGAATGTAAAGTTTTAAACCTTCCTGCTCTAGCTAAAGTGCCATTACAAGTCGCTTCTATTTTAAAATTCAATCTGCCCATCAATTAACAAAGCCTGTTTCGAAATAAATTAATAACGTTAATTTACGCTATTTAAGATACTACAAAATAATCTGTATTATAATAAAAAACACAAAAAAATGCCACTCTTTCGAGTGGCATTCTCATACTATATTTCGTATTTAGGGGTTATTCGGCAACACCAGAAGCTTTAAGATTTACATAATCATTATAAGCAGCCTGATATTCTTTGAGAGCAGCTTTAACGTCATCACTATTAGCTCCACCGCTGTTAGTAACAAGATTAGTATACTTGTTATAAGCAGTTCTATAGCGAGCTTCAGCAGCTTTTAAACTAGTGCTTTCAGTTTTTGTAACTTCACCAGAAGCATCAGCCTGAACAGCAGCACTCTGAACTGTAGTTTCAGCTGGAATTTCATCAGAAATTGTTACTGAATCTGCAGAACCATTTATTGCTATAATTTCAACGTTATCTACGCTGACTGGACTAGTATCGCCTTCTGGAATTATACTAGACATTTCATAATCACCAGGAGTTACAGTGATTGATTCTGATTCAGGAAGAACTTCACCGTCTGCAGCTGATTTTGCTTTCTTTTCTTTGTATTTCTTGTAAATGAAATAACCAGCAACACAAGCACCTACAACCAATAAAGCAGGTATAAAGAGAGGACTTGTGAAGATACCAGCAATAAATCCGCCTACAGCACTAATAGCTGTTCCTATAGCACCTGCAAAAGCAGAAACTGCACCTATAACACCGCCGCCAATAGCAGCAATACCACCAACTATAGCAGTACCAATACCAGCAATTCCACCAGCACCAGCAAGTGCACTACCAATAGCCGGAGCAGCGAGAGCAAGACCAGCACCAGCAGCAACGCCAACAGCACCACCAATTAGAGCGCTTTTCTTGTCAATCTTGCCGTAAGCAGGAGCGGGTTGGAAAACTGTGTAGTCTACAAGCATGAGTAATGAAAGAACCACGCAAAGTAAAACTTTAGCCCTTTTCATTGTAAATACCCCCAAGTATGAAACTTATTTAAACTTATGATTGGGTTCTGGGTGTGTACCCTTACCTTTACTTTTATTTTACTAATTTAATTAACAAGCGTCAAGTAGTCTAAATATTTTTTTTCTAAAAAATATTTTTTTTATTTTTTTCTATTATTATAAGGTTAAATCATAATGCCTTACCCCTTGACCAAATAGAACAATTTAGGTATTATATGCACAAAAAAAAAGAGGTGTGATAATGAATTTAACCGATTTCTTGAAGAGAGTCTCTTTATTTTCTGAATTAAATGATGAAGAATTAAAAAACCTTGAGCAAAAAGCTGAAGTACTATGTTTCCCAAGAGATGCCTTTATATGTAAAGAAGGCCAACAAGCCGACACAATGTTTATCATAAAATCTGGCATAGTACAAATTTATTGTGATGATGGCACTGGTGGAAAGAAAATCCTTACACATCTAAAACTTGGTGAATACTTCGGAGAAATGGCACTACTTACAGCTGGTCCAAGAACAGCTACAGTAGTTGCTTTAGCAGAAACAGAAGTTATAAGACTAAAAAAAGCAGATTTTGATGAATTGCTTAAAACTCATAATGGAGTTTGTATCAGTATTATTAAAACTCTGTGCAATCGTCTTTCTAAAACCAATATTGGTGCAGCCCAGATTAAAAGCCACAATGTATTTGCTGTCATGGGACCAGACACCTCTTCCGGCAAAAGCCTTTTTGCAAGAAATCTTGCACTTGCCATGGCAGAATCGCTTAAAGAAGACGTTTTGCTTTATGACCCAAATCTTAGAGATGATAGAGTTGCTAGAATGCTTTCTGTTAGCGAACGTTCTAGAATCATTGACGAATTGGTTGCCCGTGAAAAGATCGGCGATATTAGCAAATATGTAGTTAAATCCCCCTGCGGATTACTTACTATACTACCACAAGAAAATGGTATTACAGACTGCAGATTAAAAGAATTTCACACTTATTCCCTAATGTCGACTGTAATGGAAAACTACAAATACATTGTTGTTGACTCTAGCTCAATGTTTACAAAAGTAACCAAAGAAATAGTTCAAAACTGCAATAAAATAGTATATTTGATTTCCAGTAAAAACGTTTCTGTCGCTGGTTTAATGGATTACTTCGATAAAACAAGAAGAGAATGGAACGTTTCTCCAGATAAAGTCGTTTATGGAATCAATCACAACACTTCTGTTGCTACAGAAGAAGGTGTAATAACAGATAAAGACCGAGCTAGAACCTCTTTTGAACTTCCATTTATACCGGAATTCAAAGGTGCTAGAGATCCTAACCCAAATGGGTCTTTAACTTTACAAAGCAACCCCGACCATGTTTTAAGCAAAGTTTGCGTGAAAGTTGCCAATGAAATACTCTACGATCAAAAGATTGGTCTTGCACTTCCTACATTTGCTGGAGATATGGCTAAGAGTAGTCTTGCTGAACGCTGGATAGAAAGCGGATTAAAAGAATTTGCTGTTGGAATAAAAGATGTAACATTGAGCAGCACCGTTATGCGTAACGAATTGCCTTTCAAGATTATTTTTGGCTGCACTGCTAAATGGCAGCTTAACGAACAGGTCGTTAAAGTTGTTGACTTCGCCAACAGATTCAAAAAAGAATTCGATGTTAAAAATGTTTATCTAACTTTGAATGGTGAAGAAAGTACTATTTAATAAGATATTAAAACCAATATCTTATTTATAGATTTTTTACATTATAAAAAAGTTATGATAATGGAAAGGTTTTTATATTGATGTCTGTTCAATTGCCACAGATTTATTTAGCTTCAAAGTCACCGCGTCGCCATGAAATTCTTCATGGATTGCATATTCCATTCAAATATATAGAATCTCCTTATGAAGAAAAAATTTCAGACGTTGAAAATCTTGTTCCAGAAGAAAAATCAGCAAAACTTGCAAGTTTAAAAGCTATGTATGCCTCACATTCTCTTGAAACAGGTCTTATTATTGGTGCAGATACCATTGTAGTAGACGGTTCTGAAATCCTTGGTAAACCCAAAGATAGAACAGATGCCAAAAGAATGTTAAGAGAACTATCTGGGAAAAAGCATCGCGTAATTTCTGGTATTGCTTTGGTTGACGTTGAAAAACAAAAAATCTTTTCTCATTCTGAAATAACTTATGTTTATTTTAGACAATTAACAGACAAAGATATAGAAACCTATCTGAATACCAATGAACCTTACGATAAAGCAGGTGCTTATGGTATTCAGGGCCACGCTGCCCTTTTTGTTGAAAAAATAGAAGGTTGTTACTTTAACGTAGTAGGTTTCCCTGTGGTAGCTTTCGATAAAATAATGAAAGAAGCAGGTTACGATTTAATTGATTTTATGAAACTTGAGGGGAAAAACTGATGAAAATAGCAGTTTATCCTGGTTCTTTCGACCCTATGACAAATGGTCATTTAGATATTTTAAAACGTGCAGCGTCTCTATTTGATCATTTAATAGTTGGAGTTCTCGTAAACAATAACAAGAAATGCCTTTTTTCTCCTGAAGAACGTGTAGACATGATAAACGAAGCTATTCAGGACTTAGAGAATGTGAGAGTTATGCATTTCAATGGCCTGCTGGTTGATTTTTGTGATAAGGTTGGTGCAACAGCAGTAATAAGAGGCTTAAGAGCTGTTTCTGACTATGAATATGAAGTTCAGATGTTTGCTGCAAATTATCATCTCAATCATAAGGTCGAAACGGTTTTTTTAATGTCTCAGCCAAAATATTCATTTTTAAGTTCCAGTGTAGTAAAAGAAATAGCTTACTACGGTGGTAATATTAATGAATTAGTTACGCCTTTAATCGCTGAAAAACTAAAAAAACGAATGACAAAGTAATTAAATAATAAAAGCCTCTCTACTGTAGAAGTTAACCAATTAGTTACATTTATTATATTCTTTGAAATGAGATTTGTCCTAAGGCCTCTCCTTGAGGAGAGGTGGCAGCCTGTAAGGCTGACGGAGTGGTGACCGAACTAGAGCAAACTTTGTTTAGTGATAATGTATTGTTAATCAAAGAACTATGGTTGACTCTGATTAAGTCACCCTTTCGGTTCCTACGGAACCACTTCCCCTCAAGGGGAAGCTTTAGAAATAATCCTTCAGCAATATTTTAGTGATACTACCATTAAAAAGGGTGTAATTTTATGTCTACATCAAATAGATTCAAATTTTTATATTTATTTATTAAAAACTAGATTAATTCATTAGGTTACTTCTTCCCTCTCACATACTTTTTCATAAACCCATTGAGATTGGAAAAAATACCCATAAGAATATTTATTTCGCGAGAAGTTGGTGACGAGCGATGGAAAAAAGCCCTCAAAACCTGAAAAAGTTCATCAGGATTAACTAATGGCAAAAATTCACAGGCACTTAGAACTTTTTTCATATGGTTATAAAGTCTAGCTAGTTCATCTGTTGTTGCTGGCTGTTCTAATGGGTCATCAGCCTGTGCTTTTGGTAATGGAACAGGATTCCCGAATTTTTGGAATAACTCATAAGCTATCAACAAAACTGCTTGTGATAAATTCAAGGAAGTGCAGGCAGTATCAGTAACAACTCTCATACAGCCCATACAATGTTGCAAATCATCTTTTGTAAGCCCCCATTCTTCTCTTCCAAATAAAATAGAAACAGGTCCCTTTGAAAGAACTTTTTCAATGCGTTGCAACCCCTCTTGAACAGTGTAATTGGGTTCATGATATTCCCCACGTCGGTTTGCGGTGCCTAAAACCAGAACAGAACCTTCTATAGCTTCAGGAATAGTCTGATAAACTTTTGCCTTTTCTAATAAATCCTGGGAATGCATTGCCATTTTAAAAGCATCTGTATCTAGTTCACAGCCAGGTCTGACTAAACAAAGATTATGCAGACCAAAGTTATTCATGGCACGACAGGTTGAGCCTATATTTAATGGTCCCTGTGGTTCAACCAGAACAATTCTAATATTATCTAACAGCGGATTTGCCACTGGTTCAGGAAAGTTTCTGTCAGTCACGGTATTGCTCCATAAGTATTTGCTAGTATTGTATTGTTATTGTAATTGGTTTTTGCTTTCCTGCATAATATCACACAAAGTGAATTATGTCTAAATTTGCCTTGAAAGATTAATATATTGTTAAAGTAAAAAAAATATATTATTCTGAATTATAGATTAGGTAGGCTAAGGAGATTAAGATGATCTGCCCTCATTGTGGTTCTAACAATAAAGAAGGAACAACCTTTTGTGGTAAATGTGGGAAAAAAATGCCAATTATTTCTGATCTTTTCAGTCCATCAGATGAATCTTCAACCACGAATAAAGAATTACCTGCCAAGAACGTTTCCCCATCAACAAACAATATTATAGAAGAACAAAAAGAATCTTTTCATAAAGACAATAATAGTATTCAAAATGATTCTGAAACACTTTATGCCACAGCTAACCCAAATTCCATTGCTGGTGATACTGTAAAAATTAATACAAAAAAAGATACAAAAAAGACAGATATTAATATAAAATCAGACAGTCTACCAGCTAAAAAGAAGGTGTCTAGAATAGGTTATTCCACAGTAATTTCTACCCCAAAATTTATTACCAAACATAAACTTTATAATTTAAAAATCTTTTTTATAAGTCTATTCGTTATCCCATTACCAATAGTTTTATTAATTTTTTACAGTTATTCTACTCCTGACTTTGAAATAACGGATGCCATTAGATATGGTTCCTTTCTTTCAACCTTTTTTGTATTAATATATGTAATTGTTTTTCTAAAAAAAGCTTATGGAAAACCATGGGATGGAGAGATAACATATAAAGACAGTGAAATACGAGAACGTTCTAATAAAGGCCATACTACCACTTACGAGGTATTTGTTTTAAGAATCAGGAAAGATTCTGGTGATTCTGATTCTATAGAAGAACCCAGTAAAAACAGCTATTACTACAGTCATTTCAATGTCGGAGAAAGAATTAGATTCCATCCTTCTTTAGATTATTACGAAAAATACGATAAAACAAACGACACGGAAATTTTATGTCCATTTTGTTCGGCTGTTACTTCCATAAATAGAAATCAGTGCAAAAAATGCGGAACACCGTTAATTAAATAGAGATATTTTCAATGTTTTTAAAATAAAAAATAGGCCCGCTCGGATTCGATTAAGCCTATTAAAACTCTAATCTAATCAGAGCTTTAACTACTTCTTAAAGTGTTTACACCATACTATACACCACACAAAAAGACTTTTGTTTTAATTTGTCATTCTGCTAGCTTCAATGCCAAAGAGTATATTCTCTTATAATTATTATCGGATATTTCTAAAGCTTTCTGTATAACTTTTGAATTGAGTTCAAACATTAAAAGATTAGCAAAGTATTCAATCTTTACTTTCAAAAGTTTTTCGTTCTTTGCTGCTTTCTTTTCTTGTTTCTATTATCTTGCAAAGATAATCAGTTCTAATGTTTTGAGAATCAATTTCTTCTCGAGTAAAAAGCTCTTCTCTTAATTCTTCCCATTCTGTATATTTCATAATATTAAACTGGTGTTCCATGTTCATAAAGATATTCGCCGTCTATATCAATATCATCATTCCACGCCACACCACAACAAACAAAAGCTTTTTTGAATAATCCCAAGTTCTTTAATGGTTCAAATGGGTATTCGTCTAATAAAGGCTTAAAGTCAAAAAGCTTTTTCTCTCCTGTAACAAATGTAAGCAACAAAGTATAATCATCGTTGGCTTTTACATCTATAATTTTATAATCAGGAATACCAGCCGATATAATATAATCTTTTAATTGTTCGTCGTAATAAACTTCCATATTCAAAAAGTTTATATAGGCTTACTAGCTTCATAAACGTATTCAGGAGCTATATCTATTTCATCGCTCCAAACTACAGAGCGACCACAAATATGTGCTTTCTTGAAAAAATTTATATCTTTCAATGGTTCAAAAAAAGAATCAGCTAACAATGGTTTGCAATCAAAAAGCTTTTTTTCTCCTGTAACAAAAGTTAGTAGCAAAGTATAGTCATCGTTGGCTATAACATCATCAACAAACCAATTAGGTGTTCCAGCGTCAATGATGTAATCATTTAATTTTTCGTCAAAGTATGTTTCAGGCATAAAAATTATTTTGCTTCTATTGGCTCTATGCTAAGTTTAAAACCTAATGGCAACAATATTTTTATTAATGTCTCTAGTTGAGGATTGGTTCTACCTTTTTCAAGTCTAGCTATTACAGGTTGTTTTATAGAAGTTTCTTCTCCTAACTTCTTTTGGCTAAAGCCTTTTTTCTTCCTAGCATCTATGAGCTTGCATAAGAAATCAGCTTTAGCGTCCTGTATAGCTATTTCTTCTGGAGTAAAAAGCTCTTCTCTTAATTCGTCCCATTCAGTATATTTCATTTTTTATTCTCCATTCAAGAATCTTTTCATTATTTTTTCTGCTTTATCTTTTTCAGATTTTGGTGTTTCTTGAGTTTTCTTCATAAAATGACTAAGCATAACGAATGCTTCACCACTCCAACAGAAAAAGAAAATTCTGTTTCTTAAAGGTCTCAATTCCCATATATCGCCTTTTATATGTTTGATATATGGATAACCTGCTTCAAATCCTTTTCTCTTCAACACGTTCATATATTCTATAATCTTCTCTAAGTTTATACGAGCGTCTTTGTTTTTCTCACTAGTGGCTTTAAGTTTTCGGATATATTCGGCTACAGGCTCATTACCTTTTCTGTCTTTGTAAAAGATTATTTTGTATTTCTGTTTTTCATCCATAACTAAAATATAACCAATAAGTTATTTTTAGTCAAATATAACCAACAAAAACAACATCATACAAAAATAACCTACCAAAAT
The DNA here is from genome assembly GCA_905236675.1 of Candidatus Rifleibacteriota bacterium. Classification (GTDB taxonomy): domain Bacteria; phylum Muiribacteriota; class Ozemobacteria; order Ozemobacterales; family Ozemobacteraceae; genus RUG334. Next base: position 189,076 of record CAJOND010000001.1, on the reverse strand, counting down.
AAAAAACTGTCATTTCAGTTATTTTCGTTTTTGGGTAAAATAGAGTTAAAAATCTGATAAAAAAATATTAATGACTACTCTTCGATTTCACTCAAGAAATCAACAAACTTCAACAATATCCTCTTTTGTTTTATTGGAAGTGTCAATAGTTTTTTATCTTCTTCGCTAAGCTTTGAATTATGAGAAAAATCGCCAATCAATTCTCCAACAGTCATATTTAGAGAATCTGCTAATGCTTCAAGATTTTTTAATGTTGGTGAAGATGAATCATTTAACCAATTAGAGACCGTATTTTGTGAAATATGTGCAAGTTTAGCTAACTCCATTTGAGTTAATTGCTTGCTTTTCATAATCTCTTTTAGTTTTTTCTGAAAATAAGCCATTCCACTTTTTTATCTGTCATTGCGAGCCATTGTTATGGCGTGTCAATCCAGTCATCTCATATTAAATTTGCATAGTCAGTATTATAGATAAATCAATTTTATTTGATAAATTATAGATAAATTGTTATAATTTTTATTGCCTAAATACGACAAAAGCTTCACATTTGAGTGAAGCTCTTTAATATTTAAGCAAACTGACAATTTAGAGGCGGTATTTCGCTTAGTTCCGCCAAGAAGTAGAGCGAAATACCTTAACAAATGCAAGTGTTAAACACTAGTTTTGTTATGTACATATAATAACAGAATTTCGTGTTTTTTTCATCTGCAAAAAAACAATTGTTTTTGTAGTAGTTGGTTGTTGTAGTTATTGTTATTTCATCGGTTTCATCAAAAAACAATAAAAACCAACTACAATAACTACGAAACTCGAAAGAGTTTCTATTAAATCTCTCTTTTGTCAGAATTTGCCTAGACAAAGGGGAACGTCACATTGCCAAACATCTATGACAATATCGAAAAAGATTTTAATACGGGTTTAAAAAACCATGCGAAAAATGCTTTAAGACTAGATTATTGTGTTGGCTATTTCAATATCAGAGGCTGGAATTTGGTCGCTGATGAAATAAACAAGCTTCAAGGCGAAGAAATAAAAGAAGGTAATACCCAACAGAAACGCTTTTGCCGTTTACTTTTGGGAATGTATAAAACTCCCACAGAAATAATAGCTGACAACTATTCTGGTAATGAAGAAGAAATACCTGACCATAAACAAATTGAAGAATTACGCAAACAGATTAAAGAAGAATTAAAAGAGCAACTCACAATCGGTTCTCCTACAAATAACGATGAAAATACAATAAAAAAACTCCTTCAACAGTTAAAAGAAGGAAAAGTTGTAGTAAAGCTTTTTTTAAAACATCTTTTACATGCAAAACTTTATTTATCTTATTCTTCAAACAAAATTACTGCGACAACAGCTCTTTTGGGAAGCAGTAATTTTACATTAGCAGGTTTAAAGCGTCAGGGAGAACTTAACGTAGATGTTTTAGAACAGGATGCAGCAAAAAAACTTTCTAAATGGTTTGAAGAACGTTGGAACGACAGGCTTTGCATCGATTTTACAAAAGAAATAATAGAAATTTTAGAAGAATCCTGGGCTAGAGAAGAATCTATTAAGCCGTACCATATATATTTGAAAATGGCTTATCATCTATCTCAAGATGCCATAATCGGAATTAATTCTTTCAAACCCTCTGATATTTTTAAAACAAAATTACTAGATTTTCAGCAAAAAGCAGTCCAGATAGGCGCCCACAATCTTGAAAAACATGGCGGTTTAATCATAGGCGATGTAGTAGGTCTGGGAAAAACTATTACAGCAACTGCTATAGCCAAGCTTTTAGAAGATGAATACAGTTATAACACTTTAATTCTTCCTCCTGTAAATCTTGTTCAGATGTGGGAAACATACCGAGAAGAATATGGTTTACATGCAAAAATTATTCCCCATTCAATGTTGGTTAAAGAACTTCCAAGTTTAAAACGTTATAAACTCGTAATTATTGATGAAAGTCATAATTTTAGAAACAGTGAAAATCGCAGTTATAAAGCATTAAAAGATTATCTTGAAATCAATGAAAGCAAAGTAATATTGCTTTCTGCAACTCCCTATAATAAATCTTATTTAGACCTTGCTAATCAGCTAAAACTCTTTATCAAAGAAGATTATGACTTAGGAATAAGCCCCGAAAAATATATAGCTCAATTGGGTGGTGTAGTCAGATTTCAAGCTAGACATACAGATATTCCACTACATAGTATCAAAGCTTTTGAAAAAAGCGATAATCCTGATGATTGGCGTGAATTGATGAAAAACTTTCTAATACGCCGTACAAGAAGTTTTATCAAAAAGAATTATTCTCAGATAGACCCTATCAACAGTCGAAGATATGTAGTTTTTGAAAACGGTGAGCGTTCATATTTCCCCGAAAGACTGCCTAAAAAAGTTACTTTTGCTATGAACGCAAATGACAAAAAGGACCTGTATGCGATTCTTTATGATAGCCAAACAATTGACTTAATCGATGGTTTGAATCTTTCAAGATATTCTCTAGGTTCTTATCTCAAAGAAGAAGAAAGCCTAAAAAAGCAAATAACAGCTATTAAAGACAAAAAAGAACGTGAAATAATTGAAAAGATACTTGAAGACCTATCTAGAGCTGGGCATAGAATAAAAGGCTTTTGCAGAACCAATCTTTATAAGCGTTTAGAAAGCTGTGGACAGGCTTTTATTCTATCACTTCACCGCTTAATTCTAAAAAACTATATATATCTTTATGCATTGGAAAATGATTTGTTGCTTCCTATCGGTGGTAAAACTGTTGAAGTAGATATGTATAAAGATTCTGATGAAGAAGATTTAACTATTTTTTTAGAAGAAAAAACAAAAGAGGAAAAAGATTCTAATTTATTTACGGAAAATGATTATAAGAAGGTTGCTAAAAAATATTATGACTCTTTTTCTAGTGATTCAAGTGACAAATTCAGATGGCTTTCTACTAGCTTTTTCGAAGTTAAAAAATTAATAAAAGAGCTTAAAGAAGATAATGAAGCACTATTAAAAGTTGCTTCTCTTGTTCCTCAATGGGATTCTCAAAATGATCGTAAGTTATCTGCTCTAGAAAAACTTTTAAAGGAACAGCACCCCGATGAAAAAGTGCTTATATTCACTCAGTTTGCTGATACAGCAGATTATATAACTGGCGAATTAAAAAGACGTGGTGTTGATAAAGTAGCTAAAGCAACAGGTGAAAATACAAATATTACAGACTTAGCCAAAAGATTCAGTCCTATCAGTAATGATTTTTATATCGCAAATAGCGAACAAATAAGAGTTTTGGTTTCAACAGACGTTTTAAGCGAAGGTCAGAATCTTCAAGATGCTCATATAATCGTGAATTTCGACCTCCCTTGGGCGATTATTCGATTAATTCAAAGAGCAGGTCGTGTTGACCGTCTTGGTCAGGCTTCAAGTCAAATATTCTGTTATTCCTTTTTGCCTGAAGACGGAGTAGAAAAGATTATCAAGCTTAGAGATAAGCTTAAACACAGAATTAAAGAAAATGCTGAAGTAGTCGGTTCCGATGAAGTTTTCTTTGATGGAGACCCTGTAAACATCGAAGACCTTTACAACGAAAAATCAGGAATTTTAGATGAGCAAGACAGCGAAGAAGATGTAGACCTTTCTTCTTATGCTTATCAGATTTGGAAAAATGCAATCGACAAACAGCCAGAGCTGAAACAAATAATTCCCAATATGCCTAACGTGGTCTTTTCAAGCAAAAAAGCACCACAAAACATTAGTGAAAGTGTGATCGTCTACACTAAAACTCCACAAAACAACGATGTTTTAACTCAACTTGATACTAAAGGGAAAATTATAACACAGTCTCAGTTTACTATTTTGAAAACTGCTGAATGTGACCCAGAAGAGCCAACTTTACCTCGATTTAGAAGACATCATGAACTCGTTAAAGAAGCAGTAAAAGTTGCCTCACAAGAAGAGTCTTCTACAGGTGGAAGTTTAGGAAGAAAGACAGGAATTAAATACCAGACTTATATGAAAGTATTGCGTTTCATCGAAGAAAACGAAGGAACACTATTTGTAACTCAAGAGCACAAAAAGGCCTTAGATGACATTTATAAGAACCCTCTTCGCGAATACGCTAAAGATGTTATTTCCAAGCAATTAAAATCAGGAATTTCAGACCAGGATTTGGCTGATTTACTTGTTTCACTGAGAAATGATGGTAAGCTCTGCATTTTTGAAACAGAGCAGACTCATCATAAAAAGTTAACTCAAATAATCTGTTCAATGGGGTTGATAAGCAAATGACAACAACAATTACAAAAAACGAATTTGGCGAATATTTAAAAAATTTTGAATTTAAAAATCTATTTATTACACTAGGTTGGAATAAAGACAATACTAAACTCCCGCCTATTGAAGAAAACAATGAATTATTTACATTCAATATAGAAGCTGAAAAGCAAGGGTTTTCAATTATTTCATGTCATTCAGAAAATGGAGCTATTCCTTTATCTTTCTTAAGAAAAAAGATTGATAATAGAATCAAAGCTTTAAAGCATGAACATATCATTATTTTCTGTTCAGAAGAAACTGGTGAACAGGTTTGGCTCTATAACTACAGAGTCGGCGATAAATATAAAGTTGCTGAAATAAAATATAATATTAATCAAGACCCTGAAAGAATTTACCAAAGAGCTTCTGGACTAATTTTTGAGTTAGATGAAGAAGATAATATAACTATTTCTGATGTTAAATTGCGAGTGAATGCAAACTTTGCTGTAAATTCAGAAAAAGTTACAAAAAAATTCTATGTTGAATTCAGCAAACAGCATACTAATTTTGTGAAGTTAATAGAAGGAATAAGTGATAACACTGAAAAAGAGTGGTATGCTTCAATCATGCTTAACAGGCTTATGTTTTGTTATTTTATTCAAAAACGCTCTTTTTTCAACAACGATAAAAATTATCTCAAAAACAAATTAGAACTGATTTCTAAGCAAAATGGAAGCAACCAGTTTTATTCATTTTATAAAAAATTTCTGACTACACTTTTTCATAAGGGTCTTGCAGAACCTTATTCAAAAAGAGATAAAAAAACTCAAGAATTGCTTGGAAACATTCCATATTTAAACGGTGGTATTTTTGAAATTCACGAAATAGAGCAGAAATACAAAGATATTCAAATTCCTGACAAGGCGTTTGAAAATATTTTTAAGCTTTTTGATCAGTATGAATGGCACTTAGACACTCGTGAATGTGCTACTGGAAACGAAATATCTCCTGATGTGCTAGGCTACATCTTTGAAAAATATATCAACGACAGAGCTCAAATGGGTGCTTATTACACTCAGGAAGACATAACCGAGTATATAAGCCGAAGCAGTATTATTCCTTTTCTTTTTAATGCTGTTGGGAAAAGGCTACCTAATCTTTTTGCTGAAAATAGCGAAATCTCTCAAATGCTTCGTAACTCTGGCGATAAATATATTTTTGACGCTGTGAAAAAAGGTGCCAACAAGACTTTGCCTGACTATATATCAGAAGGCTTAGACACTTCAAAACCAAATTTGTTGGAAAGGCGTAAACGCTGGAATGAACCAGCTAACGAAGAATTTGCTCTTCCTACAGAAATATGGCGTGAAACAGTCAGTAGATTAGCTAGATATAAAGAAGTTAAAAACAAAATTGAAAATGGTGAAATAGCTTCAATTGAAGATTTTATAACTTATAATCTTGATATTTGTCAATTTGCTCAAGACTTGTTAGACGAAACCCAATCTCCTCAGCTAATAAGTAGTTTTTATCAGGAATTGAAAAAAATCACAGTATTAGACCCAACATGCGGTTCAGGTGCATTTTTGTTTGCCGCTTTGAATATTTTAGAACCTCTTTATGACAGTTGTTTATGTCGAATGGAAGAATTTATTTCAAGTAGAATTAAAATTGAAGATAAACAGACAAGAAGACTTTTTGAAGATGAGCTTGAAAGCTTAGAAAAACACGAAAACAAGCAGTATTTTATTTATAAATCCATTATTTTAAATAATCTTTACGGCGTTGATATTATGAAAGAAGCTACAGAAACAGCTAAATTAAGACTTTTCTTGAAGCTTATCTCTACAGCTGAACCAAATTATTATAAAGAAAATCTTGGAATAGAACCATTACCAGATATTGATTTCAATATCAGATGCGGTAATTCGTTAGTTGGTTTTGCTACAAAAGAAGAAATAAAGAAAGGTTTAGTAGCAAACTTTGATACTAATTTCCTTACAGCAGAAGTTTTTGAGAATATAAATAACTTGTCTTCTAAAACTCATAAATTTAAGGAAATGCAGATGAGTTTTGACACCAAAACTGAAGAACTTAAAGAACAAAAAAGAGTATTGATAGAAGCAAGAAATGAATTAAAAAGGAAATTAGATGAAACACTATTCAAAGCACAGCCTCAAAATAAAAACTCTACTCCTTTCCACTGGTATTCTGAGTTTTATAGTATTATGGATAAAGACGATGGAAACGGCGGCTTCGATGTTATTATAGGTAATCCGCCTTATGTGGAATACAGCAAAATAAAAGACTATAAACTTTATAATTATAATACTCTTAAATGTGGAAATTTATATGCGTTTATTGTTGAGAAAAGTCTATTTCTTTCCAATAACAAGACATTTATAGGTTTTATTGTTCCTATTTCTCTTCCTGCAACTCCTAGAATGTCTTTATTACGAAAACAAATACAAGATTATTCAGAAAATATATGGATTTCTAATTACGCAGACAGACCAGCTACAATTTTTAATGGAGTTCATCAGAAAGTTTCTATTTGTCTTTTTAATAAATCTATTGATAAAAATTATAAATTATTTACAACAAATTTTTATCATTGGTATTCAAAAGGTTGTAGAAATGAAAGAACCTATATTATAAACAACATTGAATATGTTAAGAATGAATTAAAAATAGTTAATTGGGCAAAATGTAGTAATATTCATTTAATTAATATTATAAAGAAATTATTGAAAAATTCTAAATCAATTTTAGAGAACCAAAAAATAACAAATAAACATTTTGCTTATTTAAATATGCGAATGATGTTATGGACAAAATGCTTTATAAATCCTAAACAGTCAAAAGAATATAAATTATTTAATTTTCCATCAGATAATATAAGAAATATATTTGTAGCCGTTTTTAATTCCTCTCTTCATTTCTTGATATGGGAAACAATAAGTGATTGTTGGCATATAACTAATCAAGAATTACAATTTTTTAAAATAGACTTAAATTCTGAAAAACTGTTTTCATTAGTTTCTATGGCAAACCAATTAGAAAATGACTTGGAGAATAAAAAACGATACGTTGGTAGTGTTCAAACTGATTATGAGTATTTACACAAAAAATCCAAACCAATCATTGACGAAATCGACAAAGTTCTAGCCCAACACTACGGCTTCACAGAAGAAGAACTGGACTACATCATCAACTACGACATTAAATACCGCATGGGAAATGAACTAGATGAAAACTGAAAGATGAAAGTTGAAAGTTGAAAGTTGAAAACTGAGAAGTGTATGAAGTAGCGCCCCTCACAGATTGCTTTTAGCAATCAGCCCCCTCAGTCTTTGGCTTCGCCAAATCCAGCTCCCCCACCATTTCGTGGGGGAGCTTCTTAATGGGTGTAGTCTGTTCCTAGGGCGACTAACGTCGCCCTAGGTTAATTAAGTATTGTCCTGACGGACAAGTTTTTGAGGGTTCTTCCCCGTGGCAACTTTGTTGCCCACGGTTATTAAAGTATTGTCCTAGCGGACAATGCCCTTATCCCTACGCCCTATCTCCCTAATTCCCTAATAAAAAATCAATGATATTTATAACTTTAATTCCAGAAATATCTGAACTGGGGTATTTATCATAAGTTATTATGTATTTGGGGTAATTATCTTTTACAGCGAGCAAAGATTTTATTTCTCTTTGCAGAGTTGAATCATTATCCAGGTTTTTACATACTTGAAAATAAAAGGGTTCTGCATTTTTTAAGGCTATAAAATCTATTTCAAAGGTATTTATTTCACCAGTATAAACAGAATCAAACCTGCGCTTAAGCTCTAAATAAACAATATTTTCTAATATGTTCGAAAAATCTTTAACAGAAAAACCTATTTGAGAATGTCTAAGCCCTATATCAGAAGCATAGTATTTGCTGTTAATCTCCAAATGCTTTTTCCCTTTTAAATCGTATCTTTTACATTGATAAAAAAGCTGAGCATCGGTTAATCCCTCCATATAAGCTAATATTGAGGGAACAGAAGATTTTATATGCTGATTTTTCAAAAAAGAATTAATACTCAGAGCCGTTGTAGGGTTGGAAATATTAGAATAAAAGAAATTACAGATATTTCTTAGTAATTCAACGTTACGAATATTTTTCCTTCTGACAATATCTTTTAGAACAATAGTATCGTGGATACTTCTTAAAAACATAAAAGCAGAATCATCTTCCAGCTTTTCAAGTATTTTTAAACCAGGCATACCGCCATATTTTATGTAGTTCTCAAAGAGTGTTTCTATTGAAGTTATATTAGGGTAAAGTTCTTTATATTCACCTAAAGAAAAAGGATAAATAGGGAAATCGATATATCTACCTGTTAACTTAGTAGCTAACTCGCTTGAAAACATAGAGGAATTAGAACCTGTTATAGTAATGTCATATTTATCCTGCTCCCCGGACCATGAGGCTATTGTTTTTTCAAAGGCTTCAATTTCTTGTATTTCATCAATGAATATATAGGCTTTGCTTTGTTTATTTTTTATCTTTTTCGATACATAATCATTTAACTCTTTGTAATTAGTAATAAAATCAAAATCTAAGGATTCTTTGTTTATATATATAATGTTAGCTGGTTTTACGTCTTTTTCTTTTTGCAGATAATCTATTATCTGTTTTATAAAGGTGCTTTTTCCAACACGTCTTAAGCCTGTTATCGCTTTTATAACAGGCTTCCCAATAAATGGTTTTATTTTATTTAAATAATAGTTTCTGAAAATCATAAATTTTAAAATATTTAAAGTATATTTAAAATATATTATGAATTTATAAAAATTTCAACTATATATTTATTTTTGTGATTCTTTTTATGAAGGATTATTTTGGGTAAAGCAAATTCTGCGAAATTGTTTGGATTTATTGTAGTTGGTAGAAATCCCTAAAATAAAAAATAGGCCCGCTCGGATTCGAACCGAGGACCCCCACCATGTCACGGTGGTGCTCTAACCAACTGAGCCACGAGCCTTTGTATGAATAGATACTACCATTTGTTCTTTTAAATGTCAATAATATTTAGTTGCAATAAGATTTCGGTTAATTATATTTCTATTAAACGAGGTTATTGAAATGAAACATCTATTATCTTTCAAAATGAACAAAAAAGGCGGTGCTGCTACTACTATTTTTGTAATTATCATTATTATTTTAGGTACCGTTATTTATTTCGGTTATAAAAGCTATAATGAGAAATACTATATTAACTTATACGATGATTTAACTTTCGATAAAGTTTTAGAGATACCCCCATTTACGGAAAGATTAACTGAAGTAAATAAAGAATTAATAGGCGAATGTGATTTGAAAATAGGTACAGCATTTGAACAAGTATCTTCTTTTTATCAGTCATACTGCAAAAGATGTGGGTTTGTCTTTGAAGGAGGTGGCAATAAATCTTTTAACATGACAATTAGACAAGACTACATCATTAAAGGCACACTGAATAAAGAAAATTTAGAATTACGATGGATACCAGTTCTTCATCCAAATCAAATTTCAAAAACAGTTAAACTCTTTGGTGATATTAAAAAAGAAACCAAAGAAGATAAAGAAGACATATAAGATTAAATTAATTTTAAATAAACAAATAGCTAGTTGTAGTTTCTAAAATAAAAAAAACAGCTTTAATTTATAAAGCTGTTTTTTTATTTCAAAAACGATTATTTCTTTAGAATTATAGCAGTTGTTGGTGGAACGTTATAATCGCCTTCTGCCGTATATAATCCAGCATCATTGATTTTTTCACCATCACAGACGACTTTCCAGGCACCACTCTGTGGGAGCTTGAAGCTAACCCAATCTCTGTTATCGCCATTGAATAATACTAGGAAATCAGTGTCACCTTTGAGATACATACCTAAAGCATTCTGATTGCCTGGCTGAATCCATTGCATAGTCTGATTATTCATAGCAACAGGAGATCTGAAGTTCGGATACTTCATACGAAGTGCGATCAAACCTTTGTAGAGATCGAATAAGTCTTTATTCTTTTCTTTTGTTGTCCAGTCAATCCAGTTAGTTGCGTTATCCTGGTCGTAAGAATTTTCGTTTCCACCCTTGCTTCTGCCAAATTCTTGTCCAGCATGTAACATAGGAATACCTTGAGCAGTGAGAAGAGCTATAGCTGCAATTCTCTGTCTCTTTTTATCACCTTTAAACAGGTCATTAATGGTATAACCATCATGAGCTTCAATGTAATTCAAGCTTTCTGCTGGTTTAGCAGCCCACCAGAAACAAGAACCAGCTAGAACTGTCATTAAATTATTTCGATTAACATTTCCGCCAGCCAAACTTCTTACATTTTCTCTGAAATCATCGTTCCATTTAGCAAGTTTGCTATTTCTGAAGTCGGCCTTTGCCCACTGGTTTCTCTGCCAATCAGCTGCCCAGGGTTCAGAAGTAAGAATTGTGGAAGAAGGCAATTCATCGATTATAGCCTGCATTGTACCTTTATCTATAATAGTACCAAGGTCAAATCTGAAACCATCGACTTTATATTCACTCATCCAATATTTCAATGAATCAAGAATCATCTTACGGCACATTGGGCTTTCAGTGTGCATTTCATTGCCACAACCAGTACCATTCCAGTAATAATTCTTATCATTGGGCATCAAGCGGTAATAACCAGCATTGTCAAAACCCTTGAAATTAATTGGTGTACCTTGTTCATTACCTTCTGCAGTATGATTGAAAACAACATCAAGAATTACAGCGAATCCTTCACTGTGCAATCCATCTATTGCTGCTTTAAGTTCCTTAACACCCTGACCATTTGCCCCACTAGCATAAGCAGATTCAGGAGCAAAGAAGTGAGTTGTCATATAACCCCAATGGTTTGGATGACCTGCAAAATCATTATCATATTCGTGAACTGGCATTAATTCAATTGTATTAACACCTAATTCTTTTAAATGTCCAAGAACTTTACTAGTTCCTTTGCCTTGCAACAAACCTAAATATTTGCCTTTATATGGTTCTTTAACGCCAGAACTCTTATGTGCAGTAAAATCTTTTACGTGCATTTCATAAATAACTGCATCTTTTGCAGCAGGGCGCTTGAAGCTTTTGCATTTCCAGTTGTAATTTCTATCTACAACAATTGATTTACCATTATGATTATAGTTTGCAAATGCATAAGGGTCGGAAAGTAATCTGGTCTTATCGAAGAGATAACCTGGACCTTTGGGGCCATCTGCTGTAAATCCATAATAAGTGCCATAAAGTTCTCCATCGACAGAAGCTTTCCAAACTCCATCGGGGCCTTTCTTCATAGCAAAAGCCTTACCTGTTTTATCTGTTGGTTTAGCAAATAAATAAAGCTTAACTTCTGTAGCTTCTGGAGAATAAACAGCAAAACTTGTTTTCCCATTTGCAACATAAGCACCAAGCTTTGAAGTAGATACTTCTCTTTTTACTCTAACAGAAGGTTTTGGAGTAGCAGTTTTTTTACTCTTATTAGTAGTTGCTGTTCTATTAGCAGATGAAGTTCTATTAGTAGTAGAAGTTCTTCTATTTGTTGTAGTTGAACGACTCTGAGATGCTTTAATCAAAGAAGCTTCATCTAGTTCAGTCTGATCATCTGAAATATTCTGGTGAAATTCTTCAAATTCACTACGAATATTACTAAATTCACCTAATTTATCAGCAAGCTTAGGATTTTCTGTCTGTGAAAGGAATTTAACTCTTTTTTCGAGTAAATTTAAACCTTGATCGAAAGCTTCTTTTTCAGCGGTATTAGATACTTTTACTCCGAAAATTTTAAGTTGTTCTATAGCTTCATCTATATCTGAAGCAGTAGAAACTTCTGATACCAGCATTCTTTGGAATGAATCAACAGCATTAGAATCAGAACCATAGGCTGTTACTGAAACTTTCTTTCCATTTTCTGTAATAAAACGTGATGAATTAAGATTATATTTAGCTATGTTTTTTAAGCCATTATTAAAGTTTTCTTCAAGATTAGCAGCATATGAAATGCCTAAAGACATCATTATTGCTAAGCTAACACCAAAACAAACCTTTCCTAACTTATAAGAACGCATCTGTTTCCCTCCAAGGGTATTTTTGATTTGTACAATTATAATGAAATACTGCTCATCCGTCAATCGTATAGACAATTTTAGATAAAATTATTATTTTCATTTTATTTTTATTAAAAGAGGCAAAGAACGCAGATTTTCAATACTATCATAATTATCAATTTTTATATCTGAAGGTCTATCATCTAATTCGATAATTTTAGAAGAATTATCATTACTTAACTTAATTTTACCTTCAGGTTTGAGAATTCCTTGAATACTTTGAAAACTTCTGGCATAGGGAACTATATCGAGCATTGGTAAAAGATTTAAATCATATTGCTTTTGTGACAAATCAAAATTTAATTCTGCCGGAATAAAAACAATTTCTTTCATTCTCAAGACACAGCTTAATATTAAAGGTGCATATTTTTTCTTCTCATTAGGGAACTTATTCAGGTAGTTATATAATTCAGAAATAGGAATCAACAATGATTCGATTTCTTCTATTTCATTTTTTTTCTCTTGCAAATTAAGAAATTGGAATCTGTCTGTTCTACAGATACATTCTTGCAAAAGATTATTCAATACTAATTCTCTAGTATTTAAATCTTCTATATAATTTTGTAAAAATTCATTTGAGTCAAGGAAAATACGACAACTTTCTGCATTATTAATTTTATATTTATCTTCAATAAAAATATAATCAGATTTAAATTCTTCATTTGTTTCTTTCAAAAAGCTTTCATAATAAGAAAGAGGAATTTCGTTTTGAGACGATAGATTAACAGCTTTTAAATCAGAAGTAAAAACCTTTGTAAGATTTTTTGAATTAACATTAGGAGATGTTCCTATAAAACCTTTTCGTGAAAAAGCAGCAGCAAGTTTGTCTTTTTCTGTATTTTGGAACTCAAAATTCACATCCGTCAGGAATGTATTAACTTTACTTCGATTTTTTGATGCTATATATCGAACTTTTTCACTAGAGGAAACCAGATTATCTTTTATTTGCCAAACTTTAAATAAAGTTGGACAACCAGCAAGAAGTGGTCTATGAAGAGGGAGAGAAATAATACCACCTTCTAAAGGCAAATTGGAAAAATAATGAAGTTTACCGTTCTGCCATATTTCAATTTGTCGAAATTCTGATTCTGGGCAGCCATAAGCTAGAAGTATGCTATTCCGCTCGCAATTAAGGTTAAAAATAAATCCTTTATTCTCTTCATCATTTATTGGGGTGTATAAAGTCTCGGTATCATTAGATAAATTACCGTCTTTTTCTTTTTTTACATACAACAAAACCCTTTGCTCAAATGTTTCTGATTGAAAAATAAAAGTATAAAACCCTTCAGGTGAAGCTTTGTGTATTTTTGTCTCAAAAGTTGCAAGTCCCTCAGTATCTGTAGTTACAATTCTATTAACTGTGGTATAACCAGAAGGAGGAATAAGTCTGATTCTAATAGGAATTTTGAACTGGCTTAAACCACTTTTCTTCTCTAACGAAGCTAGTTTAAAACAGACTTTATCACCAGTATAAACCTGTTTAACAGGAGGCTGAACAACAATAGCTCTTTCCCTTTTTACAGGAATATTACATTTCATGATTTGGCAATCAGTTCTGGAATCTTGAAATATTGTTATTTCCACATTGGATTCTTCCATATTTTCAGGGAATTCAAAATTACAAATATATTTCCCTGGCAAATTATATAATAGTGGGATAATAGACTTCTTTTTTGCCCCATTATCTAAAGAATAACTGAATTTTATTCCGAAATTAGCATGGCTTTCGAGAACCCGTTCGCCTTTATTATTCTTAAAAATAGTAAATATAAAATCTTGCTTTTGACCTGGGTAAATGTTCCCATCTGTTGACAAAATAGTAGTATAAACAGAACTAGATGTGGCTTTTTTGAATGAGTCACTTTGAATAAAAATTAATAAAAAAATAAAGATTGCTACTAAAATTAATGATAATTTTTTACTCATTGTCGAAACTTATCATTTTATAGACACAAAAGTCAATGGTATTGGAATGGAAAACAATATATGTTAATATAAAAATGTGGTTAATGAAAGTATTACAGTTACAATAGAACGTATAACCTTTGCCAATGAACAAAATGGTTATCACGTATTAAAAGCCTCCGGAAAAGATTACCCCAATGGCGTAACCCTGGTTGGTAATTTTTGCATGATTCAACCAGGAGAAGAAATTAAGGCTTATGGAGTCTGGGTTTGCCATCCAAATTTTGGAATGCAGTTCCAAACCACAAAATATGCTTTATTAAAACCCGCGACTTTAAAAGGAATAGAGAAGTTCCTGGGATCTGGCTTAATAAAAGGTATTGGACCAGTAACAGCAAAGAAATTAGTTAATACTTTTGGAATAGATACTTTAGATATTATCGAGAATCATCCTGAAAAACTAGCTGAATGTTCTGGTATTGGGCGAAGCAAGGCGGACAAAATATCTCAAGGGTTCTTTCTGCATCGTTCTATACAAGACATTATGGTGTTTTTACAAGGGCACGGCATCTCAACTGCTTACGCTGCAAAGATTTTTAAGAAATATGATAAAGAAGCTGTAAAAAAAGTATCAGAAAATCCCTATATCTTAGCAGATGAAATCCCAGGAATAGGCTTCAAAAAAGCAGATGATATAGCTGCAGAATTTGGTATTGTTGGAAACGACGAAAGACGGGTAGTAGCTGGTATTTTTTATACACTTAATTCTGTAAATAAAGAAGGACATCTGTTTTTAACCTTAGAAGAACTTGTTAAACTTGCTCAAGAAACAATAGGCGTAAATGATTCCCTTTTAATAAATAAAGCTTTAGAGCAGCTTGTGAAGCAAAACAGAATTAGATTAAGAGATTTTGATGGTCGAAAGCTATATTATTTACCTTTAAACTTTTACTCAGAGTCAAAAAGTGTGCCTTATGTCAAACAACTGGTTGCTTCAAAAAGAAATATTTCCAGAGAAAAACTCGTATCTGTTTTAAATCAGGCTATAAATTCCCATGGGCTAAATTTAAGTGATATTCAACAGCTAGCAGTAGAAACTTCTTTAACAAAAGGTATGGTTATAATTACTGGAGGTCCAGGAACAGGTAAAACAACAACTTTGAAGGCAGTAGTTATGGCTCACAAGTTCATAGGTCATAATGTTTTACTGGCAAGTCCAACAGGACGGGCAGCCAAAAGACTATCTGAAGTATCGGGCTATAATGCTTCAACGATTCATAGACTATTAGAATATGATCACCAGACTCATGGATTCAAATACAATTCCGAAAAACCTCTTGATTGTGATGTTCTCATATTAGATGAAGCTTCTATGATAGATATGAGTCTTTTCTTTTCTGTAGTTCAGGCTGTCCCGCCAAATGCATCTTTAATATTGGTTGGCGATGTTGATCAGTTGCCTTCTGTTGGAGCTGGGCTTGTATTAAATGAATTAATAAGATCTGGTATAGTTCCGACAATAACCTTAGATAAAGTTTTCAGACAGGCAGAAACCTCTAGTATTATAAAAAATGCTCACCTTATCAACAATGGTAATATGCCTATTTTAACAGTTCCTGATGGTCATACATCTACTGACTGTTATTTTTTGCAGGCCGAACCAGTAGATAAAGTATTGTCTCTTTTAAAAAATATTGTTGCGAAAAGTTTACCAAAGAAATTCAACTACAATCCTTTAGCAGATATACAGGTTCTCACACCAATGAATAAAGGTCCTTTAGGAGCCATATCGCTTAACGGGATATTACAGGAAATATTAAATCCTCCAGAAAGCGGGAAAGATGAAATTCAACATGCAAACAGAATATTCAGGGAAGGCGATAAAGTAATTCAGCTTAGAAACAATTACGATTTAGATGTATTTAATGGTGATATTGGTGTTATAACTGATATATCAATAGAAGAACAGGAATTAACTATTGATTTTCCTCAAGGAACAGTTGTTTTTCAGTCTTCTGACTTTGTTGACTTAGCTCATGCTTATGCTGTTACTGTACATAAATCGCAAGGGAGTGAATATCCTGCTGTTGTTATGATAACTCACACACAGCACTACATGATGCTTCAACGTAATCTCATTTATACAGGATTAACCAGAGCAAAAAAAACAATGGTTTTTTTAGGAACTCAAAAAGCTATTTCTATAGCTGTTAATAACAATAAAATAAAGAAAAGAAACACAATCTTTGGCGATTTATTGGCATCTTAATATCTTTTTCTCTAATCAGCAAAACCAATTCGTTTAATTGCTATCGGATGTGAATAAAGCCAGAAAACTCTATAAGGATGAGGAAGCAAATCAGATTTATTATCTTTAGCCAATCTGATTTGTGCATTTTTGAAAACTTCTTTTAAACCTGTTAATTCAATAGATGTTTTATCTGCCTGAGCTTCCATAAATTGGCTTATCTGACTTTCAATAGGGGCAAAAAAGAGCTGAAAAACAAAAAAACAAATCATGAAAAATGGAATAACAGAAGCAGAACCTATGTGTGTTAAACCAAACCATTTAACAGAAGAAATACAACCAAATAACCAATAAATTAGATAACAACACAAAATACTTCCTATAAAACCGCAGCTTATGCCCCAAAGAATATGATTGTATTTCCAGTGACCTGCTTCATGAGCAAATATTAAAGCTACTTCATCTGGTGTATGGCTAGATATAAGATTATCATAAAGAACTATCCTTCTGAAGTTTCCAAAACCTGAAAAATAAGCATTGGTATGCTTTGAATATCTGCTTTCATCTATAACATATATCTCTTTAACAATTAATCCTGCTTTATTAGCAATTTCAAAAAGCTTATCTCTCAATTCACCACTTTCTAATGGTTTTTCATTATAAAAAAGAGGTGTAATCAAATAAGGAATCAATAGCATAGAAATAGACACAACAATAACCGACACCAAAGGCACAATCAAAGGCCATTTATCTGGGAAAAATCTAATCAGATGCAAAATCACAATAAAGAAAGAAGATTGAATAGTTATATTTATTATTATTACTTTAAAATATCGCAAAAACCATCCAAATAAGTCTATATTTGAAAAACCAGCTGAATTTTCCCTTAAATAACCAAAATAAAAAGAAGATGGGAATGATAAAAGTTGTAATATTAATAAAAAACAAATTATAAAAAGCAAATCGTTTTTAAAAAGTCCCTCCCCAACCAGATTAGTTATTTTTGTCCATAAATACTCGAAAAAACCGAATCGCAATAACAAAACCAGAGTTAAGAGATGAATAGTTCCATAAATAGCTTTGAACCAAAAACCATTAAGCGAATAAGCTTTACTTGCTTCTATATCTGCTTCTGAAAAATATTTCAAAACTTCCATCTTAAAAGCTTCATCTGTATTACCTATATACTGACAACCGAGTAAAAAGGCTCTCAGTAAGAACCATACAATTATTATAAGCCAGAATATTCTTTCTATTTTTTCAGGATTCATTTGTTTTTTCGATATTATAAATACATCTAGTAACCTGTATCTTTTAACAGTAAATTTTTAATAATTCAAGAGATCCATGAATTTTGATTAAAACTGAATTTGCAGGAACAAAAACACAGTCACCCTTGAAAAGCATTATAATTTTATTAGATTCGAAGAGCATTATACCACAGCCATTAATACAGAGATATATTTCAAAGCTTTGGTTGGAAGAAGCTGTTTCATAAAGAATTCTTGTTCTTTCTGTATTAATCAAAAGCCTTTCAACTTGAAAATACTGACAACGGCATAAAAGCTCTGAAGCACAACCTTTACAATATTTTAAAACTCTCATAGGTTGTTTTGGAACATTTGCCTGCTTTAACTCTGCTACTTCTATAGCTCTATCAATATGAAGTTCTCTTTTGCTACCGTTCTTATCTATTCTATTATAGTCAGTAATATTAGAATTCTGCTGAATTTCAGCGATAAGAACACCAGCACCAATAGCATGAATGGTTCCTGGTTTTATAAAGAAAATATCATTCTTTTTAACAGGTATAGTTTGTAAATACTTTTCCAGACTATCATCAACAATACTATTAAATAACTGTTTTGGGGTTAAATTATGATTTAAGCCATAAACAAGTTTTGAATCTTTAAAAGCATCCAGCACATACCAGAATTCCATTTTCCCATTTTTGGCATTTTCTAGCCTTTTCGCCTGTTCGTCATCGGGGTGAACCTGAACAGAAAGATTCTGCTGAGCATCTATAAGCTTTACTATTATTGGCAAATCATTAAGCTTTTCTAGCTTTTTTCCTAAGATTTCTGGATATTTTGATATTACTTCAGCAAGAGTATTACCCTTAAAAGCACCGCTTGCAACAACACTCTGTCCATCGGGGTGAGTCGAACATTCCCAAGATTCTGCAATATTATCTATTTCCATTTTCTTGGAATAATCATCGCTAAGCCTTGAGCCACCCCATAACTTTTCTATGCCAGCAGGTTTTAATAAAAATGGCTCATTTTTCAAGTCTGAATATTCTCTTGTCATCTACTGATATTTCTTTTCCTAACTGAACTTCGATTAATTGTAATTCGCTTTCTGCTATAACAGTATGACGGCAACCTGCTTCTATTGTAATAACATCTCCAGCTTTGATTGGCTGTTCCATACCATCAACAATTGTTTTGCCATTACCTAGAATAGCAACCCACACTTCATTACGCTTCTGATGACTATGATAATTCATAGAACTACCAGGATTCAATGTTATTTTTATTGTCATACTTTCTGAAGTGAAATCAATAACTCTATAACTGCCCCAGGATTTTTCAGCAAACATAGTTGGCTGAATAATTTTATCAACAAAAGGTTTAATGAAACTGGATTCACCTTTATCGGAAATCAAAATACCATCCGGACCAGCAGAAATAACCACATCATGAAGCCCCATTGCAAGCATTGGAATATTGGTTTCATTTATTATATGAACATTCGAGCATCTTTCGTTCATGATGGCTTTGCCTATAATTTTCTCTTCCATTGATTCAGTAAGAGTATTCCAGGTCCCTAGATCTTTCCACTGACCGCCAAATCTCATAACCTGAATCTTTGACTCTTTTTCAACAACAGCATAGTCAAAGCTGATTTTGTTAAGAGAGTCATATTTTTCGAAAAGGTCATAGTAGTCTTTAAAATCAATTATTTCATGAGCTTTATCTAAAACATATTTAATTTTATAAGCAAAGACTCCACCATTCCAGAGAGCACCCTGCTTAATATAGCCCATAGCCGTTTCTGAATCAGGTTTTTCTTTAAACTTTAATACTTCGCTGGTATTTTCTTTATTTTTAGGAATTATGTAACCATATTTTTCACTTGGATAAGTTGGCTCAATTCCCATCAAAACAAGATTTGCTTCACCTTTATCAGCCTGTAGACAAAGATTATTCAGTGCTACAAAGTAATCATCATCCACGTAAGGGTCTACTGGACAAACAACAACTGCTTCATTTTCTGGAACTTTCTGAACATCATGCAAATAAGCTGTAGCAAGAGCAATAGCAGGGAAAGTATCTTTTCTGCAAGGTTCTAAAGAAATATTTATATCACTGCCAAGCTGATTGTTAATTGCTGAAACCTGACTCTTAGAAGTAGCAATAGTTATTTTTGCTTTTGAATCAACTCTTTTAATAGCGTTATATACACGCTGTAACATCGACTCATAAGTGCCGTCAGACTTTTTAAATAGTTTAAGAAATTGCTTAGAACGAATATCATTGGAAAGAGGCCATAAACGTTTGCCTGATCCACCAGATAAGAGAATTATGTTCATCTATATTTACCTCTTTGCAAATTCGGGATGTTTTAAGAAATCTTCGTAAGTTAATCTTATGCCGTCTTCAAGCTCGGTTTTGTATTTCCAGCCTAGGCTTTCAGCTTTGGAAGTATCAAGAAGTTTACGAGGCATTCCATCTGGTTTTGTAGTATCAAATTCTATTTTGCCTTTGTAGCCTACCGTTTTAGCTATAATTTCAGCAAGTTCGCCAATTGAAACGTCTTTACCAGAACCTATATTTACAAATTCACTTTTATGATAGTTTTCAAGAAAGTAGACAGCTGCGTCAGCCATATCATCGACAAATAGAAACTCTCGGCGCTGCTTTCCTGTTCCCCAAACAGAAACACTTGGAATATTATCTATCTTAGCTTCATGGAAACGTCTGAGCAGAGAAGCCATAACATGAGCGTTTTCGTTGTAATGATCGTTAATCCCGTAAAGATTACAAGGCATGATGCTTATGTAGTCAGTGCCATACTGACGGTTATAATATTCGCAAAGTCTTAAACCAGCAACTTTGGCGAGAGCATAACCTTCATTTGTCGGCTCGAAAGGTCCAGTCAGCAAGTATTCTTCTTTCATGGGCTGAGAACAAAGTCTTGGATAAATACAGGAAGAGCCCAAGAATAACAGACGGTTCACATTATTACGATGAGCAGCTTCAAAAACATTGCTCTGTATCATCATATTTGTCATAAGCATATCAGCTGGAAAGTCTATATTCTTTTTAATTCCGCCGACAGCAGCAGCAGCAAGAATAACAACATCAGGCTTTTCAGTTTCAAAAAAATTAAAAACATCGGCCTGATTAGTCAAATCAAGTTCTTTATGAGTTCTATAGACAAGATTTGTATAGCCTTTTTCCTGCAATTTTCGCATAATTGCAGAACCAGCCATACCTCTATGACCACAGATATATATTTTTGAATTTAAATTCATTTGCAAAAACCTCTCTGTCAGCTATCGCTGACTTCTCGGAATCATTGATTAAAACTGGATTGCCACGCCTATCGGCTCGCAATGACGTATAACTTGCGGTTAAAGAATCAGAGAGAGAAAGGAAGGTTTTACAATTACTAATAATTTTGCTATACTTAGTATAAGAACGTGCAGGTGTTGGAGCACCCACACGCTAAGATACTACTTAGTTAAGCTCTGCTGTTACGAGAAGCAGCGCAATAACCAATAGTATAAGCACAACTTTTTTCACTGCTAACCTCCTTTCTCTTCTGGTTCGGAGTATAGCAGACAAAAGGCTTGTAGGCTTGCTATACGTGAGCTTTTACAAGCCTTTTACTTTACAGATTTTATTATTAAAGAACTATAATTAAAAAAAGTGTATTAATTTTTGTTTGTATCAGAGCAGTTTTACATGTGGGTGACTGATTTGAAAACCTTCTTTAAAAGATTGAGCTGTTCTTCCATTGGAATAGAATGATTGCCCACAAAGAAACCGTTGTAATGTATATAATCAGCATTAGAAAGCTTGCCAGAAATTGACGCATTCATATATTTAAATGCTGGTTGTCTTGCAAAATTGCCTGCAACTATAGGTCGAACTTCAACACCTGCTCTTTTCAGAGCTCCTACATATTCATCTCTTTGACCAGCGATTATTGGTGCAAGAATTAAAGCAAAACCAAACCATGATGAAACCCCTGTTTCGCTTTGAATCATAAAGAACGGGTCTTTATACATCATGCTTTTAAATATTTCAGCATTTTCACGTCTTATTTTTAGAAATTTATCAAGCTTTTTTAGCTGTTCAGAACCTATTGCTGCTTCCATTTCAAGAGGTCTTAGATTATAACCTGGCATGATAAATTGGAAGCTTTCATAGAAATCATCATCATTTTTGGTATAAAGACTGCTTGTTTTGGGAAGATTTCTTGTCCAGCCGTGAGCTCTTATCGAAAGCATGTAGTGGTAGAGTTCTTCATCGTCTGTAACGGTGACTCCGCCTTCCATTGTAGCCAAATGGTGGGAATAAAAAGTAGAAAATGTACCTAACAAACCGAAGGTACCAGCTTTTTTGTCTGCAAATGTTGCTCCCATAGATTCACAATTGTCTTCAAAGAAAAACAGCTTATGTTTTTTGCAGATTTTAGAAAGTTTATCAAAATCTACAGGGTTACCCAAAAGATTTACAGCAAAAATAGCCTTGGTTTTTGGTGTGATTGCTTCTTCAATCTTAGTAAGATCAATATTTAATGTTTTGATGTCTATATCTACAAGCCTTATTTTAAGGCCGTTCTGTTCTAAGGGGAAGTAGGTTGTGCTCCAAGATACGGCTGGCACAATAACTTCATCACCTTTTTTCAATCTTCCTGAATAGACTAGAGCTGAAACAGCCAAAAGATTGGCCGATGAACCCGAATTAGACATTACGGCATATTTGGCACCGAATTTTTTGGCAAAGGCTTTTTCATATTTTTCAACTTCTTTACCCATTGTAAAATGGTTTGAAGCTATTACTCTGTTTATTGCCTCAATTTCTTTGTTATCCCAAGTATCGTTAGATAGAGAATATTTTATTTTCATTTGTATTACCTTATTGTTATGTTAAATTCATTTTTTCAAACAATCGAAAATTAAGTGATATATCATATTTAATAGGGAGTAGGGTATAGGGCGTAGGGAGTTAGGGGATTGTTTTAGAACAATTATTATTCGCCAATTCCTTTAAACCTAATCATAATCGTCATTGCGAGGCGTTGAAAACGCCTCGCAATCCAGTAAAAACTCTGTAAAATAAAACTAGTTTTCAGACAGCCTCCAATGAACATAATTCACATTCATGAAATTTCTTTTTCAACAAGATTCATATCACTTTCTGTCATAATTTTAACAAGTTCTTCGAATGAAGTTTTTGTTGGGTTCCAGCCTAATTGAGTTTTTGCTTTAGTTGGGTCTCCTAAGAGATTTACAACGTCTGTTGGTCTATAAAAATCGGGTGATACTTCAACTAAAACTTTCCCTGTTGCTTTATCTATGCCTTTTTCTTCTGCTCCTTCCCCCTTAAATTCAAGTTCGATTCCTGCATAATGAAAGGCAAGTTGGCAGAACTCTCTTACAGAATGTTGAACTCCAGTTGCTATTACATAATCATCAGGTTTTTGTTGTTGTAATATTAGCCACATACATTCAACATAGTCTCTAGCATAGCCCCAGTCTCTAAGGCTGGAAAGATTACCTAAATAAAGTTTGTCTTGCTTGCCTTGTTTAATACGTGCAGCAGCAAGAGTTATCTTCCTTGTTACAAAGGTTTCTCCACGACGTTCAGATTCGTGGTTAAATAAAATTCCATTACAGGCATACATTCCATAAGCTTCGCGGTATTCCTTTATTATCCAGTAACCATACTGTTTTGCAACAGCATACGGGCTATAAGGATGGAAAGGAGTAGTTTCTTTCTGAGGGACTTCTTCTACTTTTCCGAATAATTCAGATGTTGAAGCCTGATATATTCTACAAGTCTTTTCTAATCCGCAGATTCTTACTGCTTCTAACAATCTTAAAACCCCAGTAGCTACAACATCAGCAGTATATTCTGGAACATCAAAAGATACTTGAACATGACTTTGAGCCGCCAGATTATATATTTCATCAGGTTTTACTTTTGAAACAACTTTGACTAGCCCAATTGAGTCGCTCATATCACCATAATGAAGATAAAAATTGGGTTTGCCTTCTAAGTGAGCTATTCGCTCTCGATATTCAGTAGAAGATCTGCGAATGATTCCGTAAACCTCATAGCCTTTTTCCAAAAGAAGTTCTGATAAATAAGAACCGTCTTGACCAGTAACACCTGTAATTAAAGCTTTTTTCATTCTTTGCCTCTTGTCCAAATTCTATATTTATATATATAGCATATTTTCCAATTTAATAGTAATAAGTTTATCTTCTTCTGCTTTGCTGTTCTTTAACTTTCTTATAGAGCATGTCATCTAAATTAACGTATTCTAAAACTTTTTCGTAATTTTCTTTTATAGCTGGAAGACGTTGTAAATAATCTTTTTCATTACATTGGCTCAGAATCTTCTCCAGATTATCTAAGTCAGTTAGTTTTATAGTAATTATACCCTCAGGATTAAAGAACTCTGCAATTTTAGTAGCACCGCAATAAATCGGAACAGTCATTGAAGCAAAGCAATTCAGAATTTTTTCAGTAAAATAATAATCATCTATGTAGTTTTCTATAGCAATATTATATCTATAGTTTGTTAAAACATCCGCTATTTTAGGAACTCTTGCCCCTCCGTCAAAGGTACCGAATGTATCTGCTAAGTTATAATTTTTGCATTTCATTGCAATGTCTTTTCTAAAATGGTGCATTTCACAAAGCAGTTTGTTTGAAGCAATAATAGATATATTTTTGTTTTTATCTTTATATGTTTCTACTGAAAGTATTCCACCCTGCTCTGTTGTACCATACCAAATCGATGCATTAAAAGGCATAAAAACAGCATTATCTAATTTATTCAGTAATTTTTCAGAATATGTAAAAATAGCATCAAATTCTTTGTTTAAGTTTTGATGTTTGTCAAAAAGTAAATAATCTTCCGGGGTAATAGATTCTGCCTCTATAAGCGCCCCATATCTGTAATCTGGGTTGCCCATCGTCTGCAACATAGCCTGGTGTGAATAAAACTGCGTTTTTAATTCAAAATTGAATCTATCCCATATGAAATAGTTAGATTTATTTCCATAAGGATTATGAGCACCGTGAATATCACGAATAAAGAAAAACTCCATTGGTTGACCATATTTATTATAAACTAATGGATAATCTGAAGTTAAAGCTACTGTTTGATTATAAAATGGCGTATAAATCTTTTTATAATAATTTTTACCAGTTATATTTCTATAAAGGTTACTTAATGATTTGCGTATGCTCATTTTTTCCCCTTTTATTCTTTCGATTCTTTTATATTTGGAAATAGCTTTTCTTTAAATGCTTTTATAAACAGATATATTAATTCATCTTTGGCAATCAACAATACTAAAACATAAACAATGACTCCAATCAATATATTTGTTATTAATCCTAAAACGGTATTTGGTACATAAACCAAAGATTCTTTTACTGCAAAAAACATTATTAAGCTGTATATGCAATATTTAAAAGCATATTTAATCATATTCCTGAATGAAAAATATGACCAGGTAAAAATTACAAAACACAATAGAATTATAAACTCTGATATTACTGAAGCTACCGCAGCCCCAATTCCCCCATATGACTTTATAAGAAAATAATTCAAAAAAAGGTTACAGACTAAACCAATAATGGTTCCATAGCCATATTTCTTTTGCAACCCTCTCGCAGTAAGCCCCTGAGCTCCTATAAGATTATCTAATCCAATAATTAATAATAAAATAGCGAGAATATTAAGAATAGGAACAGAACCAATGTAATCTGATCCAAAAAACATTGGAATAAATCTTTCCGAAATGCTTATTACTCCAAATAGTAAAGGAAATGCAATTATAAATACGGTTTGGAAAGACTTTTCATGAACATTTTTTAATTCTTCACGTTTATTCTCATGTTCAAGGAAAGTTACACGAGGAAGAACAACAGTACTTAAAGAAGTTGTAACAACCGTTAGAATTTGAATTATTTTAAAAGCTTGTTCATAATATCCATTCTGAACTGTAGTATCTTGCAATAAACCAAGCATAGTTTTATCTAAGGCATGATAAATAGTTCCAGCAATAGTAGGAATAAAATAAACTATATTCCCTTTAATATGTTTAATAATTTCTAAGTTTTTAGCTGGCTTCAAACCATGTTCTTTTATTATAGGTATAGACATTAAAACATTACCTATAAAATTAGCAATCAATACAATTGCTACATATAGTAATAAATCTGATTTTTGAGAAATATAAATAAAAATTAAAGGTAATGCAATAAGCCTGGTGACAACCGGGAGAGTTGCCATATATTTGAAATTTTCTGTTCCTATTAAATACCAGCTAGTATTAAATATTTCGCCTATTAAAGGAATAGAAACGACATAAAATATATTTTTATTAGGTATATTTGATAAATAGATAAAAGCGAAGTAAACTATTATTGATATAAAAAGTGTTATACTTTTTGATACAAAGCATTCCCAGAACAACTGATGCTTCTTTGCTTTATTATCCATATTTTTCGCAATTTCTATCTGGCTATAATAGTTAAACCCCATAGTTCCAAACATAGAAAAATATGTCATAATCGCAAAAGCATAACTGTATGTCCCAATCCCCTCAGGTTCTAAAACTCTTGAAACATAAGGAACCGTAATTAATTGTAAAATGTTTATCGATATTTGGGAAATAATTAAATATATATAGTTTTTGGTTAATTGTTTTCCGCTCATTTGTTTTATGCTTTTACAATAAAAGTAAAAATATTTTAGCAAAAATATTATCTTGTAACAATAAAGAAAAATAACAATATAAATCTCCAGAATTAAATATTGTTTCTTTGTAATTTATCTATATTTTAGCAAAGTCTAAAAAGGATAAGCTAAGTCTCTAACTCCCCCTGTTGATTAGCTTTCATATTGATGATAAACTAAGATTAACTAGAAATGTTGTTAGGAGTAACTATGAAGAAATACCTTGTTGGATTGCTATTTGTCACGTTTTTATCAACTATTTCTTTTGCAGAAGATAGGTTTAAGCTTGAAGGATTTAATGATATAACTGACAATATAAAAGGGTATCAGATTACAAAAGCTGATATTATTATATTAGGTGTAGAGTTTTACAAAACAGGCAGTTATTACTTTAGACATTGTTATAAACCAATGACTTTAAATTCTGAAACAGCAAATAGCTTTGCAATTGATTTTTCTGGTTCTTCGAATTGGCATAATAATACTAGAAGAGAATACTTTGAAAACGAATTTAAGTTTTCTATATCTTTTGATTTGCAACTATGGCCTACTGCAGATGGAAGAATTTATGGAGCAAGATTTATTCCAACAAAGGTTTCAAATTCTAGCACTACTTTTAAAGGGAAATTTATACAATATAACTATCCGACAAACTCTGCTTATGGTGACTATATAACAAAGAAAGAAGTTCCTGAATCACTAATAGGTCCTTACGAAATAAAAGAAGTTGATTATAAAAAAGGTTTTGAGGCAAAGTGTGACAGCTCAGCAAAATATCACGATATTCCTATTGCTTTAAAACCTTATGCTCAAAATATTATTTTTATAGAATCCAGACATTTAAATGAAAAATCATTGAATTTTGAATGTTTTACTCTTGATGAAGATGGAAATAGGAAAGAAAAAACAACCAATATGTCAATAGACTTTGAAGTTTATGCTGTTTTAAATTCCTTAACATTTGCTGATGGAACCACAAAAACTTTTAACTCTGAAAAAATAGATGAAAAAGAATGGGTTAGCCAAAACAATAGATATGATGCTGCTTTCCCATGGGAAGGAAAGGGAACCCAAGATAGTCCGTTCCTAATAAAAAATGCTAAAGATTTGATAGCTTTAAATACTGATTATAAATATATAGATTCTGGTTATTATTTTAAGCAGGTATCAGATATAACTATTTCAAATAATGATTATTGGGGAAAACCACAAGAAAAATTACTGCTTTACTATTACGAGAAACCCTTTGTTGGTCATTATGATGGAAACGGCAAATCTATCAGCGGATTAAAAATTATTACAACTGATAAAGAAATGAATACTGTTCCTAATGCTCCTTACAATGATTATCATGGTTTATTCCACAGAGTAAAAAATGCTGAAATTAAGAACCTGACCATAAATTGTGAAATAGATATTGGCGAAAACAATATTGCTGGTGCATTAGCTGGTGAAGCAATTAATGCGACTTTTACCAATATTATAGTCAATTCTAAGGTTAATGGGAAAGAATCAATCGGAGGGTTGGTAGGCGAAGCAACAAATGTAAGCTTTTCAGATTTAACAGTTAAATCTGAAAATATTATGGGGAAAAAGTTTGTTGGCGGTATTTTGGGAAAAGGCGAAAAAATATTAGCTGATAATATAAATATTGAGCGCTCTACAATTAAAGGTGATGAATATGTTGGCGGAGCATTTGGCAAGTTAGAAAAAAACTGTAAACTCAGCAATATATTTACAGAAATTGAGCTTTCTGCAAAAAAGGTTTGCGGTGGTGTAACAGGTAGTATAAAAGAATATTGCAGTGCAAATGGTCTTTCTTCGTCAGGGAAAGTTACTGGAGAAACAATAGTCGGTGGTGTTTTTGGAGAAATATACGGAAATAAAAATAAAGATGATAAGCAGGATATATACTATGATTTTGTTTCTAAAACAGAAGTAACAGCTATAAAAGGTATGGCTGGCGGTATTGTCGGTGAAATATCAGAAAATGCTTCATTATCTGATGGTATAAATTATGGAACCGTTATGGGTATGAGTATAGGTGGGATCGCTTCGTCTATAGGTGTTTTCGATAGAAATGCAGTTTGGAAAACAACTACGGTTGCAAGATGTGAAAACCATGGAGAATTAAAGTCCACAGATATAATAAAAGCTTATAAAAGTGGGGGAATAGCAGCTAACCTTAGAATGCAGAATACAATTAAAGACTGTTACAGTGATGCCAATATTACAGCAAAAGAAGAATGTGGTGGTATCGTTGGTTATAATGATAGAGGCTATATTGAAAACTGTTATGCTATTGGTGAATTAAAAACAGAATACTATGACAGTAAAGTAGGTGGCATTTCTGGGATGTTCTTTGCTCCTACTGGTCCAACAAGTTCAAAGGAATATTCCACTATCAAAAACTGTTTTATAACCAATGAAACAAAGTTCTCATTTAAAGGTAAACCTAGTGATAAAAAGAATGGAACACAGAAATGCTGCAGCGAAGAACCGACATATAAAGAATCATATTCAAATCTTCAAAGATTTAATTCTGTTTCAGATATAAAACTTGATTCTTCATGGAATCCTGATGTATGGAGTATTAGCCCAGGTACTTACCCAAGAATCAAGAGAGATGTCATTGGTGGAGTCGTTCATAGCTATGAATCAACAGAAGAACCTCAGAAAGAAAATAGTTCACCTTTAAAACCTGCTGAAACACAACATCAAAATAATAATTCTGAAGTTAAACAAGCTGAAAACAATATAACTCAACTAGAAAAAACTGTTGAATCTACTATGACAGATTCAGTTCGAACAAAAGAAGAATCTGTAAATAAACAAAGCATTGACACCAAAGAATATAAGCCTGTTAATCTTAAACCTTTTAAAACCCATCCAAAAGTTGTTGTTCCTGAAGAGTTGGAATTAGAACCTTGATAAATAAAAAAAGGCTTGTTTATCAAGCCTTTTTTATTTGTGGAAATAACGAAATCAAATTATATCGTTAAACTTTCTAATAAAATGTTTGATTAAACACATTTAGAGTTTAAGATTTACAGTCTTTCGTTTTTCATTAGATAATTCTGAACATAATCTTTAATGGCTTCTTCAAGAGTGAAAGTAGGTTTATCATATCCAGATGCACGAATTTTGTCTATTTTGGCTTCGGTGAAATACTGATACTGATTTCGAATAGACAAAGGCATTTCAATATATTCAATATTGGTTTCCAGACTCATAGCATTAAAAGTAGCTTTAACTAAGTCATTCCAATTTCGTGCCTTGCCAGTTCCCATATTATAAATACCGTGAAGTTCTTTGTTGTCTACAAAATGCATAATCATCTGAACAACATCTTTAACATAAACGAAGTCTCTAAGCATTTCACCATCTTTGTAATCAGGGTTATATGATTTAAATAGCTTTACTTTGCCAGTTTCTTTAATTTGTTCAAAAGATTTTAGAATGAAACTCCTCATTGAGCCTTTGTGATATTCATTAGGCCCGAAAACATTAAAAAATTTGCAGGCTACCGCTTTATCTAACAGACCAGTATGACGCATCCAGTTATCAAACATCTGTTTAGAATAACCATACATATTTAAGGGAATAAGGTTTTCGCTAGTTTGATCATTATCATCGAAACCCTTTTCTCCATCCCCATATGTAGCAGCACTGCTTGCATAAATAAATCTTACATTATTTTCATCTGCATAAATTGCTAAAGATTTACTGAACTCAAAATTATTGTGAACAAGATAGCTGCAATCAGTCTGAGTTGTACTAGAGCAGGCACCTAAATGAATAATCACATCGAAGCCACATTCATCAAATCCTCGATTTGTTCAATAAATTCTTCTCTTTCCATATAGTCAGTATATTTGAGCTTTCGAAGATTTTTCCACTTTTCTGTATTATCACCGAGGTGATCAACTATAAGAATATCGTTAATTCCTCTTTGATTTAGAGCCCAAACCATAGCTGAACCAATAAAGCCAGCACCACCAGTAACTATAGCTTTCATTATATTATCCTTACTCTTTTTAAGTTCAATTTAACAACCTGTATTTTACAATAAAATATAAATCAAGGCAATGTTGATAATATTCTAAAATCATTGTATAATCAATATATGAGCAATATTTACACAAAAAAAATAATATTATTTCTTATATTTTGTTGTTTTATTCAAAATACCATTTTTGCTTGCGATGATACCCTTGTAATGCTTCTTACAGCAAAGAATCCTACAAGTGAATTTTCCAAATCTATTAGAAGTTTTATGAATTCTCTTACTGTTCTAGGAACAGCCCTTAAATACACACCAAAAGACGATTATTCAACAGAATTAAACGAAGTTCTTAATACCTGGTTAGAGTTTTCAAAAAAATACATGACTAATCCTCCAGAAGAAGCAAAGAACGACCGAAACTGGATTTCCAAAATGAGTTCAACGGCAAAAAAAATAGGTGAAATACGTAAACTAATAAATAAAAAACAATATTTAGATGCTCATAACGGAGTTTTAGAACTGAGCAATACTATAGGAACATTTTTTGAAGCAATTGGAATAACAGATGAAAAGCAGGTTTTTATAGTTGCATCTGCAGATATTAATGATTTACAGCGAAAAAAATCTAATTCAGAAGCATTTAAAACTATTGAAAAATTGAAACAAGACTTAGAATCTTTTAAAAAATATATTTCTTCGGAAGATTTGTCTATAGCATCTAATACAGCAATACTTATAGATTCTATTTCTCATTCTTTGAATAAAAATGAGTCTAAAGAAGAAATAGATAAGACTGTTTCAAAGCTAAGAACAAGCTTTGAAGAACTTCGTTCCAGAATACTTATGAAAGAATGGTTTTCTAGTGACGAATCAGAAGAAGGGAATTAATTATGCTAAGAGTTTCAGTTATAAAAAGTAAAACAAAATGTGCCAGTTGTGCTGATACAGAAAAAATATGCAAAGAAATAGCATCAAAATATCCTGATGATATAGAAATAAAAATACTCATTGATGGAGAACCAGAAACAGCTGATTTTGGTTTATATTCAACTCCTGTTGTTGCACTAGGTTATAAGATTTATTCTATGGGGAAACCTGTTATAAAAGAAAAGGTAGAAACTTGGGTAAAGAAAGAACTGGCTTTACTTCAAAATAACCAATAAACCGTTAGGCATTAGCAATGTTTAATACAATAATAAGCTGGTTTGAAAACTTATTGGCTTTTTGTCATCTTAGTTGGCTTTGGCCAGGTTTTGCCGAAGCAGGCAAATTCATAGGTGAACATTTAATTTCCGGAATGATACCAGCTTTCTTCATTGCTGGAGCTATTGCAATTTTCATAGATAAAAACCGAATTACAAAATTAATGGGTGCCAACGCTAATCCTTTAATTTCATATCCAATAGCTGCATTATCAGGAGGTATTCTTACAGTTTGCTCCTGTGGTGTTATCCCTATTTTTACGAGCATAATGCAACAAGGAGCAGGAGTAGGACCTGCCTTTACTTTTCTAATGTCAGCTCCCGCTGTTAATCTAATAGCTCTTTCTTATACTGGAACTCTTCTTGGAAAACAATTCTTTATAGGAAGATTAATAGCTGTTTTCTTCAGTGCAATTGGAATAGGTTTATGTATGAAATTATGTTTTCCAGACCAAATTTATAAGCCGATAGAGTCAAAATAGAAGAAGAAACCAACTATACCGATTTTCAACTCTTAGTATTTTTTATGCTTCTTATTCTTGTAATGCTAACTACAACAGGGTTAATAGACTCTTATACCGTTAATATAACAAAGTATATAGGTGCTAGCTCTGAATTTTACAGCAGAATTGTAACCGTTATTTTTGAAATTTTGCTTGTTGTTTTTTGGTCATGGAAAATATTTGACAAATATGAAATTCAACTTTGGTTAAAAAAATCTTATCAATTATTTTTAATGATATTCCCAAAAGTTTTAGCAGGTATCTTTGTATGCGGTATTATTTCTAACAATATAAAACTATCAAATTATATTAATTACTTTGAAACTAACAGTTTTAGTGCAAATGCAATTTCATCTTTGTTAGGTGCATTAATGTATTTTGGTACAATTGTTGGAGTAACAATTGTAAAAACATTAAGAGATTTTGGGATGAATGCCGGTCCCGCACTTACATTACTACTTTCTGGGCCTGCTGTTAGTTTACCTAGTATAATAGCTTTAATTCCTATTGTAGGGAAGAAAAAAGCTGTCGTCTTTCTGCTTTTTGTTATGTTATTCAGTGCTCTTTGTGGTTTTGTTTTTGGTAATTTCTGTATTTCAACAGAACAAATAAACTAATAATTATGAAAGGGAAAATGATTTATGGATGATACTGAAATCAGTTTTGAAAAAATTCAAGAAATGTTCTCTAAAGCTCAATATGATATAGTCAAACCTCTCTTGAAAAATTATCTTTCCAATCATACTGACAATCCTGTTGCTTATAAATTATACGGGAATACCTTTGCCTATACAGGTTATATAAATAAAGCCAGATTAGTATGGCGTGGTGCATTAAAAAAATTCCCTGATAATACAGATTTCCTTTATAATCTTGCTCTTTCTGGTGTTTTGTCTGGAAAACCAGCTAAAATATATCTAAAGAAACTATTAAAAATTAATCCTAAAGATGCTGAAGCAATTTCATTGCTTGCTCAAATTGCAAAAGATAATGGGAATTATAAAACTGCAATCAAATATTGGACTAGAGCTCTTGAAATTACTCCAAACAATGTTGAGTATATGAATAATATCGGTTTATCCTATGCAATTTTAGAATCTTTTGGAAAAGCCTCTGTTTGGTATAAAAAAGCATTAGCTATAGATGAGAATTATGCATTGGCTTATTTCAATCTCTCTTGTGCACTATATGAAATAGGAGAATTTGAAGAAGCTTTGAAAAATGCGGAAAAATCAATGGAGCTAGATCCAACAACTCATTCAAATCAAGCTATGGCTCTTATTAATAAAATAAAACAAAAACTTTAATCTAATTATTCTTTAAGGAATCAATAAAACCTAGTAGAAAAAAACTAGAAGAATATTATCTCTAATATTCTTCTAGTTTTTTATTAATTTATTAATCGTTCATCTATTTCTTCTTCGCCAAAATTCTCTGTATTTTGTCTAATTTGCCCCATAAGAGCAGCTTCTCTATTTTTAAGACATTCTATTTTTTCTTTAAGAAGTCTATTAACCTCATTAGCTACATTTAACTCTCTAATGGCTTTTAAATATCGTTTCTTTAATTCATTAAAGTTGTCATTAAGCTTTTCTGTCTCACAAACAGTTGATGATATTTTACAGAGAATAAGTTCTAAGGTCTCACAATCTAGTTGTTTATTACTTGGCAATTTATTATTCATTATATCTGTTCCTATAAGCAAATGGATACAGATTTTCTATCGAAAAAAAATGCCTTTTTATTAATGATAAAATTAAATAACTTTATAAAGGTTTTAATTCTGAATTTACAGTTATTGAACACATATCAGAAAGAACAACTTTATCATCCTTAGGATTTTGACATGTTATTTCAAATAATATAATGTGTTTATATATAGTAGATTTAGTGCCATTAGTAGCAATTCCACCATTTCCTTCTACAGTCAAATCAAAATCATTTACCCCAGATATTTCTACAGAACGAACATCTGTAACCAATTCTTTAGTTTTAAAATTTGGATTGTCTTTGGACATATGAGAGAAATAATCAGAACAATCAACTTTTGCCCAGTTAATAGTATATCCATCATCTACTTTACCATCTGTTAAATTGGTATGCTGTGTAGCATGATACTGTTCAATTATTATAGAACCAAGCTTAGTTTCTTCAAAATCTTCTCTCGGTTCAAACATAAATCTTATCCAGGTAATCTCACCATCTTCCTGGTTTCCATCAGATACACCAGAATAAATTTTTTCTGGTTTACAAATTGGGAAATGCATCAACTCAACTTTTTCTGCTGAAGCTGTAGTCACCCCACTTTTCATATATATTTCATAACTGAAATTTGGATCTTGCTTGTCGTTTTCTCTTTTAACATTAACTAATCGTCCAGCACGATCATATTCTCTAATTTCTTTAAATGGTACAAGCTGTCTTATGTAAGGATCTTCATTATCACCTATAGCCCAGTTCTTTTTCTTATAAATAAGTTTTGAAGGATAATTCTTTTCTTTTAATTTAGTTGAAATCAGTCTTGTTGTATTTCTTCTATACTTTGTTGAATCCATAAACCTTTTTGAGTTTCTTTACGAGTGTAAGACATAACATATGCGGCAACTCCAAAAACAATAGAAAGAATTAAGATTGCTACACATATTTCGATAAGAGTTATACCATTCTTTTTAGCTCGTAAACTCATTTTTATCTCCCTGCAAATCTAGAAACAATAAAGTTTTCTTCTAATGTTATGTTTTTTTCCTTGCCTTTTCCCATACTAATACTAGCTTGAATTTCTATATTATAACTATCTTGAGTCATTTTCATGTTCTGATCTGATAATAAATATTTCAATTTAGTTACATTAAAATTTCCTTCATATGGAAAAATATCATCATCTGTATTTTCATTTTTAAACAAATCATATTTAAATTTAACTCTCTGCGTTCCTTTCATATCTAAAGGATAGTAAAGAGCTGAATTACATTTATCTAAAGCATTTCTATTATCAGAACTTTCAGGATTATTCTGATAATAATTATATATTTCTTTAGGTAAAAGATAAATATGAAGTTTAGCTAATTGCATTCCAGATTGGGCAAGATAATAAGCCTGCATCTGATAAATTGTTAGTTTTGTTTGACTAGATAAATTCGAATTATGACGCAATAAGGCAAACATAATAATAGATATTGCAAATGCAAAAAACATAACTACTACTATAGCAAAACCTTTACGTTTCTTCATATTGCCTGACCTTCTAGATTAGATTTAAAACCAACCAAGTACATATTTTGAGCATTATCATCTTCTATTGGATCTTTCCCTTTTATTAAAGACCATTTTACTTGAACAATAATTTTTTTAACGAGATTATACTTCCCATCACTGTCTTTACTTGTTATTTCATTAAAATGGAATTCATGATTATTATCAGATATATTAAGAGTAATATCTTGATGTATTCCATATGTTTCTTGGTCTAAGTCAACAACTTTTGCTCTGGTTCTTATTTTGAAACCTTTATCTGTTTCTATAAGTCCATCACCCCATAATTTATTATTATCTACACACCCTTCACCAAAAAGCTTTGGTATAATTTTTTCCAAATAAGCTTTTTCTGCTTGATGAATTGGATTTGCATCATTATATTTGGGAACTTCAAAATAGCATTTTGATTTTTCTGTTTCATCGACTCTTATGTCTTTCCAAGATATTTGGAATAACATTGTGTCCATGATCAATTTTGCCTGATTAATAGCAATACATTCTACATATATTTTTTCTGTCTTCTTAACTGCATTTGTCAGGAAATTAAATACAGGCAACAAAATAAGAACAACAAGAAGTGTTGCTATCATTACTTCTATAAAAGTAATACCTTTATTATTATATTTATTCATACTTTAAGAATAACATTTTTTTACTATTATTACAAACCTATTACCAAAATTTTTAAATAAAAAAAAGCTCTCTTCAATTAAGAAGAGAGCTTTTCTTTTAATTATTCAATTATGTTTATAGGAATGAATAATACTTGTCGGTTTCCTGAAGCATCTGAAGCATCAAGATAGAGATATGGATTTTCTGGAATCAAAAACTGAGTAAAATCTATCTGTTCTTCATTTATTGGAGATACAGCTGCAGGTTCTCCTCCGGCTCCACTACAAACACCATACTTAACTTTATCAGTATCAAGTTTATAGTTATCATCGCCGATGACTTTAACCTTTATTACATCAGTCTTTTTCAGATTAATTACTCCATCATCTGCTTTAACAATCATGTTGTTACCTAATTCATAACCTTCAACAAGTCTTATTTCATCAGGTGCATTAAATAACTCTCCACTGAAATACATATCTGCAGTTTTAGGCAAAGGATAATGATTAGGAGGATTTTCTATTGGCCAACATTTGCCCGTTAATCCATCTACTACTTGGATTTCCAAACCGCAAGTAGGTGGTGTAATATCTGTTACTTTAAAACCTCTCATATCACTAGAATGGGCATAACAGATAATCTTTTTGCCATCTTCTCTGATATAAGACATTTTTCTTGAAGTAAAACAGCTCACCGCACCCTTTTCAGCAGGAGTAGTAGGAATAATGACCATCTGATTAGGAGCAACATTATATGTTGTAGAAGCTGGAGTAGCCTTGTTCTTTTTCCAGTCATTAATATACCAGAAAGTACTTGGATTATCCAACCATTGTGGTTGAAGGAAAGTATAATTTCTAGTAATAGACTTTTCTACTGGCTCATCGAAAAATATATCAGAATTTGCCATAACAGTTATTGGAACATCTTCCGAAACTTCTGACGGCAATTTTTGACCTTTTTCGTCAGTAATAATCATTTTTATTACCGGAGCCGGTATTAAAGGTCTCACTGGTGTATCTTCTGCACCTTTCATCCACGGACGAGATGATTCTTGTGCATAAGCCAAAGAACAACCACACATACCTATCATTAATAAAGTCAAGAGCTTCTTGTTCATTTTTTATGCTTTGTCCAACTTCTCACTTATTTTGTAGAAGTAGCTTCATCATTAGCTGAAGTTGAAACTACATAAAGAGGAATTCTTACGAAAGTAGTATTCTTTGCTTTATCATTTACTTCTGTTTCAAAGTAATAATCTGGTTGATCTTCAAATGATTCTCTTGGATAATTTGCAACTCTGAACAAATAAGTACCATCTTCTTGTGGTTCTACTAGAGTACCATCTTTAGTAACTACTTTGTAATAGCTACCAGAACTCTGGATCTGTTCAGCTTCCTGTACTTCGCCTTCTTCATTTTCTTCTTCAACCTGAGAATTTCCGTCAGTAGAAGGTTTGATAACACCAACAGTTTTTCTCTTGTTACCATTATCAACATACATTACAACTGGAAGTAAAGAAACATTCTGTCTAGCAAATACACCGTAACCTTTTTCATTCCAAGTTAAAACACCCTGATTAGCAGGATCAACATCTGTCAAATCTTTTTCTGCTTCATGTCTTGGAACTTTCTTTGTAAAGTCAACATCTGCTTTTCTATTCAAATCTTTGAAATTGGATTCAATAGTATTAACAATTGTTTTACCATCAGATTCGCTAAGAGAGTTGCCTTCTTTTGTGAAGATATTACCAGCTAAAGTTACTCTGACGGACTTGAATGGATATTCCATATCGCGGCGACCATCAATTTTAGTCTGTTCAATTATCTTGTTTTCAACTTCTTCTTTTTCTTCATCAGACATTTCATCATAGCCTTCAGGTTTAGAATAAGTATTACCTTCGTCTACGAAAATGAAACTAGTTCTTCCGAACAATTCACTGTTTTCATCTTTATCTAATGGCATACCAGCACCACTGATCATTTTTGATTTCATAGTGGCTTTAAGATTGTCAACATCAACATCGTTTTCCTGGAAAGCTATCCAAAC
Organism: Candidatus Rifleibacteriota bacterium; assembly: GCA_905236675.1. Taxonomy (GTDB): domain Bacteria; phylum Muiribacteriota; class Ozemobacteria; order Ozemobacterales; family Ozemobacteraceae; genus RUG334. The sequence goes on along the minus strand of CAJOND010000001.1, from coordinate 150,925 downwards.
ATCTGGAGGAGTAACGTCATGAATCTTAACAGGTATAGTACCCATTGCTGTCATTTTTGCTTTTTCTTCTTCAGTTGTTTTGTCTTTCTTAGTAGAAGCCATTTCTTCATCAGTGCCACCTATACCGGTGTCATCATCGTTGTCATCAGTACCATCTGCTTCTGAAAGCTGTCTAGAACCACAGTTGTGAACAGAATAAGTACCTGCATCTGAGAAAGTACAATCTTTAGAAGCTTTGTTATTATTATCGCTATCAGAATTTCCAGAACCTTCGTCCTTAATTTCCCAGTTAATATCTGGATCGCCTTCTAATTTTTTGTTGGTATCGCCAACGGTAGATCCAGTATCATTGTAAGCTAATGAGTTTTCTGAAGCTTTATAAGAGTTATCTTCGATATAGTGAATTGTAGCATCTTCACCATCTTTTACGTCTTCTCTGAAGTTTCCTTCACCAGCTTCAGAACTATTGTCTGCATTATGTGGCTGTCTTACAGCATAATAAGGTGCACCTTCTGCATCTTTAAATTCAACTGTCATTTCAGCCTGAACGTTCCCATCTTCATCAACAGTGACTTTGTTAGTTGGATCAGTAGCATCAAGAGTGGTTTCTGTAGTAGTAGAACCATCATCGTTTGTTGTTTGTGTTGTGCTAACTTTGTTCTCACCATAAAGAACACAAGAACTAATAATAGCCAATGCACAAATAATGCCTAGAAATTTTTTATTCATAAATTCCTCCTAAAATAATTTCCGAGTAGCTACATAATATATACTTTATTATAACATAAAAAGTTTAAAATCGTACCCCAATTTATTTATTTTTTTATTACTTTTGACTGTTTTCTTTTATTTGTTTCTTTATGTTTTCTAATTCGTAGCGAAGTATATTACTTTTTTCTTCTACCAGGGCACTATCGATAAGGCTTTCAGCAGAGGCAAAATCACCTTGAGCCATATCTACCTTTGCTAAAGTAATTTTAGCTAAAGTGTTACTAGGAGCATACTGTAAAGTTGCTTCAGCATAATATCTTGATTTTTCATAGTCATTGTTTCTAAGACAGACAGAAGAAGCAAAAGACAATGAATTAATATCGGATGGATTTCTTTTTACAGCTTCCTCAATGTTAGCTTGTGATTTTATAAAATCATTTTTCATAGAATATATTTTTGCCAACTGATAAAAAGGTTCATATGCTTTATTTTTAACTACAGTAGCATTTTTAAAATAGTTTTCTGCGTCTGACAATTTTCCTCTATTCAAGAATTCTTTAGCAGCTTGCATCTGAATATCAAAATTATTCTGATTTTTCAAAACCATAGCTCTTATATCATTATCTGAAAGACCATGCATACTCTTACCATTAGACCCAGAAGTTTTTGCTGAACTTACCTTTCTGTTTTCTTCAGCTTCTTTTCTAGCCTTTTCAGCTTCTTCTTGAGCTTTTAAATAATTTTCATAAGCCATGATTTCTTCGTCACGTTTTTTATCCTTTGCCAATATAGCTTCACAAGCTTCTAGCAACAGCTTATAATCCTTTTTATATATGGAGTTATCCAACTTTTCTTTTATATCATTTACTTCAGATATTGCTGAACTATAATCACCATTCAGATATGATATAAAAGCATTAATATATTTCTTTTCTGTTTCATCCCCATTTTCTTTATAATAACGTTCAACATCAGAAACCAAACCTTCATCCTCTTTACCAAGCAAGCTAGAGTCAGAAACAACCGAAGCAAGATAAAGTCTGAAGGCCTGTCGGTACATTTTATAATTCTTTGCCTGCAAAGAAGCATCAAAGAAAATATTTGAATATATCTGACCACCATCAATAAATTGTTCAAGTGCCTTTATGGCATCTTCTGGTTTATTTGCCTTCTTTAAAAGATTATAACAGTCAAAGAACGGAGTATAGTTTTCTGATTTAATTTTTGTGCATTTTTTATAGTAAGCTAAAGCGTTTTTATAATCTCCAGATGCATCAAACAAACGAGCAAGCTGATAATTATAAGAATAATCTTCGCTGAAGTGCTCATTTCCTTGAGCCGCAAGGGATTCAATATCATCAAACAAATTATTGCTTTGTTTATATTTTATAATACTAATAATGCCATCTTTTGAGTCTGGATAATCATTTACCAGATTCTGTATGTATTTATAGAGATCTTCATTATCTGGTAAATATTCAGAAATTCTAGCAATACCTTCTAAAATATTTCTTTTAAGATTTGGAGGCAGATTTAATTCTGCCAATTCTGTATATAAAGAAGCAGCAGCACTGAATCTACCAGTTACTTCATAGAGATAACCTAGAGAATATCCATCTGCTGGAACTTTACGTATTTTTAAAACTCTTTCAAAAGCCAATATAGCTTTGTCAAATTCTTTTTTTGAAGCCAAAGAATAAGCAATCATACGCTGAATATCATAATTATCTGAATCTTTATAACCAGAGAGATTTTCTATGGTTTTATCATAATCACCTTTGTCGAAAAACTGCTTAACGTTTTTAACTAACTCTGCTTCTGCTTTTTCTTTTTCTTGTTTTTTCTGTTCTTTTAATTCTTCTTCAGAAAGAGTTTGTTCTATATTTTTCTTAGGTTTAACAATAGGCTTTTCAGGGTTCTGAGATCTATTGTAAAAATAAAACCCCACCCCACCTATTAAGCATATTAATAAAAAAACTGGTATTTTTAAATCATCCATAACAGAGTAAGTCTAACATAATAAATAAACAAATACAACCTTATGTTTAATCCATAGATTAGAATAAAACCAGAAACTATTGCCAATCATGACAATAGTTTCTTTAATAACTTATATATTAAATTTTATTGTTATATAGTTACTGAATTAGTCTTCGTCGACAACAACTACATCTTTTACTTCTTCAAGTTTCAGTGTGCCGTTTAAATAGGCCAAATAATGTTTACATGTTTCACATTTTGAATTGTTATATACTTCCCAGCAATATGTCATAATAAATGCTCCTTATTATATTATTGTTTTTATCAGGCTGCTTTGCCCAAATCAATTGCCAAATAATCATCACCTATTACAGTTTCAGAATATTCGACATCATCTAAAGCAAATGCTTCGACAAGCTCATTTCTAAAATCAGGTTTTAACCAAATTGCTCTTCTCCAGCAACTAATTGCCTGATCTATTTTATTAAGAGTAGCATAAGCAATTCCTAGATTATATAAAGCCTGTGCATTTTTAGGCCTTATTTCCAGGCATTGCAGATAACTCTCAATAGCAGAAATAGTTTTGCCTTCCATTTCATACTTCAGAGCTTTATCAAAAAGTTCCTGACTTTGTTTTTTTATCCAATAGGTCTCTGTCATAAGATTAATATCGGCATAAAAATAACTTTTTCGCAGTGGCTACATTACCACAAATTCTAAAAAAAATCAAAAAGTACTTTTATATTCGCTAGAGCAGGTTTATATAAAAACAAATTAAAAACAGGCACGAATATTTATAAAAGATATTACAGCACACAAAACAATCTTAAAACCTGTCGTAATCATAAATGATAAAAAAGATAGAAAAGCTACCCTAAAAGCTTTTCCCAGCTTGAAATTTGCTATAAGCTCTCCAATAAATGCACAAACAAATGGAATCCATAAAATACCGAAAGGTGGAAAAAAGAAACCTATAATAAGTCCCAAAGTCGAACCTATAACAGCATACTTAGAACCACCACCCAGCTTTGTAACAATCATTGGGGCAAAATAATCTATTGTGGCTGCTATGAGACACAAAGCAACCATTACTATCAATATGGTCAAAGGAATACTGCCTGGGAAGCAATAAAATGCGATTACCAAAGCAATAAGACAAAGAGGCGGACCAGGTATTGCTGGTGCAATAGATCCAATAACACCTATAATATCCAGTAAAATAACCGCAATTAGTATTAAAACATAAATTGTCGTTTGCATATTATAATAATACACTAATTAGTGAGACAAACACAAACTTTATGCTCTTTCCTCTTTACGACTTCTATCTTTTCCAGCTGAAGCCAATCCTCTAACCTCTAATCTCTTACCTCTCTAGAGAAGTCTACCTATTGTCATAACCGTATAGCTTTCAGGGCTAAAGCACATACGCTATACTTTTTATGACAAATGCATAGACTTCTCTCAGCTCTCAATTCTCAATTCTCAATTCTCAATTCTCAATTCTCAATTCTCAGCTCTCAATTCTCCCCACTCACCACGCCTCTGATTGCTTTCAGCAATCAGCCTCCTCAGTCTTTTGCTTCGCAAAATCCAGCTTCCACACCATTCGTGGGTGAGCTTCGCTTAGCTCTTGGCTCTCCGCTCTTCTGCTCTTCTATCTTCTATCTTCTACCTAAGCTTATAAGTTATCGGTAGCTCAATTTTTGCAGAAACATCCCAATGAGATGGCGGAGCAGGCAAGCGAGAATTTCTAACTAATTCTTCTGCCGCCGTAGCTAAAATTTTAGGATTTTTTGTTTTAGCAGAAACATTATTGGTCTTACCATCCTTGTCAATGCAGAAAGAAACGATTATTTTCCCCTCTATATGCATAGCTCTTGCATTAGATGGATAAACTTTATTTTTCTCAAATATCTTCATTACTTTTGAAAGATATTTTGAATTTTCATTCATCTGAGATTTTGTTAGAACAGGTTTTGAGACAGTTTTAGGAACCTGCTTTTTTTCTTCAACTTTAACAGGTTCTTGAATACTAACTTGCTTAGTTTCTATAACAGTTTCCTGTTGTGGTTTTACAGACTCTACCGCTACTTCCTTTAATTCTGGTTTTACTATTTTTGGAGCCTCTTTGCGAATCTCCTTTTTCTTTTTTATAGGAGCAGGTTCTGGCTTTGGAATTACAGGTTCCTCCATAAGTCTAGTTTCCTCAAAAGGATCTACAGGAAGAATCTTATCTAAAGTCATTTCAACTGGTTTAATTTCATTATCTTCTATTTCTTCCATATGGAGTATTTCTTTTTGAGGTTCTTGAATCTGCTGTTCCTCGATTGGAACTATCAAAGAAAGATTAAGTTTTTTTTCTTCATGGAAATAATCTATATTATTACATAGACTCCAGATGAAAGAGCCAATTATAAACTGAGAAACAAGGCTTAGAAAGAAACAGAACGAACCTCTTATAAAATTAATAGAGAACACTTCCTTATTCATTTTTCTGTTCTAATCTTTTGGGTGGAGCACCTGCAAAAATAACATTCTTAATTCCAGCATTCCTGAATTTATCAAGAAGTTCTATACAGATACCAGCAGGTGATTTTTTATGAGCAAATATCATAATATTCTTATTTTCCTGTTGGCCCGAAACTTCAACTATTTTTGAAACCAGTTCTTCCTCATCATAATATGCTTCATTCCAAAGTATTTTACCATTTTCCTCAATTTCTACTTTAATCTGTTCAGGTGTTTCACTTTGTTCTGCTGAAACCATTTCAGGCAGTTCAAGACTAGTCTGTGGTAAAAAATTCTGACTCAGTATATAGAAAAGCAATAACGTGAAAATAATATCTGAACATGTTGTCAGATCTAATGAAAAGTTTTCATTTGTTTTTTTACGTCTAAAACTCATAAACTAAAACTTTATTCTTTATCTTCTTTGTTTTCTTTGTTTTTTTCGATCTCTTTGATTTCTTTGCCCTCAAGTTCAGCAAAAATCATTACTTCAAGATTTCTCATATGTTTATTCACGAGCATTTCAATACTGTGTGCGAAAAACCAGGCAATCAAAGCCAAAGCTAAACCATAAACAGTAGTAAACAAAGCTTCATGAATACCACCAGCCAAATCCCCAGGCATTACCTTGCCTAATTTTGCAACGGTATTGAATACTTTAACCATTCCCGTAACTGTTCCAAGAAATCCTATAAGAGTACTAATCTGAGCAAGAAACCTGATTTCAGGAACCCTCCATGTCATACTGCTTTCCATTCTTGAAAAACAAACTTCTAAAGAATCCATTAAAGAAAGCCCATCTAACCCCTTTTTTGTTTTTGCCATCAATAAAGCTTTATTGGCCCAAAGAGGAACTCCCTTTTTTGAAAACTTTTCAGGATCAAGTGACAATCCAGAAAGCCATATTAACTGATAAATACCAAAGAAACAGATCAAAACGCCAATAAATGTGAGAATATACATTATCACACCACCAGCATTTAAAAAGCTGACAAAAGACTGCCACATATTTGATATAAATTCTGTTATATTATCCATATGAAATTACAATATTATTTACTAATTTTCTAAAAACAAAGTAGTAATTAATATTACATAATATTAGTAGATATTTCAATTTTTTTAAGACTATTTTTCTTTACTTTTTGCCTCATCCCAATATTTATCAAGCTGTTCCAAAGTTTTTCCCTCAAACCCTCCATCTGCAACAGCCTTTTCTTCTACTATAGAAAACCTATTTACAAATTTATTACCAGCATTTTTCAAACATTTTTCGGCATCAACACCTGCTAACCTTGCTACATTCAAAGTAGCAAAAAGTAAATCGCCAATTTCTTCTTCTATTTTATCTTTATTGTTAGATTTTAAAGCCTCTTCAACTTCATTAGTTTCTTCTGGTATTTTAGGGAAAGCACAAAGAGCATCTTTCCAATCAAATCCTACTTCAGAAGCAATAGACTGTATTTTAACTATTGAAGCTATAGCAGATTTAAAATTTTCAGCTTCATGCATTTTATAAGTAAGACGACCTTTGTCAGCTTTTTCTTTTGCTTTGATTTTAACCCATAAATCCATAACCTGATCTGGATTTATAGCATCTTTGTTTTCGCCAAAAACGTGAGGATGCCTTAAAATAAGCTTGTCGCAAATATCATGAGCTACATCAGCCATGTCAAAAGTACCATTTTCATCTGCAATTTGAGCAGTCATTACAATAGTCATCAATAAATCGCCTAGTTCTTCTTTTATATGAAGCATATCATTTGATTTTAGAGCCTCTAAAACTTCATTGGCTTCTCCACCAATGTGTTTCTGCATACTTTCTAGAGTTTGTTTTCTATCCCATGAACAGCCTTGGGGAGAACGAAGTATTCGCATTATTTCTATCAGTCTGAGATATTCTTTGCTTATTTTTTCATCGTTATTCATATTTTGCCTCTTGGTAGGTGTTTTTTTAGCTTTTGAATTATAATTATATAAAAGAATAAAATGCAATATAAATATTGATTAGATTACAGGTAGTAAATAGAAATTTTGAAGGCTACTGATAAATATAAAAATTATCTGGTTTAATAGTATTATCCGTTCTTTTGGTTTATCTTGTTTTTTTATTAATGTTATTCCTTCTATTTACTCTTTAATTATTCCGAAAAGAATAAACCATTTTTCACTATTATATTGATGCTTTAATAATACCCAGAACTTCATCATAATTGTCAACAATGTAATCTGCGGTATCTTTATAAATGGATAAACGACCATCAAACTTTTCTTTTATTTGAAATGAGTTTAAGTTTAAAAGCAGGGGACGTTTACTTTTTTCAATATTTTCTAATCTTGAAAGAATTGTATTAAAATCAGTATTAATAAAAATAGTTGTAACTTCTTTCATTAAAAGACGATTTATTTGACTTAGTGGGAAACCTCCACCAGCGGCAATTATCAATATTTTTGAATTACAATCTATAGGAACTGATCCTTTCAGTATTTCTTTATCTGAAAAAGTTATAGTTTTCTCAATAATTGTTTTGAAGCATTTGCTCTCTATTTTTCTAAAGTAATCTTCACCCTTTTGAGAAAAAATATCTTTTATACTTTTTCCTTCATTTCTTTCGATAAAATTGTCTAAATCAACAAATTGACAGCCTAAATCTTCAGATAGCTTTTTCCCGAAGAAACTTTTACCTGCTCCCATAAAACCAGTTAAAAGGAAAATACTTCTTTTTATACTATTTACTTTATTCATAACAAAATGCTATCATAAAATATGATTAAAGCCTAATAATAACTAACGGAATGAAAAATAAGGAAGAGAACAGTATATTCTTAATTAGTTCTTATATAAACAATGTCAGATAAAGTAAAATATAATAAGTTTGGTAAAATCAAATCTCGAGCTTTTGCCTTTATACTATTAATGTTAAGTTGCAGTTTAGGTTTAACAGCTTTCAGATCACTTGGAAGAAGTTTTAACGGTTTAGTAGTTCACAAAGAAATTCATAACGGTTTTATACAAAATAATTATGATTTATATATTGAACAAAATGATTTGAATAATTCTAAAGTGGAAATATCAAATAAAGATGTTATAAACATTCTTGCTTTAAAATTAGACGATTATACTAAAATTGGAGTTTCCTATTTTGTTTATGAAGCTGCAGAAAAATCTATGATTGTTAAAAAAATAAAAAATTCTCCAATTATAGATCTAAATGGAGAAACATACATAGATCAAGGTCTATTTTGGGGAATAATGAGTTTAATCGGAATAATCTTATCTATTTTGATATATAGACAAACCTTAATTGTGGTAGCTAACCAAATAGAAGATGAAAATGAGCTAAATGATGAAATTGAACTATAATAGAGTTTTTTTATGCCATTTCACTATAGCCATTATTATTAAAGGCGTAAGCATATAAATACTCCAAATAAGAACTAATTATCTGCCTCGTGGCGGTAATTTCATCCACACACAAAGCTGGGACTTTGAATCAGTACGAACCATGATGTAATCTTCATATTTTGTCTGCTGTTTGTTATTCATACATACACGCCACTTTCTTTAAAATTTTTATAACATCCACTAATTTGTTATATGCAATTTTTATTCCAACTAGTGAAATATTATTCGTTATTTTAGTTATCGACCTTTATACTTGTTTTATTAATACTTTTTAAACATAAATAAATAAAAAAATACAAAAACAAACAACCGACAAAATTGCTCAATTTTTATACAGCAAATTATTTTTTGTGCGAAATTTTAACATTCATTATGTGTGATTTTTAAAAACAGTGTACACAAATTATGACGTTATATAGGAATCTTAATACTATGATTTCTCATTCTAAAAAGTTCAAAACAAAGTATAAATATTACTAAAATAAAAAACTCGGTTTTACCGAGTTTTTTATTATTGCAATCAATTGTTGATTTTATTGTAATATTAATTTTTAAGATATCTAAGAGGATTTTGGTACACACCATTCTTGCGGACTTCAAAATGGAGATGAGGTCCTGTTGCAACTCCAGTTCTACCAACATAGGCAACTATTTTACCTGCTACTACAGTCTGACCTGTAGTAACTGCTAGTCTGGAACAATGTGCATACAGAGTTTCATAACCTTTGCCATGATCTACCATGACAACGTATCCATAACCATTCTTCCAACCGGCATATACCACTTTACCAGAACCGGCACAGGCAATTGGTGTACCCGATTTAGCAGCAAGATCAACTCCAGAATGAAAATGTCTCTTTTTGCGTTTAGGGTGTATCCTGTAACCGAATGCAGAAGTCAATATTCCATTTATCGGTCTGTTCAAAAATCTTGAAGCTGAACTATCAGAACCATCACCAATGGTTCCTCTGATATCAAATGAATCGGTAGATTTTCTCTTAACTATTTTGATTGTATAAGTTTTTACCGCACCAAATTTAGAGCAACAAGGATCTTTTGGAGCGAAAAAACTTACCTGATCGTCTTTTTCATGTTTTACTTTTATAACTTCTTTTACTGTAATAGAAGACATTTTTGAGACAAAACCACAAGACTTCAAAGTACGAAACTGAAGTGATGTAGCAGCTTCAATCTTTGCTACAGAACAAAGTATAAAGGCAATCAATATAAAATCTATTATAGCTAATTTTTTCATCGATTTAACTCTTCAAGTTTTGCAATTATATAATCAGTGTACAGATTTGTCAAACTTTTTATAAAAAAAACTAAAAATGCCCTATAATTATACAGGGCATTTTTAGTTTTTTATGTTTTATCGATGAAACTTTTTTATCTTCTATCTTCCTTCTTCAAACTCAATCCACTCTCATGTGTATAATTGTGGCGCCATCTTCAGTTCCTTCAACTTTGATAACTCTAAGAATACCTTCTGAGTTTTTCTTTATGCGTTCCTGAATAAGCAATAAATCTTTATCAAGCTTTGAAGAATTATAACCGAATAAATTTATTTCTCTTTCAAAACGTTTAACCATACGTCTAACATCTTCTACATCGGAAGGAGTTAAATTAACTCTTTTTATAATATTAGAAAAGTTTTTAGCCTGTCCTATTTCGATAATATTTTCACAAACATGTAATAATATTTGAACAATATCATACTTATTAAGTGGTTTACATTTAAGAGTGGAATTTGCAGAATAAGATTTAATCCAACCTTTTTTTCTTAACCTGTAAAGGATTGGATATACTTCATCATCATTAGATAACTTAGGAACAGGATTACTATTCCAAACCACTATACGATTTGAACTTATAGCAGGTTTAGATTGTTCTTTTCTACTTAATGGTTCTGTATTAGGTGGAATTCTTAAAGAAAGCGTAACTTTACGATCCGGATAATCTTTTGGAACTTCTATAGGAATTGTAATAGTCGAATCTGCATTTGCAGTAAAAGAAAATATACCAGCCAGAACACAAAGGATTCCAAAAGGAATTAATGCTTTAAAGCCAGGCAAATACTTCTTCATAAAAAACCTCCGGTATATTTTCACACCTAGCTTATCGACATTATTCTCAAAATTATTTATATTTATTGTCTCAGAGAATAAAAAAAGGCTTGGAGTTCCAAGCCTTTTTTTTATTTCTTTTGCTTAGTTATGAAATCGTCATAGAATGGCGATAAATCACGCAGATTCTGGATTATTGGAGGTATCGTCTTTAAAGCATAATCTATTTCTTCTTCTGTTGTAAATTTTGAAAGAGAGAATCTGCAGGAACCGTGAGCATAAGTAAAAGGAATACCCATAGACATCAATACATGTGATGGTTCAAGACTTCCGCTTGTGCAAGCAGAACCAGAACTAGCTGCTATCCCTTCTTTACTTAAGTGCAGAAGTATAGCTTCGCCTTCAACAAATTCAAACCCTATATTAGTAGTGTTATACATTCTATGTTCAGGGTCACCATTAATATGAGTATAAGGGATGCTTTGAGTCAGGCCTTTTTCCAGCTTATCTCTTAAAGCACCTATTCTTTTAGATTCGTCAAACATTGACTTCTTGGCATCTTCGCAAGCCTGCCCTAAACCAACTATATAAGGAACGTTTTCAGTACCTGCACGGCGACCACTTTCCTGATGACCACCTATAATAAATGGAGAAACATGAACGCCTTTTCTTATATAAAGAACACCGATTCCTTTTGGAGCATGAATTTTATGACCAGAAAGAGAAAGCATATCAACATTCAATGCTTTCAGATCCATTGGAAGTTTACCTGCAGCTTGGACAGCATCTGTATGGAAAATTATTCCTCTTTCTTTTGCTATAGCCCCAATGTCACCAATTGGGAAAATATTGCCAATCTCATTGTTTGCTGTCATTACAGAAATAAGAGCAGTATCTGGTGTCAATGCTTCTTTTAATTCATCTAAGCTGATCATACCTTTGTTATTAACGCTTAGATAAGTAGTTCTATAGCCCTTAGTCTTTTCTAAGTATTTGAAAACATTAAGAACAGCAGGGTGTTCAACTTTTGTGGTAACAATATGCTTCTTTTCGGGGTGAGCTTCCAGGTAGCCACGAATTGCATGATTATCAGATTCTGAACCGCAGGAAGTGAAGATTATTTCATCAGGAGAAACATTAAATAAGTCGGCAACTTTTGCTCTGGCTTCTTTAACATACTTTGCAACATGACCGCCAAAAAAGTGCATTGAACTGGGATTGCCATATAATTCACCGAAGAATGGCATCATTGCTTCACGAACTGTTGGTGAAACCATACTGGTTGCATTATTATCAAGATAGACTTGCATTTTATTTAGCCTCTAATACTGTTATATCTGCTGAAACTTCATTTCGTAAAGTTTCTTCAACAAAAGATTTTAGTGTTTCAGTAGCATGAGGGCATGAACCACAAGCTCCATGAAGCTTAACATAAACATCGGAACCATCAATATCAACTAATTCTATATCTCCGCCATCATTTTGAAGAGCTGGAGCTATTTTTTCTTCTATAGCAGCAGTAACCATCTTCATTCTCATAAGGTTAGACATTTTGGGTTTCTGCTTAACTTCTTCAACAGGTGTGCCATTAACTTCGGCAATGATTCTTTTGATTTCGTTATGGCATTTGCCACATTTTCCGCCGGCTTTAGTATAGTTGGTAACTTCTTCAACGGTTTTTAAACCATGTTCTTTAACGACTTCACGAATCTTGTCTTCTGAAACCCAGAAACACTGACATATTATTTTGTCGTCTTTGTGTTCCGCCACTACATCTTCGCCACGATAGTTAGCTATAGCAGCATGTAAGGCTTCTTGCCCCATAACAGAACAATGCATTTTCTGTTGAGGAAGGCCGCCAAGATAGTCTGCAATCTGTTCGTTTGTTACTTTTAAAGCTTCTGTTATAGTCATTCCTTTGACTATTTCTGTTAATGCAGATGCACTAGCTATAGCACTAGCACAGCCAAAAGTCATGAATTTTGCATCTTCTATTACTTCTGTTTCAGGGTTTATCTTTAAAAACAGCTTAAGTGCGTCACCACAAGCAAGAGAACCAACTTCGCCAATTCCATTGGCATCTTCTAGTTTCCCTACATTTCTTGGGTTTTCAAAGTGATTTATTACTGAATCCGTATAATCCCACATATGGTTTTACCTTCGCTTTACAAATTTAGTCATTGGAATAATTTGGAGATTGGATTATAGACTTATTTAAAGAATATTTCAACTTATATTTTTGATATTAAATTATAAATAACAAATCAATATATAAAGTTATTATGCAAATTATTATCCCACATCAAAGATAAGTAAAACTAGTGACAAATTAACCAAAGTGTTTTATAATTTTTAAAATTTTAAACAGGCAAAAGAAATGCGATTACATATTTTTAAGCTAATACTAGTTAGCCTATTTATTTTTGTTTTAATTGGTTGTTGTGATAAAGAAGAGCAAAAACCAGAAACAAGGCTTAAACTTATAAATGTAAAACTGACTCGGGAAGAGTATGCTTTTGCTGTTTCAAAAAATAATTCAGCTTTAAAAGATGATTTAAATAACTATATAAACATTTTAAAAAAAAGTGGAAATTTTGATTCTATTGTAGCCATCTATATGGAAAAAGGTGAAAATGAATCTTTAAAGACTGGTGTAAAATATACTACAGAAGCAGTAACAAAAACTGATAAAAATTTAATTATTGCAACAAATTGTCCTTTTGAGCCTTTTGAGTATATTGATAAAGAAAATAATCTAATATATGGAATAGACATAGAAATAGCCAATGCTTTTGCTAAGTATAAAGGTCTTGAACTTATAGTTAGAAATATAGATTTTGATGATATTTTAGTTGAAGTAGCAAATGGTAAAGCTGATATAGGTATGGCTGGCATAACAGTGACCGAAGAAAGAAAAAAGATCTGCGACTTTACTGAATCTTATTTTAAATCATCTCAAAGGCTTGTTGTAGACGGTAAAAATACAGATTTTGATAAATGCAAAACTTTAGAAGATGTAAACAAAGTTATAAAATCACTTTCAAATGAAACTATAGGCTATCAGATTGGTACAACTGGTAACTGGTATGTTTCTGGTGATGGGACGGAAGACAATCCTGGTTTTGTTAATATAAAACCCAAAGGATTTAAAACTACCAATGAAGCAATAAATGATTTGTTACTTGGAAAAATCTATGCAACAGTATTAGATGAAGAGCCTGCTAATAATTTGGTTGAAGAAGTAAATATCAAAGATCTTCAACAAAAATTAAATGACAATGATAACGGAACCTTAAAATAATATTTTAAAAACCGCTAAATAAAGAAATCCTCAAAAGTCTCGTTTTACGAAACTTTTGAGGATTTTTACTAATTGCTCACTACTAATTGTTAATTAGCCACCGAGAGCTTGTTTTACTTTATCGAAAAAGCTTTTGCTAGAACCTATACCGGTTGCTTTAGATTCTGGATCTTCTTCGGCTAACTGTTTTAGCAATTCGCGCTGTTTAGCTGTTAAATCAGTTGGAGTTCTTACAAATATTTTAACCAACTGATCGCCTTCACCATTTCTAAAGGATTTTACTCCATAACCGCGAAGTCTAAATGTTTTTCCAGTTTGTGTACCAGCAGGAATCTTTATTTTAACTACGCCCTTTAATGTTGGAACTTCGATTTCTCCACCAAGTGCAGCCAATGGGAAAGTAATATCTTTTTCACAGATAATGTCATCCCCTACTCTATCAAAGAAATCATGCTTACCTACAGTGATGAAAATATAAAGACTTCCACTAGGACCACCTTTTTCTCCAACTTCGCCTTCACCAGAAAGTTTTAGTTTCTGACCGGTTTCAACACCAGCTGGTATTTTGACCTTTAGTTTCGAAGACTGTTTCAGTCTACCAGTACCACTACAAGTTTTACAAGGTTTATCAATTATTTCACCTTCGCCTTGGCATTGATGACAGGTTTGCTGAATAGTAAAGAATCCTTGAGAAATAGATACAGTGCCTCGACCTTTACAAACAGGGCATTGTTTTCGACTACTACCTGGTTCTGCACCAGAACCTGCACAAGTAGTACAGGCAACGGACTTTTGAACTGTGATTTCTTTTTCACAGCCAAAAACAGCTTCTTCAAAACTAATATCCAAATCGTATCTTAAGTCTGCACCACGTCGAGGACCATTTCTTCTTTGAGAAGAACCCCCGCCGAAGAAGTCTGAAAAAATATCACCAAATATGTCGCTGAAACCGCCAAAACCACCGAAACCACCACCAGCAAAAGCATTTGGGTCTATTCCCGCATGTCCAAACTGATCATAAGCAGATCGTTTTTGCGGGTCTGACAAAACCTGATAAGCTTCGTTAATTTCTTTGAATTTTTCGACAGCATCAGCGCTTTTGTTTCTGTCTGGGTGATACTGAAGAGCAAGAGTTCTAAATGCCTTTTTTATTTCGGCATCACTTGCATTCTTCGCAACCCCAAGAACTTCATAATAATCACGTTTAGCAGCCATTATTTGTTTACTCCGTTAGTTAAGATGTAAGATATAAGATATAAGATTTAAGATAGAAGACAGAATACATAATTCTTATATCTCCATTCTTGGTCTTAAATCTTATATCTCCATTTTTGGTCTTATATCTCAACTCATGCCTTCTTAAATTCCGCATCTACAACATTGTCATCATTAGCAGAAGACTGACTACCACTATCTTGTGCACCTGCTGCCTGTTGATATGCCTGCTGGTAAGCAGATGGATCAACCTGTGGACCTTCCTGTGCACCAGAAGCACCTTGTTGCTGATAAAGAACCTGACCGATTTCCTGAGCAACCTGTTGCAATTCATCATATCTAGCTTTAATTAAAGCATCATCTGTGCCTTGTAATGCAGTCTTGAGTGCATCAAGTTTGGTCTGGACTTTATTCTTAACATCTGCTGGAACTTTATCGCCAAGATCTCTCATGGTCTTTTCCAACTGATAAGAGAATGATTCGGCCTGATTCTTAGTTTCGATACTTTCTTTCAACTTAGCATCTTCTTTTGCAAACTGTTCAGCTTTCTTAATCATTTCGTCTATTTCTGTCTTGTTAAGAGCAGAACCGTTAGTTACAGTAATCTTCTGTTCCTTACCAGTTCCAAGGTCCTTAGCAGAAACATTAACAATACCGTTAGCATCTATATCGAAAGTAACTTCGATTTGAGGAATACCACGAGGAGCTGGAGCAATACCAACTAAGTCGAAGCGACCAAGAGTCTTGTTTGCAGAAGCCATAGAACGTTCACCTTGAAGAACGTGAACAGAAACGGCTGGCTGATTATCTGCTGCAGTAGAGAATACCTGACTCTTCTTAGTAGGAATTGTAGTGTTACGTGGAATCAATGTAGTCATAACACCACCGAGAGTTTCAATACCAAGAGAAAGTGGAGTTACGTCGAGAAGAAGAATGTCTTTTACATCACCAGTAAGAACACCAGCCTGAGTAGCAGCACCCATAGCAACACATTCCATTGGGTCAACACCACGTTCTGGTTCTTTTCCGAAATGGTCTTTCAACAATTTCTGAATAACTGGCATTCTTGTAGGACCACCAACCATAACAATATGGTCAATGTCGCTTCTCTTAAGATCAGCATCGTTTAATGCATTATCAATAGGAGCTTTACATCTTTCAACAACATCTTCAACCAACTGTTCAAGTTTAGAACGTGTCAAAGTGATATTCAAGTGTTTTGGACCTTCCTGAGTTGCAGTAATAAATGGAAGGTTAATATCAGTCTGAGTTGTAGTAGAAAGTTCAATCTTAGCTTTTTCAGCAGCTTCTCTAACACGCTGATGAGCCATTGAATCCTTAGAAAGATCTATACCATCTGTTCTCTGGAATTCGCTTTCAATATATTTAATAAGAAGGTTATCCATATCGGTGCCGCCCAACTGAGTATCACCGTTTGTTGAAAGAACTTCGAATACGCCATTACTAAGTTCAAGAATAGTAACATCGAGAGTACCACCACCAAGGTCGAATACCAAAATCTTTCTATCGCCCTGATTGTGATCAAGACCATAAGCAAGAGCAGCAGCAGTAGGTTCATTTACAAGTCTCTTAACAGTAAGGCCTGCAATCTGACCAGCATCTTTTGTTGCTTGACGCTGAGCATCGTCGAAATATGCAGGAACAGTAATAACTGCTTCTGTTACAGTATCATTCAAGAAAGCTTCGGCATCTGCTTTTATCTTCTGAAGAATAGCTGCAGAAATTTCTTGAGGAGTAAATTCTTTCCCATCAATGTTGTATTTATACTTAGAACCCATTTTTCTTTTTGCAGCAATAATGGTTCTGTCAGGATTAGTAGTAGCTTGACGTCTTGCTGGTTCACCAATCAATCTCTGACCATCTTTAGTGAAAGCAACTACGCTTGGGAAAGCTTTGCCGCCGATGGAGTTACCTTCGGCGCTTGGAATAATAACGGGCTTACCGCCTTCAATAACGGCAGCAGCTGAATTTGAAGTACCAAGGTCAATACCGATAATTTTTGACATATTCTATATCTCCTTTTAGAAATTTACTTTTTATTAACAACAACTTTTGCACAACGTAAAACTTGATCTTTAAACGTGTAACCCTTTTCAAAAACTTGGATTACCTCATCATCTTCTTTGTCTGGGATGCTCTGATTCATCATAGCTTCCTCACAATTCGGATCAAACTTCTTGCCCATGGCTTCAATTTCTTTCAGACCTTCTTTTGTAAGCATATCTGACAGCTGAATTGAAAACATTTCAAGACCATCCATAACCTTTTTATCTAAATCACTCTTTGCACACATTTCCATTGCCTTATCAAGAGTATCCAATACTGGCAATAATTTTTTAAGAAAGTCTGCAACGCCACGGTCGCGAGATTCCATCTGAACCTTAGCGGTACGTTTCTGAAGATTCTGATAATCTGCTAAGGCAGTTAAATATCTACGTTTAGTAGCTTCTAACTCTTTGGCCAATTCCTTTTCTCTATTAACTTCTGGTTCTTCTTTTTTTTCAGGAGTAACCAGTTCTTCTTTTTTAACAGAAGGAGCTGGTTCTTCCTTTTTTTCGTCTTCTTTAGTTTCTACAGAAGCTGTAGTATCAGTAGATTCAGAAGTCTTTTCTTCAAGATTTTCAGCTTCATTGTTCTGGGTATTTTCAGAAGCTTCTTGCTCTTTATTGGTCATTTTATTTTTCCTCTTTTTAAACCAAGATAACATTTGTTTACCTGTAAAAAATGCCTTTTGGAATTCTTATTTATCTTGATAGTATAAATAAGACCCCTTTAATCAGCCTTGGCTGACAACTCCCCCAGAAACTTGGGGGAGCATCTTATTAGGGTTTAATAATCCATATCAGGAGCTACTGGAGCTTTAGCTTCCTTTTCAGGAGCTTCAGCAACCAAAACTTCTGTAGTCATTAGGATAGAAGCTATTGAAGCAGCATTCTGAAGGGCTGAACGAGTAACCTTAGCTGGGTCTATAATACCAGCTTTAAACATATCAGCATAATCATCTGCTACTACATCATATCCATAGCCAGCTTTATTAGATTCTTTAACCTTTTCGATAATTACAGAGGGTTCAAGACCAGCATTGTGAAGAATCATAGTCATTGGAGCATATAAAGCTTTTCTTACTATGCTGTAACCAATCTTTTCTTCTTCAGAAGCTTCTTTTTCTAGTTTTTCAAGAACCTTAAGAGCATTGATATAGGTTACTCCGCCACCTGCGACAACACCTTCTTCGATTGCTGCACGAGTAGCACTCAAAGCATCTTCGACTCTGGTTTTTCTTTCTTTCATAGCTGTTTCAGTAGCAGCACCAACTTTAATTACTGCAACGCCACCAGCTAACTTAGCAAGTCTTTCCTGGAGTTTTTCTTTATCATATGAACTAGTGCTGTGTTCAAGTTCTGCTTTAATCTGACCAATTCTATTCTTAAGAGCTTTTGTATCGCCACAGCCTTCTACTATAGTAGTAAGGTCTTTAGCTACCACAACTTTCTTAGCTTGGCCAAGCTGATTAACAGTTACATTTTCTAATTTCATACCAAGATCATTAGAAATGCATTCGCCACCAGTGAGAACAGCTATATCAGCAAGCATTGCTTTCTTTCTGTCACCGAAACCAGGAGCTTTAACTGCAACACAATTGAAAGTGCCACGAAGTTTATTAACTACTAATGTAGCAAGAGCTTCGCCTTCGATGTCATCAGCGATGATGAGAAGAGGCTTATTAACCTGAACAACCTTTTCAAGGATTGGCAACAATTCTTTTAAATTGTTAATCTTGTTTTCTGTAATAAGAATGTAAGGATTATCAAGAACAGCTTCCATTCTTTCCTGGTCAGTAACCATGTATGGACTTACATAACCTTTGTCAAATTCCATACCATCAGTGAAATCAAGTTGAGTATCAAAGCTCTGAGCTTCTTCAACAGTGATAACACCATCTTTACCAACTTTATCCATTGCTTCTGCAATCAGATCACCGATTTCTTTATCACGGGCAGAAATAGTAGCAACTTGTGCAACGCTGTCTTTATTATCATCAACTTTCTTAGCAAGTTTTTTGATTTCTTCAACAACTGCAGCAACAGCTTTTTCAATACCACGTTTTACATAAGTTGGGTTAGCACCAGCAGTAACGTTCTTGAAACCTTCATGAACTATTGACTGAGCAAGAACTGTAGCGGTAGTAGTGCCATCACCAGCAACATCATTGGTCTTAGCTGCAACTTCTTTTACAAGCTGAGCACCCATATTTTCAAATTTATCTGTTACTTCGATTTCTTTAGCAATTGTTACACCGTCATTAGTAACGGTTGGGCTACCAAACTTCTTGTCGAGGATAGCGTAACAACCCTTTGGACCAAGAGTAGCACGAACAGCATTAGCAACAGTATCAACGCCTTTTTCTAGAGATTTTCTAGCTTCTTCCCAATATTTTAATTCTTTAGCAGACATTGTAAGCTCCTTAAGAACAGTTATTCTTTATTATTCTGCTATAACAGCAAGAATGTCTTCTTCACGAAGGATAAGATAAGATTCTTCGTCAACCTTTATTTCAGTACCAGCATATTTAGAATAAATAACTTTATCATCAGCTTTAACGGTTAATGGAGTGCGTTTACCATCATCATTCATTTTGCCAGGACCAACAGCAATTACAACGCCTTCAACAGGTTTTTCTTTGCTAGCTGTATCTGGAAGAATGATTCCGCCTTTTGATACTTCAACTGCTTCTTTAGCTTTGATTATTACTCTATCGTTTAATGGTTTAAGATTCATTTTTAGTTTATCCTTTCGATTCAAATTTTATTTAGTCACCTGCCAGTGCGATGACTGGCAGATTTTAATTTAATGCAACGCTTATGCGACGGTACCGCAAAGCTTTGCTTTGCAGCCCCTTCAGTCAGCCTTTGGCTGACAGCTCCCCCAATCATAGATTTGGGGAGCCTCTTTTTTAATGAATTACATCATGCCGGGCATACCCATGCCGCCCATTCCGTTCATTCCGCCCATACCGCCCATTGCTGGAGCAGCTTTGTTTTCTTCTGGAACGTCTGCAACAAGAACTTCAGTAGTCATAAGAATTGAAGCTATTGAAGAAGCGTTCTGGAGAGCAGAACGAGTAACCTTAGCTGGATCGATGATACCAGCTTCGAACATATCAACATATTCGTTGGTAAGAACGTTGTAACCATAACCATTCTTCTTGGAAGCTTTAATCTTTTCGATGATTACAGCTGGTTCAAGACCTGCATTAGTAAGAATGAAATGAATTGGTTTCTGGAGAGCTTTTCTTACGATTTCAACACCGATCTTTTCTTCATCAGTAACTTTAAGATTGTCTAAGCCAACCATTGCATTAAGAAGTGCAACGCCACCACCAGCAACAACACCTTCTTCAACTGCTGCACGAGTAGCACTCAAAGCATCTTCAACTCTAGTCTTTCTTTCTTTCATAGCAGTTTCAGTAGCAGCACCAACTTTGATTACTGCAACGCCGCCAGAAAGTTTAGCAAGTCTTTCCTGGAGTTTTTCTTTATCGTAAGAGCTTGTGCTTCTTTCGATTTCAGCTTTGATCTGAGCGATTCTGTTCTGAACATCAGCAGCTTTACCAGCACCTTCAATAATAGTCGTAGATTCTTTTGTGATTACAACTTTCTTAGCAGTACCAAGATTTTCAAGAGTAGCATTTTCAAGCTTCAAACCAACTTCTGCACTGATTTTCTGACCACCAGTGAGAATAGCTATATCTTCAAGCATAGCTTTACGTCTATCGCCGAATGCTGGAGCTTTAACTGCAACACAATTAAATGTGCCACGAAGTTTGTTAACTACTAATGTAGCAAGAGCTTCACCTTCGATGTCTTCAGCGATGATGAGAATTGGTTTTCTAGTCTGAACAACAGATTCAAGTATTGGAAGAATTTCTTTAATGCTGTTGATTTTGCTGTCAGTAATAAGGATATATGGATTTTCGAGAACTGCTTCCATTCTTTCTGGGTCAGTAACCATATATGGGCTTACATAACCTTTATCGAATTCCATACCTTCAACAAAATCAAGAGTTGTATCAAAGCTCTTAGCTTCTTCAACTGTGATAACGCCGTCTTTACCAACTTTATCCATAGCTTCGGCAATAACTTTACCGATTTCAGTATCACGAGCAGAAATAGTAGCAACCTGAGCTACGCTTTCTTTCTTGTCATCGATTCTTACAGACTGTTCGTGGATAGTCTTTACTACGGCTGCAACAGCTTTTTCGATACCACGTTTAATATAAATAGGAGTAGCACCTGCTGCTGTATTCTTAAAACCTTCCTGAACGATAGCTTGAGCAAGAACAGTAGCGGTTGTAGTGCCGTCACCAGCGATATCGTTTGTCTTGCTAGCAACTTCTTTTACAAGTTGAGCACCCATATTTTCAAAACGATCGGAAACTTCGATTTCTTTAGCAATCATAACGCCGTCGTTAGTAACAGTTGGGCTACCAAAACTTTTGTTAAGGATAGCATAGCAACCCTTTGGACCAAGTGTAGAACGAACTGCATTAGCAACGGTATCAACACCTTTTTCGAGAGCTCTGCGAGCATTTTCACCATACTTTAGCTGTTTAGCTGCCATAATTTTATATCTCCTAAATAATATTTTTTAGACTTAGTTAATTTTGTAACTTCGCTTAATGTAAGCAAAATTCTGAGTTTTTTAGGGATTAGGGGGTAGGGATTAGAGAGAAGGGAATTGTTTTAGCTAATATTGTTTCTAATTTAATATGCTTTCCCTGTTTTAGAGGTTTTTACGACTAACTTTAGATTGCCACGGCTTCTATGAAGCCTCGCAATGACGGTTTGTCTGAAAACTTACAGAATGAAAACATTTTTCTTATCTCTTACCTCTTATCACTTATCTCTTACCTCTTATCACTTATCTCTTAATCATTCAACGGCGAGGACGTCGTCTTCTTTCATGATTAGGTGTTTAACGCCTTCTAACATGATTTCAGAGCCGGACCATTCAGTAAAATATACTTTATCGCCTTGTTTAACCTGCATTGGAATAAGATTACCTTTTTTGTCAGTTAAACCTTTACCAGTAAAAACTACAGTGCCTGTCTTTGGCTTTGCTTTAGAAGCTGTATCTGGAATGATGATACCAAAAGCGGTTTTGGTTTCTTCATCTACTGGTTTAACAACAATTCTGTTACCCATAGGGGTGAGGTTCATGATTTGCCTCCTGGAAATTTGTTTGAATTTATTTAATTTTTGATATTAGCAAGGACCATGCCAAGTTAAAATTTTAGGGAATAGGATATATGTTTTAGGAAAAAGATAATTGTTTTAGTCAACGCAAATCACTGAATTAATCATCGTTACAAGTTTTCTTGATTCAGTTCTTCCCCCACTCCCTTCCTCACTCCTCCCTTATCCCTAAAACGGTGTACACCGTTTCGTGCAACGCCAAATGCAACGCTTTGTGCAACGCTGAATAGCAAAGTTTGCAAAAGCAATTATTATTTTTAAATTCTCAGTTCTCAGTTTTCAGTTCTCAGTTCTCAAAATACTAATCAAATGGCACGAGAGCGACACGGAAACCAAGACCTGAAAAGCGATCGTCTAGGGGATTGCCATTTTTATATGCTGAACGACAACTCCCAGGATTTTTGTGAAAATATCCACCTCTTATAACAATATTGGAACTTTTGGTAGAATTTATAGAATCCTTTACTTTTTCATCTGAATATGCCCCATAATAGTCTCTACACAATTCATACACATTACCATGCATATCACAAATACCCCAAGCATTAGGCTTTTTCTGACCTACAATATGAGTTGTATTACTAGCATTTTTATAATACCAAGCAATTTCGTCTAATTCTGACAAGTTCCCCAATTATCGGTTATATTTTTTCCATTATTTAAGTGAGTATTTGTTCCTGCTCTGCAGGCATATTCCCATTGAGCTTCTGTTGGTAAATCAAACACATAATCCTTAGGTAATGAACTCTTTATACCTTAACCCCAAAAAGATAGATTGTAAATTGTTTAAAGTCTTGTAACGAATAGTATAAAAGAAGAAAGATTTTCTTTTTTTTTAATCAAATATTGAAATTCATCATATAAATCTAAGAATACTCTTACAAATATAAACTTTCACTATCACAACATAAATATTATAAACAGTAAAAAATAAAAGTTGAAAAAACGAAATCTTAGATGTAAAATCACGCTGAAAATTTTTCTTGAAAGGAAAATAAATATGAAATTTAGAAATATTTTTGTTGCTTTAACCCTTGCTCTTTCTCTTTCTACTGCTGTTATAGCTCAGGATGCTCCTGATGCTAATTCTTTCGGAAATGCCAAATTTGGATCTACTAAAGAAGAAGTAAAAGCTGTTGAAAAAGATAGTACTCTTGTTTTAGACCATAATGACGAATTAATATTCAATGAAGATTCTGAATTTATGGGCAAAAGCCAAAACTGCTATACTTTTGATAAAGAAGGAAAGTTAGTTGTAGTTACATTAAATATAATCAATGACCACAAAGACCTTGCTAATTATATTGCTGACTACGATAAAATCAACGAAGCTTTCAAACAAATATATGGCGAACCAGATTCCAGCGGTTATTCTACTGAAGACCAAGAACTTCTTAAAGACCCTGCAAAATTAGCTCAAGCTATAAAAGATGCTAAAGTTTCTGCAGCTACAGTTTGGAAAAAAGAAAACTTCACAATTACTCACGTTCTTGCAGAACAAATGCCAACCGATGATATGGATGAAGAAACCAAAAAAGCTACTGTAATTAATTCTATTTGCCATCTTGTTTTAGCTCAACATAATTCTTATGTTGAAGAAGAAGAAGGCGAAGATGCTGCCGAATAATACGAGAAATTAAACATTATTTTAATACAGCAACAAAAACGCTTGGGCAACCAGGCGTTTTTTGTTTTAATAATTGCCAAAACATTATTCTTGCTTTATAATCGAGATATAAAGTTATTCTAATTCTTGAAAGGCTAATAAAATGATTTTAAAAAGATTATTTGCAGTTTGTATTTTTATTTCTATTATTTTTTGTTCTTTTTCAGTTTCAGCTGCTCAATATCATATACACAAAAATGCTCCTCACAAAAGCTTTTCAAAAAAATTAGATTCTAAAGGTCTGATAACAGAATATTATACTTATTTCTACGGTGATGAAATAATAATGAAACATACTGTTTCTTTTCTAGCCAATGGACAGATAAATATAAACGGGAACTGTACCCACAATTTTAAAATTAATACTCCGAATACTGGCTGGAACAATACCACAAAAAATGATAAAGGACAAACTATAGTTTCTTGTTATTATTATCAGGGAAAAGTTAAAGCCGTTTTTACGATTACAAATCATGGAAACGGAAATATGACTGTGAACTATACTCCACAAATAGTAGACCCAAATATTTAGTTTTCTCCATATATAGAATTTGGAATAATATTTACCGCCAAAAATATTTACATATGCAAAAACCAGGTAAATTTATATTTTGCCTTATATAAACTTATATCTAAATATTAGAGATAGAGCAAACCATGCTTGACTTTTCTCTCTCTATGCTCTATGCTCATTTTGTTTTTTTCAAATCCTTAGAATTAGGAAATAAAATGTTTTACAAAAAAATAATAATTTTAACTATAATCAGTTCTCTTATTCCATTTGCTTCTTTTGCCGCTACCAAATCAAAAAAAGCAACCGATGACGAAATGGGCTCTTATGAAGAATTAGCTGAAAAAAAAGCCAATCAAGCCAAAATAAAGAAATATAAATATGCCTGTGATGGCTTAGTAGACTATAAATGGGGAGATAGTCTAAAAGCTCTTTCCAAAAAACTAAAAGATCAAATTTTAGAAAAAGACGATGAATCTATTGCTATTACTTCTTCCAACAAAGATATTGGAGGGATAATCGTTTTTCTTTTCGAAGACAAGAAGTTAAATGGTGTAAGTTATATGCTCACTGTAGACGAGAAAGAAAAACCAATAGATACTGTAAAAGAGTATGTAAGAATAACTCAATATATAAACGATAATTATGGCTCTCAATATTGTATTCAAGCTGAATCTCCTAGAAATTTAAATAAAAAAGCAGATAATTATGCAAAAAAGATTTCTAGCGGAGAAGCTGATTATACAGATATGTGGCTTTTGAACAATAATAGAACCTTAATAAGCCATTATATTGAGAAAAATAAAGATTATAAGAAGGGCTCTGATGAGCCTATGCTAACCCATGCAATTATTGTTATGGATACTTCAGATTTAGAAATTGAAGAATTAGAGGGCGACGAAGCTTTATTAAATCAGTCTTCGGATGATGAGCCTAAAGAAGAACCAAAGAAAAAGAAATCAGATAAAAGTGAATCTAAAAAATCTTCTGATGAACATACAAAAATAAAACATTACAAAGGAGCTTGTATAGACCTGGTTCCTTTTAAATGGGGTGACAAGATTGATACAGTAAAAAAAGCTGTTAAATGGCCTTTAATAGAAGATACAGGCAATTCTTTGTTTTATAAAGGTTATTATTGCAAACACACTGCTGAAGTTGAATATATTTTTGAAAACAATAAGCTTACACAGGTTTGCTACGCTTTCAACGTTCCTAATGATAAGAACGAAGACTATGTAAATGATTACCAGGAAATAGGCGATTACATTTATGAAAAGCTTGGAAACTGTGTTTATGTTGATGTCCCTGAAGATTTTGAAGAAAATAAAGCTAAGTATGCAAAGCAGATTATTAAGGGTGATTTAGAATTTACAATGCTTTATAATTTTGGGAACGGTGCCACAGGTGTCAGACACTTCATGCGAAAAATGACTACTGATGATGGTAGTAAGCCAGATTGTCCAATAGATCACTTCATCGGTGTCTGGGATAACTCAAAGAAAAATCTTCACAAGAATCTTGAAGGTGAAGATTACTCTGGCGATGAAGATTATTCTGGTGATGAAGATTATTCTGGTGATGAAGATTACTCTGATTACGATGACTACGATGAAGAATAATAATTGAGAAGTGAAAGTTGAAAACAGTGAACTAAAAAGCTTCTCTTTCAATGCGTGACATCTCCCCTTAACAGGAAGTAAAAAAGGATGAAACAATATGAATAACAAATTATTAACAACAGCAGCATTTATATCTATTGCTTTGGGTGCATACTCTGCCCCTATTTATACTATATTGGATTTAAACTCTTCTCTTCTAATTCAAAATGAATCAGCCAATGACAGCCTTGAATCTGATAGCGAAAAACTATTAGCACTTAATCGTCCTAATACTAAGGAAAAAGGCTCTAAAAAAGAAGAAGTTGATGATGAATCAGATGATGAAACTGATGATGAAGAATTAGCTGAAAATTCTGACGATGATTCTGACGATGATTCTAGCGATGAAGACGGTGACGATACCGATAATGACATTGACGGTGATAACGATGACGACGATGATTCAGATTATACAGAAGACTATGACGGAAATGCCGAACCAAGTAATAGTAATGGTTTCGGAGATATAAAATCAAAGTTGGAAAATAAAAATTCGACTCTTCCTGAATCAAAATCTGATTTTCATGTCCATAAGAATGCACCTCATAATACTGTTATAAATAAATTAGATGCCATGGGCTCTGTACAAGAATATATAACCTATCTCTATGGCGATGAAATAATATTAACACATACACTTAACTTTTATCCTAACGGTACATACAGAATTAACGGAAATGTTAAAACCAATTATAAGACAAATACCCCTCCTACTGTTGTATCAAATACAACACAACAAGGCAATGTCTGGGTAACAAAATTCACTTATTTTGGAGGAAAAATAATATATACTTTCACTCTTACACCTCAAGGAAACAATTTTTGGCGTATAGATTATAAATGGGATATAATAGACCCGAATATCTAGAAGAGGCTGCAAGCCTTTTCTGGAGAGACAAAAGGTAAGAGGTAAGAGAATTGTTTAGTTTGTAATACTGCGAAAGTTCTTAGGTAAATGTCATTCCGAGCCTCTGAAAGAGGCGTGGCAATCCAGCTTTTCGGCTAAACAATCACACCAACCACACCCTACACCAATTAAACCTAAAAAGATTAGCTAAAATAATCCTCTAAACTCTTGCCGCTAATCTCTATTCTCTAACTAAAGGAAATTACATGAAATATAAAATACTAGCTTTATCTGTAGCTTCTATTCTTGGCATTTCTTCAATCGTTCTATCAAGTGACAATACAGATATAGACCATTACTTATATAGCGGAAAAGAATCTGCCTACACAGAATCAAAAGATAAAACCAGCATTAGCGATAATATCTTAACAAAAGGAGATATGATTGCTTTTAACTGGAATACTGGCAATAATGCTGAAACAGATAACGAAGAACAAAGTGAAGATGATGAAGAAATAGGTGAAGAAGAAGAATATGATGATGATGACGATGATGAAAGCATTGATGAATCATCAAGCAGTGAAGACGAAGAATACGATGATGATGATGACGACAATGATTCTTCTTCAAAAGGCGGCGGTTTTGCAGATATAAAAGCATTAATAGATAAAAAAAATCAATCTCTTCCAGTATCAAAAACTGATTATCACATCCATAAGAATGCTCCTGCAAGAACTATTACTAATAAATTAGACCCACAGGGGACAATGACTGAATATATAACTTACTTTTATGGTGATGAAATAGAAATGAAACACACTGTTGCTTTCTTGGCCAACGGTAGTGTTAATATTAATGGCAGTTGTAAAGCTAACTTTACGACGAATACCCCTAGTAAGAGTTGGAGTAACTCAAAAAAAGTTAATGGTCAGACAATAATGGAATTCTATTACTTTAATGGAAAAATAAAGGCTTCTTTTACTCTCATCCCTCTTAGAAATGGGGCAACAAATGTTAATTATAATACCCATGTAGTAGACCCGAATATCTAGAAAAGGCTGAAAGCCTTTTCTAGAGAGATAAGAGAAAAGAGAAAAGAGAAAAGAGAGAAGAGAGAAGGGAAAAGTGAGTGGCAATCCAGATTCGATTAAACAATCACACCAACCACACCCCACACCAATTAAACCTAAAAAGACTAGCTAAAACAATCCTCTAACCTCTAACCTCTAACCTCTTGCCTCTAATCTCTATTCTATAAATAAAGGAAATTTCATGAAATATAAAATAATAGCTTTATCAGTAGCTTCTTTTCTTTGCATTTCTTCTATCGTTTTGTCTAACAATAGTAAAAACCAGAATGAATATATAGTTGGAAACGAAAAGTTTACTTATAATGTAGATTTTACAAATAATACAGATACCTATGACAATACTTTTACCAAAGGTGATATGATTGCTTTTAATTGGGATTCAGGAGTCAAGAAGAAAGATGATGAAGAGGTAGATTCTGAAGAAGAATCAGAATATGATGAAGATGAAGAAGAGGAAGTAGAAAGCCAAAAAGAAATAAAAGATTCTGGTAGAAAAAGAAAAAGCCACGATATGTCAGTAGAAAGCGGTAAACACGGCAAAAGCCATAACCTGCTCAATGATGCTTTCTTTTACATGCCTGAAGGTACAGTTCTTCCTGAAGATGGCTTACTTCATACTAAAAATGTAGGCTTAGCTAAGACTTTAAGCGGTAGTATCTGCGTTTGCACTTTCTTTGTTTCTGAAAAAAACTGGAAAAACGACAATTATCATAAGATTTATAAAAAGAATTTGGAAATTGCTGAAAAATGGCTTACTAGAGAAGCTAAAAAATATGGTTCTACCATTACTTTTGAAAATATTTACCCCTTGGGAGATTCTGCGATCCCCATAGATAAGATATATGGTCTCAATGAAAATGATCCTGATGCTTACGGCAGTTTTCGTAAGGTTCTAAAAAGCATGGGTTTAACAGGGAAAGAATTTAAACAGAAAATTCGCTACGAAACACAATGTGAGAATATTGTAACTAATTTTATTATAGATAAAGATGGCCGTTCCTATTGTTTCCTTGATTATGCAGGCTCTAATCCTGATGATTATCATGATTTTTCCTGGTTATTTAAAAGTGGCTGGGGACAACCTATTGAGGCTGGGACCATAGCTCACGAAACTCTTCATGCTTTTGGTGCTTTTGATTTGTATGAAAGAGAAAACTATAGAAGAGAACAATCAAATGCTGCGAAAAAGTACTATCCTGACGAAATTATGTTTTCTGGTGGTTATGGTGATATAAACAAAAGTTATATTTCTCCTATTACAGCCTGGAAAATCGGGATAGGCGAAAAATCTAAAGCCATGGAATTCTATGTTCCAGACCGCTGGTCATTTGACTGAGTAGAATAAACCAATACAATTAAAGATTTCAACTAATGCTTAATCAAACAATCTGGTGAAACTTTCTCCACAATATATTCATGTTTTCTGATGATTTTAAAAACTTTATATTCTTCTAAAAGCTTGGTAATGTTAATATCTATTCTTACAAAAACCATGTCTTTTTTACAAGTATTTAAGGTTTTATATAAAAAATACCCACGATTTTTTAAAGATTCAGAATCATCTGTAATATAAACATATTTACGATTTTTGCCAGGGAACAAACCTTCTTTAAATATGTTATTCAGCTTATCCTTAGGAGCCCAATGGCAGAATCTCTTATTAGATTCTGTAAATAGATTTTCTAAGGGAAATAATTCTTCTTCAAAAACATTAATTCCTATTAAATTTTTAACTACAGTTCCACTTAAACAATAAATTAATATAGAATAAAACATTTTTTTTAGAGAAATAAAATCTAGATTTTTAAAAAAATTTAAAATGCTAAACTTAACTATTTCAAAAACAATTCCCCCTCTTAAACGATCAACAATATAGTTATAAATTTTCCGAATAAATAATTTAAATCTAACTTTTTTATATTTAACAACTACTTGATCCATATTGTTAGCCATTTCTTCATTTCTCATTTCTCATTTCTCAATTCTCAATTCTCAATTCATCACCAAACACCAACCACGGCCAAGCACTGCTTGGCTAATTCTCTCTCGCAGTTGAGCCCAACAAAGGCTGATTAAATCTAAAAAGGAACTGATTTACTAAATCTATGTCATAAATTCCCTTTTGTATAAATGTTTTAACAATTATATCCTGAGGACTATCTGAAAATGCGTAACCTGCCTTTTGCAAAAGTTCTTCTGCCTCTTTTAATTTTAACCTCAAAGCAATAGAAAATGCTAAAGCTATTTTTTTGTTAGGATTGTACACATACGCTGTACCGTCTTTATTCTCATCGCCGTTAGCATCTTTAAGTATTTTCGAAAAAATATTCTTATTTACATTGGCAGCCTTATAACAAGCAACATTTTCTCTATGCGTTTTCTTGATTATTCTTAAAACCATTTGAGAAAAGCTTTCTTTTTTTCCCTCAATTAATGACTCTATTTCTTTTTGAAGATTTTTTCTCTTAGAAGGCGCATATTCACAAAGAATTCTTGATTCATATTTTTGTTCTTTTTCAGCTAGACAAGATTTTAAATCTTCGCCTAATTTTTTTAGAATTTTTTCATTATTTCTACGATACTTAGGAAATTCATCTGTAGATAACTCAAATTCTATACCTAATTTGTTGTTTTGATAATCAATATCTTCCCAGAAAGCATTTTCATCCCAGTATTTTAATTTATTAACATCTGGTTCTGTTTCATCTATTTCATTTCTAGGTTCATTGTCATAAAGACTGTCTTCGTTATCAATGCACAAAAGATAATCATAGAAAAAATAAAGATAATCTTCATCTGAGTAATGTTTTTTATTTTTTATATAAAAAGAATCAAATTTATGCCTAATATTTCTATATGAATCCCTAAAATCAGAATACTCATCTGAATATAGCAAATCTTTATTTTGCTCTAATAATTTATAAAATTCATTTTTTTTATTTAAATATTCTTTATATTTTTCAAAAGCTTCTTTGGCCTGTATTTCTATCTCTACTTTATTTTTATCTTCGTACTCTTTAAAAGAAGCTATTTTTTCATATATGTTTTCAGGTTGTCTTTCTTTAAAATAATCATTATCTTCATTAGTAAGAAGCAAATAAACAGTTATATCTATTTCTTCTTTTTTTAATAAATATCTTACTTCATCTCTAGCTATATTAATATAATAATTAGAGTCAGGCATATCATGAAAATCAATGATAGGAATAGCAATTTTGGTAATTTTTTTCTTTAACGCTAATTTAATTATATTTTCATATATTTTAGATAAATTTGAGTATTGATAATTTCTGTATGGAGAGGCTAAATGTTCCTTTATATCAACATTAAAAGTAATAACGTATTTATCATCTAATTTATTTAATGTTAATATTTTGTTATCTAATTTTTCTATCTTTTCTTGAGTTTTTCTCTCTAGTTCCTTATATTTTTCTTCTTTTTTAAAATATATCAATAATGTTTCTAAATCTTTGTATAATTGGTCTTTAGGAATTTTGGCAAGTTCTGTGAGCAGCCAGGGATAGATTTTTAAACCTTCTGAAATATCATCATTGTGGTTATATAATACGTAATGAAGCTCATATTTGTTATCCCAAACTAATTCATTAATAATTTTGGAATATTTTCTTTCTAATTCTCCAGAGTTATTTATTTTTATAAGTTTTGCCAATCTGCTTTTTATAGAATTTTCACGTTTTGTTAAGCTTTGTATTTTATCTTCATCTGAAAAAGTTTTTAGTAATTCATTGAGACTTTTATCATTAAAAGAATTAAAGCGGTAAAATCTATCAACTCCCTTGAAAGAAGGTAACACAACAGCATCTATATCCAGGAATTCTGTATCTTCATCTAAAACAAAAAGGGGCATTAACAAACTCCTATCAAACTATCTTTTTAATAGATAATAGTATATTCGGAGATTCTGTGCAAGATAGGCTTTTTTTATGTTTAATTTGCCATGGTAATATAAATAGTATAAGATTACTTAAAAGTTTTATATAACTTGCTATAGAGATGGAAATTATGAGTAATATTATAACAAATTTACTAAAAAATATTGATTATACTGTTCCAATTTTTTGTATAAAAGCAATGGCTTTTATTACAGGCTTTTTTATTATTTCTACAATTATAGCCAACTTATATATAGCTTTGTACAGTTTTATCTTTGCCAGGAAATATGGTTACAGAACAAAATTTATTTCTCTTTTCGGGTTAGTTTTCACAAAAATTAAAAATAAGTGGGTGAAAATCATTTACCAACCCTCGCCTCTTTGCTTATATATTCCAACTATAGATAGCGATAATATTAAACCAGATTACTATCTAATGGAAAAAAAATTATCAGCTTCTGAAAAATATTCAAAACTTATTATAAGCATCATTATTTTTGCTCTGACGCTGAAACCAATAGTTGCCTTTTTTAATGGTGAATCACTAAATTTAACAGAATGGTTTTTAATAGGTTTTTCAACAGGCATGATATTTCATTCAATTAATCATATTTTAATTCATAATTATATATATAATAAGCTATATAAAGGTATTCTAGGTTATATCCATGACAAAAGCAAATTGCTCATAAAAGATGAAAGTTTCGCAAATCTCGATTTAAAGCCATTAGAAGAACTCCCATATAAATCACCTTCAGAATTAGAAAAGATATTGTATTATCTGTTTTATTATTATTATCTATTAGCTTTAAATAAAAAAGAAGGAATGGAAAAAGGTTCGCACGAAATTACTAATATGTTATGGAATAGAAAATTAAATCTTATTTATTATCAAGCTTATTATTGGCTGATTTTCTATTATTCTGAAATCGAAATAGATAAAGAAAAAGCTGATGTTTTTTTCAGGAAAATAGAACCGGTTATATGTAATGATGAGGATTCTAATGCAAAGAGAATATTAGCCTATTATTATTACAAATTATATAATGATTCAGAAAAAGCAAAAACCCTTATCGAAGAAGGTTTATCTGTAATAGACAAATATGCTTTCGGAGCAGACCGAAACTTAGAAAAAGAATTGCTAGTAAAACTGAAAAACGAAATTGAAACTAAGCGGCTCATTTCTTAACATCACATTAATAAATTATTTGCATAGTAGTATAAAGTATATTAAACTCTTATTAGGAATAATATTACTCTGCGGGTTTAAACTTGCAATCAAAACAAGCTAATAATGGAAGAAAAACAAATCATTAATAATGATAATCGAAATAGTTTTTCCCATATCAAAATATGGGCTTTTGTTTTATTCCTAATGATTATTATTTCCTTTTGTCTAGGTCGCTATCCTATAAGCTTAAATCAGCTTTTCGAATGGTTGTATATGGCTATAAGTGACTGGTCATCTATAAAAGATGATGGGCTTACCCATGTAATCTGCCACATTAGATTTCCAAGAATTTTGACCGCTGTCATAACTGGTGCAGCATTAGCTGCTGCTGGTGCTGCGTATCAAGGTATTTTCTGCAATCCAATGGTTTCTCCCGATATTCTAGGAGCTTCAACAGGTGCAGGTTTTGGTGCTGCTATTGGAATTCTTTTTTCGCTATCATTTTTTGGAATTCAAGTCACTGCTTTTCTATTTGGTCTGGTTGCAGTAAGCCTGAGTTTATTTATTACAGCTTCGGTCGGTAGAGTATATAATGTGATTCTTGTACTTGTTTTAGCAGGAATGATTGTATCTTCTATGTTTGGTTCTTTTATTTCTGTTGCTAAGTATCTTGCTGACCCCTATAGCCAGCTGCCAGAAATCACTTTCTGGTTAATGGGAAGTCTGACTTCTATTGATACAGATGCTATAAAAATAGCTGTTCCAATAGTTTTATCAGGATTAATTCTTCTTTATTTAATCAGATGGCGAATAAACATTATGACATTTGGTGATGAAGAAGCTAAGGCTCTTGGAGTTAACACAAAAGCGGTAAGACTGATAGTTATAACAGCAGCTACACTAATAACTTCAACAGTAGTAAGTATTTGTGGACAAATTGCATGGATTGGCTTGATAATTCCACATTTTGCCAGAATGTTAACTGGACCTGACTACAACCGACTATTACCTCTTTCCATACTTATAGGAGGAACTTATTTGCTAGTTGTAGATAATATTGCACGCACTGCAATGAGAACAGAAATACCATTAGGAATCATAACATCTCTAATTGGTGCTCCATTCTTTATTTATCTTTTACTAAGGTTAGGAAAAAGAAAGAACATACAATAAACATTATTCTGCAAATTAGGTGATTACGAAATGAATAAAAGATTTAAAATTATTTTTTTGTTATCAACATTTATAATCTGCTCCGTATTGCTTGAAGCTAGAACAATAACAGATATGACAGGAAGAACAGTTGAGATACCAGACAAAATTAACAAAGTATATGTGAATCATCAACCAGGAATAATTTTGATGCATACATTAGATCTGGATATGCTTGCAGGATGGGCTTTCGATTTACTTCCTGGAGAAAAAAGAGTTGTTCCGGAGAAATATCATTCTTTGCCAGTTTTAGGAACAACAGGTGGAAATAATTCCGCAAATAGAGAAGTAGTAATGGCAGCCAAACCAGATATAGCAATAATGTTTACTTATTTGGAAACAACTACAATCAATTTGGCTGAACAGTTTCAAAAAGCAACTGGTATACCTGTAGTAATGCTTGAAATGAAAGTAAAGACTATTCCAGAAGTATACCGCTTTGTAGGGAAAATTCTAGACAAAGAAGAACGAGCTAACAGGCTTGCAGATTACTGCGAAAAAATATTAGAAAAATCTGACAAAATCTGTAAGGAACTGGAAAAGTCTAAAAAAATAAAAGTTTACTATGCTCAGGGACCTAAGGGTTTAAACAGCTCTGCTCAAGGGACTAGTCATGGTGAAATAATAGATTTTGCTGGAGGCTTTAATGTTGTTGAAAGAGATAATGCCTCAGATGGCAGAATATCTATAAACATGGAACAAATCATGATTTGGAACCCTGATGTGATTCTTTTGGCTGACAGAATACATTCAGCCTCACCCACAGAAAAAGACGCAACAAAACTTCTTATGAGTTTAAATAGTGGGTGGAAAAACATAAAAGCCTGCAAAGAAAAAAGAGTGTATTTTGTTCCCTGTATTCCATATAATGTTTTAGATATGCCTCCTTCTGTAAATAGAATAATAGGTATTTTATGGCTTGGAAACATTCTTTATCCTGAAAAGTTCAATATAGATATCCGTAAAGAATTTTATGACTTCTATGAATTGTTCTATAATTATAAACCAACAGAACAAGAACTAGATGAAATATTGTCTTTTACTAAAGAATAAGCTTTCGTCAAGAAAATTTTGGCCTTTAATAGCTACTAGGCACTAAAATAAACTTAACTAAAAATTGATGCATTTGCTAGAAACAAAAATAAAGGGCAAAAAATGAATATGGTTGTACTTTTATAAATTTTGTTGTATTATATAGTAACCCAACTTTTTGAAAGGTCAAGAAATGGAATATAAAAAGGCTGGCAATAGATTCGTTATTAGACTCAATAGAGGAGACGAAATCATTTCTTCTATAACTGAAGTATGCAAGAAAGAGGCTATAAGAGCAGGTTCTGTTAGTGGAATAGGTGCAACTCAACTTGTTGAAGCAGGTTTCTATAGTTTTAAAAAGAAAAGATATTGTGGTTACTGTTTTAACCAAAATATGGAAATACTATCTCTCCTTGGTAATATATCCACAAAAGACGGTGATCCATACTTGCATCTTCATATAGTCGTATCAAACGATGAAGGAGAAGCTTTGGGCGGGCATTTAACCAGAGGCATAATAAGTGTCACTGGAGAAATATTTATTGACACAATTGACGTTGAAATTAATCGTGAACCTGATTCTTTAACAGGAATTAATCTAATGAAGTTTTAGGATATATTGTGAAAAAGTATATAAAACTACTCTTTATAATCTTTTTATTTTTTATATCTGCATCCGCAAATGCTCAAACCTTTTATGGGAAATACAATCAAACTATAGGTAGATCAGATAATGATGGAACTGTTCGCAATTCGAATGGTTCTACCATTGGGAAAATAGATAAAGACGGTACCATTCGAAATTCTAATTATGCATCTTTAGGTCACATCAATAATGACGGCACAATCAGAGATAAAAATTATACTATGATTGGAAAAGTTGATAGCGACGGAACAGTTCGAGACAAGTACTATGCAACTATAGGCAAAGTTTGTGATGATGGAACCATAAGAGACAAAAACTATGCTACTATAGGTTCAGCAAAAGGAATAGACAAATATATTGCTGCGGTATTCTATTTTTTGAACCTATTTGAAGTAAATTTCTAATAATTACTTATTTATAATAAGCTAATTCGCCAGAACAACATAAACAAAGCTTATCAGTAATCTTTTGCTTTGTAAATGATTCACCACATTTTTCGCAAATGCCACATTCTAGAATAGGTGGTTTTTCTGTATTTAATATAGTAACTTCTTCTAAAGAGAATATATCTCTTCCTGAATCTACAAATTCTTTAACAACTTGAGCATTAGAGACTTTTCTTTCTGGCCCGAAATTTTTAACTTCTTTAGAACGTTCTCTTCTTAAAAACTTATATAACTCAGGATATTTTTCTTTGTCTATCTTATTCTGATCTACAAAGATACGAACCCCTTTTCCATCTTTGCGGTTATATAGAGTCAATGCAAAACGTCCAATAGACTCTAATACTTTTAAATTTCCATTTCCAATAGTGCAACCTAGCAAATACTGTATAGAATCCGGCAAACAAGCCCTAGTTTCAGCAATTGCACAAAGTTTTGGCACATCCCCTAAACGTTCTTTTGCTAAATTAACCATTTCTACTGAAATAGCAATTCCTGGTGCTCTTTTGGTATGGAAAGCAATAACTTTTTCGACAAGCTGTAAAAATTCTTCATTATTTAATTTATTCATAATAGTTTATTATAACAAAGTTAAATTATTTTTGAAATATTAAAAAAGTAAATCTATTTTTGTTTTCATAGATTGTATATTTAATTGTTGATTGTATGACACATAAAATTCTGATATTATTTATATATATTGAGAAAGGTCCCAAGAAATGAAAACAATAACAGATGTTAAACCATATCTAGAAAAACACAATATGCAGCTAAATCCCAACGAAAAAGTCGTTGAAGCAATACACAAAAGGCTTATTACAACCAATGGCTATTGCCCCTGTGTTCCAGAACAGAATGAAGATACTATTTGTCCATGCAAAAAAATGCGCGATGAAGGACATTGCTGCTGCACCCTTTACGTAGCCAAATAATCTGATTTATGAAAGATAATAATTCGAATCTTCCCCAAGACCCAATGATGTTATTAAGTTTTGTAAACATGAAGCTTAGAGATGAATTTACATCACTAGATGAACTTTGTGCCACTCTAAACATTAACAGAAAAAACTTAGAAGAAACCCTATTCAAAGCAGGCTTTGAATATAACTCTGAAGGGAATAAATTCTGGTAATCTCACATATTTATTTAAGCCTAATTTACTCAAATTCATTTCAATAAGTAGAAATAGGAGAAAAATAAAAAATGATAAGTCATTTTTATAAAAATAATATGTTGTTTATTACTTTATTATTTGTTTCTATTTCAAATTTTTCCTATGCAGCAAGTGCTAGGATTTCCAACAAACCTGCAACATTTACTGATTTTTTATTTTTTTTCTTATGTCTTATTGCAGTAGCACTAGGTTTCTTATATTTTGTATTTATCAGGTCTTATTTAAAAAAGAAAAAAATAAAAGAGTATTGTGACAAAAATCATTTAACTTTTATCGCTGAATCTAATAATATTCCTTATAATACAAAATATGACTTTATATCATTTGATACAGATGAAAACTGGAAAGTAAAATATAAATACATAATACATGGAGAAAAATCAGGAATCGAATTTACTCTTTGTGACTTTTCTTTTGAATATTCTAAAGAAAATGGAAGTTTTGGTTCTCATACAATTAGTCTTTTAATTATAAAAAAAATAAATATTAATTTTCCATTCTTTGTTTTAAGTAATGAATTTAACATAAAACAATATTATAATATTTCATACACCTGTGGTGAAGGCTATAAATCAACACCCGCCAAATCTGATTTTAAAAATCATATTCATTTTTATTATAAAAATAATCTTAAGTTTAACCAAGATAATGAATTTAATAATAGATTTGTCCTAAGCGTTGAAAACAAAGACGATGCGGAAGAATTTTTCAGTGATAAAATACGTAAAATATTTAAAGAAAAGTCAAAAGATGATTGTGTTTATGAAGGGAACGATGATTGTTTTGTAGTTTCAAAAACTATTAACTCTTTTTTCTTTTCTTTTGAAGATAATTTAAAATTTCTTGAAGAAAACCTAAGACTATTCTCTGAATTGACGTCCGTTTAGTTTAAGTAAGTTTAAAAGAATTACAAGGAGCATAATAAATGAATTTTGCAGATATAGACCATTTACTGGGAAATAAAAAAGTATCACTGGCTATTTGTATGCCTGAAGAAGTAGACAGTATAACCGCTGCTTATGAAGCTTCGAAGCTTGGTTTTGTAAACTGTATTTTTGTTGGCAACATTGAAATAATGCAGCAATTCATAGATAAATGTGCTCCTGGTTTTAAGCCTGAAATGATTGATGCGAAAACCCCGGAAGAAGCTGCGTTCAAAACAGTTGAATTAATAAGGTTAGGTAAAGCTAAAGCTTTGATGAAAGGCAATATATCTACTCCAATTCTTCTAAAAGCTGTATTAAATTCTGAAACAGGAATTAAAGACTCTAGCGTTCTATCTCATGTTTTGGTTTATGAAGCAAATGATTCATTAAGATTCCTTACAGATGGTGGCATGATTCCATTACCTACTCTTGAAAACAAAATAGAAATAATAAAAAATGCCTGCAAAATAGCTAAAAAGTTCGGTTGCAATCCTGTTAAAGTAGGTATTCTTTCGGCAGCTGAACTTGTAAACACAAAGATTCAAAGCAGTTTAGATGCGGCTGTTCTTGCAAAAATGAGTGACCAAGGCTTCTTTGGCGATGATTGCATCGTCGATGGACCATTTGGATTAGACAATGTTATTTCGGAAGAAGCCGCAAAAATCAAACATGTTAAGAAAAAATTTGAAGGTAACGCTGATGTTATGGTCTGTGCAGATATAGATACTGGCAATATTGTAGGAAAGAGCATTTTGTACTATGGTAATACTAGAGCCGGCGGTATGATTATAGGAGCAAAGTGTCCTGTCATCTTACTTTCTAGGGCAGACACCAAAGAAATCAGATTAGACTCAATAAAATTAGCTTTGGCAGCAGGAAACCATTAAAGTTAGTAATTAAGCTAAGCAATTTATTCTGTTCTCTTTAATAATTCATAAGTTATTTTTCCAACGACCAATCCCGCTGGAATTCCAATCAATATTATTAAAGCCAGATGAAACCAGAATGTTAAATTGGAAGCAAATAATAATTGAACAGCAATTAATTGTGCTATATTGCTAGAAATAGCTCCAAATACACTAATAATACATAAAGATGAATTTGGAATAAATCTATTAATCAGTGCCATAGTTATAGCAGCTGAAACGGCTCCAGAAAATGAAATTATATGAATAGGAGACAGAAAGCTACCAAAAATTATTGCTGCTAAGCAAGTTCTTAAAGTAGCAATAAATATTCCAGTAATACCATTTATACGAATTATTGCATAAAGAGTTATTACATTTGCTAAACCAATTTTAAGCCAAGGTAATAGTCTAGGAAGAGGAGATTCCAACATTTGTAATGCTGCAGCACAGGCAACTAAAATAGCTATTAAAGTAATTTGCCTGATTTTTCTTTTATTATTAGCACAATCAAATAATAATGCTTGTTCTTTAATATTCGTCTCTTCCATAAATTATTATAAAAAAAGCTGGGCTATAAGCCCAGCTTTTTTTCAAGATATGTTTTATTCTTTACCAGCCTAATACATAAGCAAAAAGTAATGGAGCAACTATTGTAGCATCAGATTCAATAATGAATCTTGGAGTTGTTGGTGAAAGCTTACCCCAGGTAATCTTTTCGTTTGGAACAGCACCAGAATAAGAACCATAAGAAGTAGTGCAGTCTGAAATCTGGCAGAAATAAGCCCAAAGTGGTGTACCCTTCCAGCCTAAGTCTTGTTCCATCATTGGAACACAGCAAATTGGGAAGTCACCTGCAGTACCTCCACCAATCTGGAAGAAACCGCAGCCTTGACCGCCACCATTCTTTTTATACCATTCGGTTAAGAAAATCATTGTTTCAATGCCGTTTTTAATCATTGACTTAGAAGCATCGAATTCACCTTTAATACAGTGAGCAGTATATATATTTGCTGTTGTGCAGTCTTCCCAAGCTGGAACCAATATAGGGATGTTCTTTTCGCAGGCTGCTAAAACCCAGCTATCTTTTGGATCTATTTCATAGTACTGTTCAAGAACACCACTTCTAAGTAAGCGATACATTACTTCCCATGGGAACAATCTTTCGCCTTTAGCTTTCATATCATTCCAAATATCTACTAAATGATCTTCTAATCTTCTAAAAGCTTCTTCTTCAGGAATACAAGTATCTGTAACACGATTATAGTGATTATTCAAAAGTTCCTGTTCTTGTTCTGGGGTGAGGTCACGATAATGCGGAACTCTATAATAGTGATTATGAGCAACAAGATTCATGACATCTTCTTCTAGATTATTTGCTGAACAGCAAACAATAGAAATTTTGTCTTGACGAATCATTTCAGCAAGAGAAAGACCAAGTTCGGCTGTGCTCATTGCACCAGCCATAGCAAGCATCATTTTGCCGCCTTTATTAATGTGTTCATCATAGGCTTTTGCAGCATCCATGAGGGCAGCAGAATTGAAATGACGAAAATGATGATTAATAAACTGAGAAACAGGACCTTTGGCCATTACATTGTCTCCTCAAAAATGAAATTACTATGTACGGCAT
Source organism: Candidatus Rifleibacteriota bacterium (assembly GCA_905236675.1). Taxonomy (GTDB): domain Bacteria; phylum Muiribacteriota; class Ozemobacteria; order Ozemobacterales; family Ozemobacteraceae; genus RUG334. The sequence goes on along the minus strand of CAJOND010000001.1, from coordinate 109,647 downwards.
TAAAGAACCGACGCATAAGTTTATACAATTATTACTCTTCATTGTCAAGTTATTAATTAGGGCATAATTAAAAGTGTATCAGCACAATTTATCTTTACATTTCTTTACATAAAAAAATGTCCGATTTCCAATTTTCGGTTGATTAGTCATTAGGAAATTTTAAGTAAACTATTTACTTAATTTCCTAATTCAATAGCAAAGGAAATTAAAACATGTTTTCAAAAATCGCATCGGCTATAATTTCAGGATTTGAAGCTTTAGAAGTATCTGTAGAAACAGACGTTTCAGGTGGGTTACCAACATTTGAACTTGTTGGATTAGCGGACACTTCGGTAAATGAATCTAAGTTGAGAATTAGAACAGCTTTGAAAAACTCTGGAGTCTCTTTCCCATCAACTAAATTAGTTGTGAATTTAGCCCCGGCCGACTTAAGGAAAGAAGGTTCAGGTCTTGATCTTGCAATAGTAACTTCAGTACTTTCTGCAATAGAAGTAATTCCATCTAGTTTGACATCAAAATACGTATTTGTTGGAGAAATTAGTTTAAATGGGGATTTACGTCATACAAGAGGAGTTTTGCCAATAGCGTTAATGGCTGTAAAAAAAGGCTATAAAGGCATTGTATTACCTATGCAAAACGTAAGAGAAGCTATGGTAATTCCAAATTTTGAAGTAATAGGCTTTAATAGCTTAAAAGAATTTATTGATGATTTAAAGTCTGATAATCCGCTTGTTCCCACTGATACTTCAAAGATTCCAGTTCCAACAGAAGATATAATCAGCAAAGAAATAGTTTGTAATGACATGGCAAACATTAAGGGACAGGATCTTGCAAGACGAGCATTAGAAATAGCCGCTAGCGGAGGGCATAATATTATTTTTTCTGGACCTCCTGGTTCTGGTAAGACTATGTTGGCAAGAGCTTTGCCGACAATAATGCCAAAGTTGGAATTTGAAGAGGCATTGGATGTAACAAGAATATATAGTATAAAAGGTCTTTTACCACCAGGTTCTGGACTGATAACCACAAGAACTTTCAGAGACCCGCATCACACTATTTCAGATATAGCTTTAATTGGTGGTGGAAGAGTTCCTAGCCCAGGCGAAGTATCTTTAGCTCATAATGGTGTCTTATTTTTAGACGAATTGCCTGAGTTTAAACGTTTTGTCTTAGAAGTATTAAGAGAACCGCTTACTACAGGACAAGTATCAATTTCTAGAGCTACTCAAACATGTAGATTCCCTGCAAATTTCTTGCTGGCAGCAGCAATGAATCCTTGCCCATGTGGTTATGCCAATGACCCAGAAATAGAATGTAGATGTTCATCTAGTCAGATTCAAAAATATAGAAACAAAATATCTGGTCCATTGCTTGATAGAATTGATTTACACGTTTATGTTCCGCCTTTAGCTCCATATGAACTTGCAAATCAACCAGATGGAGAATGCTCGGATATTGTGAGAAAAAGAGTATTAGAGGCTAGAGACAAACAAAAATCAAGAAAATCTAATAATGGTTTGTTAAATTCTCATCTCCCTTCAAAAAATCTTGTAGAAAGCTGCTTAGTAAAAAATTCGGCTAAAGAACTGCTTGTTGGAGCTGCGAGAACTTTCAAATTATCCGCTAGGGCTTATGACAAAATCATAAGAATATCCAGAACCATAGCTGATATGGAAGGTTCGGAAGAAGTCTTGGACTCTCACATGGCTGAAGCTCTTCAGTATCGAAGTTTAGACTCTAATTAAGTAATAATAAAGCTCTTTGAAAACGAAAAAGTAAAAGAAAAAGGTTTGTAAAAGCTCACGTATAGCAAGCCAACAAACCTTTCGTCTGCTATACAGTCCTTGAAGGATAAAAGGAGGTTATAGCGATGAAAAGAGTAGTCACGATACTCTTAGTTGTCGCCGTTATGGTGTTAGCTTCAGCTACACCTGTTAACTAAGCGACTTATGGGCATTCGGGTGTTAGCGCACCTGAATGTTCCTAGCTAAAGTATAATGCTATTCCTAGTAATTGTAAAGCCTCCCTTTATCCTTTTTTTTCTAGTATTTTTTTTAATTTAAATAGTTCTTTGAAAATCCAATAATGGAAAAACCGCTATAAACCTAAACGTATAGCTAGATTTACAGCGGTTCCGAAGTGCTATACCTTACCTGAGAAAAGGAGGTTGCACAGTGAAAAGAGTAGCCTTAATACTCTTAGTTGTCGCCGTTTTGGTGTTAGCTTTTGCTACACCTGTTAACTAAGCGACTTATGGGCATTCAGATGTTAGCGCATCTGAATGTTTCTAACTAAAGTATAATGCTATTCCTAGTAATTGTAAAGCCTCCCTTTTCTCCCTTTTACATCAAAAATTACAAAAAAAGAAAAGGGTTGTAAAAGCTTAAGTGATTCAAGCCTACAAGCCTTTCGTCTGCCATACAGTCCTTGAAATTAAAAGAAGGTATAGCGTGAAAAAAAAATTATTAGTCAGACAAAACCTAAAAGCCAAAGTTTTTAAACAAAATAGAGCTTCATAATATTTTATGGTTCATAGTAACCTGTAACAGTGTTATCTACAGTACCATGATAAACGCAATATACCTGCCCATCATCAGTAATATCACCATACATATTATATTTACAACTTGTTTCAGGAGTATTTGGAGAAAAATAATCATCTGCTTTTTTTATATATCTACCATCTTGAAGCTTATCAAAATCGATGTATGTTGACATCATAGTATCATTGTCCATATTGTACATTTCAATAGCTCCTTGTAAAACTCTTATATTGGAATAACAAGATTTTTGTCTAGCATGTGATCTACTTCCATGACGAGGGTAATTAGGTATGGCCATTGCCGCTAATATACCAATAATAAACATCACTATAAAAAGTTCAAAAAATATTGAAAAACAAGAAGATTCATTTTTCTTTTTTTGTTCTGTAGCCATATTCTCTCCTATAAAATAATATTATACACTATATTTAGTTTATTACTATATTTTCAAAAAAAAACGCTTTCTACTCATTAAAGGTTAGAAAGCGTTTTTTATAATAGTCGTTTAAGAACCGTATTTAGCTTTAATAAGATCTAAAACTTTAAAACCAAGAGTTACAGTTACACTAGATATTACTACTGCTACGGTAAACAACCCTAAAACAGTAAGGATTACCATTTTAAACTCCGATTATACGGCTGCCATACTTGCTGGAATATTATTGAAATCAACCACGTGGTTCCTTGCACGCATAGATTCAAGGAACTCATTGCCGAGTCTTGTAATATTACCAGCGCCCATCGTGAATATTACGTCTCCTGGTTCAACATAGTTAAGTAGCATATACTTAACATCATCAACATTCTTGACCATTTTAACTTTACGTCTGTTAGAAACAGGCATATGATCCAGAATCACTTTACTTGTTACACCAGGAATAGGCTTTTCAGATGCAGCATAAATATCTGTAATGAAAAGCTTGTCACAATTGTCGAAGCAACGTCCAAATTCTTGTGAAAGAAATAGAGTCCTTGAATATCTGTGAGGCTGGAATACTACAACAACTCTTTTTGCCCCTAAGCTACTGGCAGCTTCAAGAGTTGCCTTTATTTCGTTTGGATGATGACCGTAATCATCTATTACGGTAACACCTTCACATTCGCCTTTAATTTCAAATCTGCGTCCTGCACCATGGAAATTTTTAAGACTTTCAAGTATTACTTCGATAGAAAGACCTATCTCAATGCAGAAAGCTATTACAGGGAGGGAGTTTAAAACATTATGTCTTCCTGGAACAGAAAGTTCTACTCTACCATAATCTTTGCCGCCGACTGTTAAAGTATAGCTAGACCCGAAGGGATGATAGCTGATATCTTCGGCCATAAAATCAGCAGCAGTATCTATACCATAGGTTATAGTGCGAAGTTTTTCTGGAAGAGAAAGATTACGAGCAATTACATCATCAGCACAAAGGAAAAGACCACCAGATTCACTTATATGACTTGCGAATCTTTCAAAAGCTTCAATAATGGCATCTAAGCTTGAATAATGATCCATATGGTCGTTATCGATGTTAGTAATAACACCATATTGAGGGAAATATTTCAAGAAAGTCCCATCGCTTTCGTCAGACTCTGCTACAAGCAAACCTGATTTGCCGAAAGAAGAATTACCGTTTAGAGCTTTTACATGCCCACCTACGACACAAGTTGGATCTTTCCCTGCTTCTGTAAGAACAGTAGAAATCATAGAGCTAACAGTGGTTTTACCATGGCAGCCAGCTACAGCTATTCCACATTTAGCATCCAAGAAGAGTTCTGCCAAAAGGTCGGAACGGTGAACTATATTAAGCTTACGTTTTTGAGCTTCAACCAATTCAGGGTTATTATGACTGATAGCCGAAGAAACAACTACCCAATCTATGCCATCAATAATATTGGAAGATTTATGACCAATAAAGATACGTGCACCTTGATTAGCCAATTTAAGGGTTCTATCGTTTTCGCTTATATCCGAGCCAGAAACTCTGTAGCCCTTCTGTAAGAAAATGCTGGCAATGCCACTCATTCCAACACCGCCGATTCCAATAAAGTGAATACCCTGCTGTGTCATCTGCTTTTAAAACGCCTCCTTGCAATCCTGAACAGTTCTGCTGGTTCAGTCTTTCTTAACAATATCATCGGCAAGCCTTTGATTTTTCGTTAGAAAAAATACGATTGCAAAACATAGGAATGAATGTTTTCTTAACTTTAGGGCAAAATATTATCACAAAATACAAAAGATTGCAATCATACTCGTTGTTTAAAAAACTTACAACTTTCACCTGATGATGATTTTACAACAATAGAGGGAATTTGAGGACCTTTGAACCCATATGACTTACAACCATATGGGCAATTTTTTTCCCAAGTGACAAAAAAATGAACACATTTTCTACAATCAATTTCTTTAGAAAGCGTGGTCTCTTTTTTCTTCTCAATAGGAGGAAGTTTTGCTCCAAGACCAGCTGCTTGAATTGATAAATTTCTTGCTAATTGTTTTTTTGAAAATTCATCCACTTTAACATTAAGTAAGAACTAGAATGCTTGGCAAAACCAAGCATTCTAGTTTATTTTTTTCTCTTTAATTCCAATTCTATTAAATTATTTGGGAAATTAGTAAACCTATGCAAACCTTTCTGGTGGACATAGAAAGAGTCTTCTATTCTGATTCCACCCCATTCTGGGATGTAAATCCCTGGTTCGACAGTGTAAGTATGACCGCATTCTATTTTACTGGGATTCAATGGTGAAAAAGCTGGTTTTTCATGTATTTCTAAGCCAAAAGAATGACCTAAACCATGACCGAAGTTTTTCGCATAACCAGCGTCATTAATAACTTTTCTAGCTATTGCATCGATCTTTTTACATTCTTCACCTATTTTTATAGCTTCTATTGCTTTTGCTTGAGCTTCTAAAACGGTAGCATAAATCTTTTTAAACTTCGCAGGAGCTTTGCCTATATAGAAAGTTCTAGTCATATCTGAATGGTAACCATTAAAAGTAGCTCCGAAGTCAATTTTAAGCATATCACCCTTTTTAATTTTTCTGTCAGTAGGTTGATGATGAGGACAAGAAGCATTAGAACCAAAAGCTACAATAGTATCAAAACTTGGTTTTTCAGAACCATTAACTTTCATATATAGCTCAAGCAATGCAGCAACTTCAATTTCGCTCATCCCAAGATACATATCTGCAATAAGCATTTCTAAAGACTGATCTGCTATATCGAAAGCTGCTTGAAGAGAATTTACCTCTTCCATATCCTTTATTTCTCTTAACCATTCAACAAGATTTTCTGTAGGAATAAGCTTTCCATTTTTAAAGTAATCTGCAAATTGTAAAAATCTGCAAACTTCAATAGTTTTTTCAAAACCTAAAGATTTGATTTTCATACTATTGATTTTTTCAAATAAAGCTTTATCTTCTCCATTTTTAACGATAACTATTTTTGCACAACCGTTAATTTCTTTTTGAGACTGTTCCTGATAACGAAAATCTGTAAAAAACAAAGCATCTTTCTTTGTAACTAACAGAACTCCATTAGAACCTGTATAACCGCAAAGATATCTGACGTTATTTAAATTTGTAATAACTACGGCTTCATAATTATTTGAGAATCTCTTTCTCAGTCTTGAAATTCTTTCTTTTGTCATTTTTCTATCCTTTCGCTACCTATAATTTCTATATTCCTACTGCTATAACCAGCTTTTGCCAAGAGAGAACCTATATCAGCAGTAGGAGTTATAGTAGTTATAGCAAGTTTCTTTTCATCTAATAAATAGTTGGCCAAAGCATTAACTTCATCCGTCGTCACTGCTAGATAAGGGGCTAATGTATCTTCTGGAGCCAGAGGTTCAACATTATATAAAAAGCCCATAGACAAACGATTCATACGGTTAGTCATGCTTTCCAAACCTAACAGCATATTCCCTTCAAGCTGTTCTCTTGTAGCATTAAGTTCCCGGCTACTAATACCTTTGTCCTTAAACTTTTCCATTTCTTTACGGCATACTTCTAAAACCATTGGAAGCTGAGCCATCGAAGTTCCTGCATATATTCCAAATAATCCTGTATTTGCTAAAGAGGTGTGATATGAATAAACAGTATATGCCAAACCTCTCTTTTCTCGTATTTCCTGGAATAATCTACTGCTCATTCCTCCACCAAAAGCAGCATTCAATATTGTCAGAGCAAAACGTCTGTCATCTGAAAAAGACACTCCTTCTGTGCCAAGTGTAAGATGAACCTGTTCCATATTCTTAACGTATACCGAAGCATCTGAAGATGGCTTAACTTTCTGCAGTTTATGAGAAAATCGACCTTTTCTCATATTCTTAAGTTTATGTTCTATTTGAACACAAAGATTGTCCCAGTCAAAATTACCAGCTATACAAATTAAAAGATTTTCTGTAACATACTGTTTTTCAAAGACTTCATAAATATCATCCCTCGTCATAGATCCTACAGTCTGTCTTGTTCCGAGAATTGGTCTACCTAATTTTGCTTTCTTCCAGATATTCTGACCAAGAAGCTCATGTATGATTTCATCTGGGGAGTCTTCATACATTTTGATTTCTTCTAGAATTACGCGGCGTTCTCTTTCTATTTCATCTTCAGGAAACGTTGAATTCATTATCATGTCGCCTAATACGTCAATTGCTTTTGCAAGCTTATCTTTGACAACTCTCGCATAATAACAACAAAAATCTTTGGAAGTAAATGCGTTCAAAACCCCACCAATGCGATCAAACTCACTAGCAATCTTCTTTGCAGTCCGTTTTAAAGTGCCCTTGAACATCATATGTTCAATAAAATGAGACACTCCATGCATCTTGTCAGACTCGTATATTACACCGCTATGAACAAACATTCCTAAAGCGATGCTCTGCACTGTGTCTATTTTTTCAGCAACTATTGTTATTCCGTTATCTAAAACTTTTTTAAGGTATGGTGAAGAAGACAATTCTATTCTCCAATATTTTGAGGTTCAGCATCATAAACTAAATTTAAAGATTTATTCTCTTGCCCGTTCGAAGTAGGTTCGACCTTTTTTTCATCCTCAACAAATTCATTCGCTGATACTTCACCCACATCGTTATTTTCATCTATCGGCAAAAAACCCTGACTTGTATTAAAATCTTTTTCTATTTCTTTCTGCTGATTTAAACTATCTTGTTTTTGAGCCTCTTGAACAAGAGCGTCATTGACATCAATAGACGGAACAGGCAATTCCTTTAAACTATTCATTCCAAAATAATAAAGAAAATCTTGAGTAGTAGAATATAATCTAGGCCTACCAACAGCTTGTTTCTTTTCACCAGAAATATATATTAATTTCTTTTCTAAAAGAGTACTTACTACTCCATCACTATTCACTCCACGTATTGCGTCTATTTCAGCCTTTGTAATTGGTTGTTTGAAAGCGATAACAGAAAGAGTTTCGAGAGCAGGCAATGATAATGAAACCAGCTTTTGCCCATCAAGCTTCTGAATAAAATTAGAAATCTTAGCTTTAGTTGCTAATTCAATACCATTTTCTAATATTGCAATCTGTAATCCACATTTTGGATTTTGTTCGTAATCTTTTTTACGTGCCAAAACCAACTGTTCTGTTGCTTCCATAGATATTCCCAGAACTTCTGAAAGCTTTTCATAGGTTATAGGCTTGTTATGCACAAGCAGCAATCCATCTAATGCAGCACACAAGGTATCATAATCCGAAACATTGTTTTCTTCAAATAAACCTTTTTCTTCACTGTTAGAATCATTTAAACCGTCTAGTTGATTTAATTCTTCAATATTTTCTGTTTCAGATGTTCTTTCTAGTTCTTTTAAATCGTCCATTTTTATTGCTCTCTATTAATTTATATCATTTTCTGATTCTGGTATTTCGTTGTTTTGCTCTGTAACAAATTCCAAATCAGGAGTTACTGGTATTAAAGTTTCTTTTTCTGCTTCTAATTGTGCTAATCTTTCTGCTTCAATTTGGGAAGGTGTCTTGAAAGTTAGCATTTCTTCAGGAATATCTTTTACTTTTATAGTTTTTAAATCATCATTAGCTTTTTTAACACTTTTATCTAAAGGCATTTTTGAAACGTCATCAGGAACATCTTCAAAATCATCAATTTCTTTGTTTTTATTATTTTTATTAACTGGAGTTATGAATATAGGCTTAAAATTTCCATCTTGACTACAGCCAATTTCTCCATCTTTTATCATTTCTAGAATCGCCATAAAAGAAAGAACTGTATCGTAACGGGTCTTTTCTTTTTTTAAAATACGTGCGAACGTTATTTCTCCTTTGAACTTTTTAAGCATTTCACGTATTTCTTTTATTCTATCTATAATACTAAGCTTATTCAGAACTACTCTGTGAATAGGTGGCATTAATCTTCGTCTTACTATTGTATGGAAAATATCAAGAAGTTCTATCGCACCTATTTTTATTTCTAATATTTCTTCAGGATGACGCTCTATGTCGCTGTTTCTAGTATAGATTCTAGAAGCATTTTTCTCCATCAGACGAAGTTCTTGAGCCATGAGCTTAAATTTCTTATATTCTAAAAGCTGTTCCACCAATTGTGTTCTAGCATCTTCTTCCTGGTAGGCTTCATCTATAAATTCATCACCACTCTCAAATTCTTGAGGTTTTTCTTTAGGAAGAAGCATTTTAGATTTTATCTCAATTAAAGTAGCAGCCATCACTAAAAAACTTGACGCTATCTCCATATCGAGAATTTCCATCATTTGTATATGCTCTAAATATTGATCAGTTATTTGAGCAATTGGAATATCATAAATATCTATCTGCTGTTCTTCTATAAGATGGTATAATAAGTCAAAAGGTCCCTCAAAAACAGGTAACTTAACTTGATAAGAACTCATATTATTATATCAATATTATTAAGGTATTTAATCAAACAGTTCTCATAAAATCCAAAACAGCTTAACTTGCTTTTTTATTATTGACCACTACAAGAATAATATTTAATTAATTACCAAATTAATAATCAACCTTTCGTTTTTACATATCTTCAGTATCTTTTAGAGCAGAATTAGCAGCTGACAAAGTTTTTGAATCAGGATCACTATCTATAACCTTTTCCCAATAACTTCTTGCCTTTTTTATATCTCCAAGTTTATAGTAACCGACACCTATATTAAATAAAGCTTCAGAATAATCTGGTTCTTTTTCTACAGCTTTTTCCCAATAGTAAATTGCGGTTTCATTGTCATATTTTTTGTTATATACGTTACCCATTGTGAAATAAGCTTTTGAATCTGTATAGCCAGATTCAAAAAGCTTATTTAAAATAATCGAGGCATTATCAAGTTGATTTTCGTAGTAATAAGCACGTGCCAATAAAGACTTCTGGTCGTCATTAAGTAATCCTACCGCATTATAAGCTTCTAACAAAGATAAAGCTATTTCAGAATTATCAATGGATATAGCCAATAAAGCAGCTTCTTCTGCTTCATCTGGTCCCCTCATTTTAGTTACATCAATTTTTTGAAGGTAATATGTTGCCTGTTCTTCATCTAAGGCTAATTTATATACTTTTGCCATTAACAATAAAAATTTACAATCGTTGGGATTACGTAATAACACAGGTTCACATAAATTTTTTGCTGCAGTTAAACGACCTGATTCTAACAGTATCTTTGCAGTCTTTGCAATATCCTCATCTGATGGATTATATGATCCTGAATCTGTAACTATTTTCCCTAATTTTTCATCGCATATTATTCTAACTAATGAATCATGAAAACAAAATAATAATTCGGGAGGTTCTGTTTCATTCTGATTAATTTTGAAATTTAAATCTATTCTTGACTGAGTTCCTGCTCCTACATTTAATGAATCTATTCTAAGTCTTGAATTAAGGTCAAAACTTGGCTTATATTCGTGTGCGCCTAAGTTTAATGAGAAATCATTAGTTAAATCTATACTTTGATCTTTAGTTCCATTGTTTAATAAAGTTAAATTTATAAATAAATCGTCCTTTTTTACTTGATTTCCCCTACCTAACCCAAAACTATTATTAGACGATTGTCGTTTAATTTCATTAACCGTTATTATCATCCCTTGTGGATGAATTATATCCTCACCAATAAAAAAAACTGGATTAGAAGTAAAATCTTCTAAAGCAAATAAAGAAACTGATTGAATTATAAAAAAAGATATAATAAAACAGATGTAGATATAATGTTTTTTAATCATGATTGAATTTATATTAACTTTTTATGATACAAAAATCAACTGCCAAAATATATATACATTGTTTTTTTGTAATATTTCATGATTAAATTGTAAAGATTTTTTACCAATGAGAATACTCTAGAAGAAATAGGCTTGTAAAAGCTTCGGAAAAGTTGTATGTTCAAGATATATAATATTTCTATTCTGTCATTTTATTTTTCAGAGAAGAAATAAGAATTTGTATATAAGTAAATCATAAAAAATATGGATATTTCTAATAATGGGCAAACATTTAATCCCAATATTTGATTATATAAATATATTAAAAAAGAAAGATATAATTCATTGTGAACTGAAGGTAAGATTCAGACAATGAAAATCTTTAACCACATTAGAGTTTTAACTTTATTTGCATTAATAATTATCCCTTTTTATTATTTATTTTTATATTTTGATGAATTGGCAGATAAAAATGAAACAGCCACAGAGGAACTTGTAAAAGAACAATTATTAAAAGAAATGAGCGAATTCCAGGAAGATTTACTTCCTGAAAAATATATCGAAAACGCGTTTAAAGATTTAGAAACTCAGTTCAATATTTCAGAATTAAACAACAATACTTTTAACGATGGTAAAAAAACTTCTTTTTTAGGGAAAGACTTTATATATAAAGCAAGTAATTATCTTGGTTCAAAATATGATATGGAACCCTTTGTTTTTATAACAACCGATAATGATTTTTCCAATACCATGTTTATTGATAAAGATAAGCTCTATGACGACAAAGATAAAAAAGACATTTTCCTTTATTCTTGTATAAGCAGCATTATATATCAGTGCTTAAATAATAATAAAAACGAGTTTATAAATATTAAACCTATAGTAGATGATACTTTGGAAAATTTTGAATCAAGTTATAAAAAACTAAAAAAATATAATGAACAGACTTTTGTTTTGGAAGTTATTAAAAATATATCCATTTTTTATAAAAATTTAGGGAAACCCAATAAATGTTTTGCTTTCTTTGCCAATAAGTTCGGGAATCAAAGAGTTTATGAATATTACAATGCTTTTTTAAATAAAGGCAATAAAAGTAATAACATCTTAGGTCTATATTATGTTCTATTCAAGGGTTCTGATATAAATATAAAGAGACTGATTTATTCAGCATGTTTTAATAATAATAGAGACAAATTGACAAAAATAGAAAGAAAAATAACTAATAAAGGAATAAAAATACCCACTTGGAATTTAACCAAAGAAACCATAGAATTTGAAATACCTTTCCCATCTCATTTTTATAATTTCATATTGGAACACAGATCGGGGGATGATGAGTCATACAAAGTTTATCAAGATTATATACAAAACAATTCCCTTTGTGTTTTTGTTAAAAGGAAATCAATTCCAAACAAATACTTAACTTTTAAAAATATTATAAAAAACACTTTGTTTGTGATAATCTTTCTTTTGATTATATATATTTTTAATATATTCTTAAAAATAGTTAATTTTAATACCCCTCTTTCCTTAAAAATCAGAATCATAGTATTGGTTGCTGTCATAGTTCCAATGACTGGTCTATGGATTATTTCATATTTAGGAATGGAAAACGAAAATAGAATATTAATATCTAAATCTGAGAAAATCATTTCCGATAGGCTTGAGTTATTTGATAAAATAAAGAATGATGCGGTTAATAATTTTTCTATAGATCTGCTCAAGCATAAAAAAATGCTTGAAGATCTATTATTTAATTCCTCTATAGATAAATTTTTTAATAATTTTAAACTGATAGATAAAAGTCAAATACTGCATAAACTAGCATACGAAGGAACCAGTAATATTTTTAGTCAATTATATATATTAGATAAATCTGGGAAATCAGCAAAAGCATTTAGCGAAAACGAGAATAAAAAAATAGAAAAAGTCGATAGGATTACTTTACTTGCAAAAATTCTTTCAGAAATGGGATTATTAGGGAAAAATACGGAAGAAAGTCATAAATTTGAGAATCATAATGTTTCGGTTCAAAATAATCTAAGCTCATTTCTAAAAACTTATAATAAAAATAATGAATTAGCCAAAGAAAGCCACCTTATTCCCTGCGATACTTTAACTCCAAAAGATAAAATTGTTTACCAGTTATTAGCCTCAAAAGACAAGCCCGACTCACCAGAAGCTTTAGCTTTCAACTATACAAACATGAAAGATATAATGGCAACAAGAGTAAATTTTGTTTTAAATAATAAATATAAGGAACTTTTATCTCAAGATAATTCTTTCGCTCAAGTTAAATATGCTGTCTTCGAGAGGGATGACAGTGGTTTCAGAGAAATAATACCTCAAAATAAAAGTTATCCATACAGGGAAATGCAAATAGATTCGGTAAATAAAGCAATAGGAATAAAAAATTCAGGTAGCGATATATATGAAACTAGTCAAAATTATTATATAAAAACCTGGAGGTATTATAGCGATAATCCTCTAATTTTTGTAGCAGCTGCCATAGTTCCCAAAACTCAAATAAGAATAATTAATAGCAGCTTACTCTTTTTTATATTATTGATTTATAGTATGTTTGCTACGATTCTTTTATCAGATTTTTTTGCCGGAGCTATATACGAACCGATAAAAGCTTTGTCTAGTTTTGTAAATGAAATTCGTTTAGGGCAAATTAATATAAAAGTAGAAATGAAAACTGGAGATGAAATGCAGCAACTTGCAGATTCTTTTAACAAAATGTCTGAAGGACTTTGCGAGAGAGAAAAGCTCAAAAGATTTGTTTCTGATAAATTGTTTTCTAGTATTGAGGATTCTGATAATAAAAAAATCACTAAGGCAAAGGTTACTATGCTTAGCTCTGACATTAGAGGTTTTACCACTATTTCTGAGAAGAACAAACCCGAGGAGGTAGTTAGTTTATTAAATGATTATTTTACTTTAATGGAAAAATCAATTATCAAATTTGGTGGTTCTATAGAAAAAATAATCGGGGATGAAATATCGGCAGCCTTTTACGAAGACAAAAGCAAGGACTATGTTATTAATGCCTGCAAAGCAGCTTTGGAAATGAGAAAAAACCTGGAATCATTTAACAAAGAACGTATTGCAAAAGGTTTATTCGCTATAGAAAATGGAATCGGTTTAGCAACAGGCGAAGTTATGATTGGTTTTGCAGGAGAAAAATCCAGAAGAAGAGAATTCTTACTTATTGGTGAAATAATAAAATCTGCCAAAAATATAGAATCAATGACTAAAAATGCTGTATCAAGCAGAATTTTTATAGATGAACAAACTTATGTTGTCGTAAAAAACCATATGGATTTTTGCGAAGACGATAGTAACCATGATCCTTTCTACAAAGAACTCAAGATATGAATCTATTAAATAAAAAAATAATCAGAGCAAATTTGACAGCAAAACCATTTCTACTATTCTCATTATGGTTTTTACTTATAATTCTTCCATTTGTTGTCTTATCATATGTTGTTGAAATAATGCTGACAGAAAGCGAAGAAAGGCAGCTTGAAAGAGCAAAAATACAGCTGATAGAAGAAGTAGGTAACTTCCAAAAAGATTTGAATTCATCATGCTATATAGAAAGAAAAATGTCTGATCTCGCCAATGTAGAATCAATTATTGGTTTAAATGCTTTAAAACTGGGAGTAACTATAAAGGAACTAACAAAATCAGATGTTACGGCTTTGTTTTATTTAGATTCCTCTAATAATTATTTTGCCTCATATATTTCAGATAAATTCAAAGAAGATTTGGGTATGTATTCAGAACAAACCATGAAAAATCTTCTTTTAACCTACGATTCGATAAAAAATAATGAAAGAATAGAAAACAAAAATGTTATCTATTTCCAGCAATTTTTAAATGCTGCTGGTGGAATAAACATCAAGCCTGAAAAAGCAACTCCGATTTTGTCTGGTAAAGAGAAATTGGGTAGGATGTTAGCTTTTTTCAAATCTTTCAACACAACAAACGATAACAACAAAAGAATGTTTTTATGTCTTTTTAGAGAAAAAGACATACCTTTTACAGAGATAATAGATAATGCAATTAATGAAAAAGTTATAAACAACTATAAGAGACAGATTGTCAGAATTAGTGATAAAGAAAGCATAAGTGATTCTGCCGATGACTATGACTACGATATTAAAAATAATGAATTCTATTATAAATTTGTAAGAAATACAGAAGGATTATCAATTCTAGCTGAAGCATCTGATGAGATGCTGATCAGATTAGGCACTTTAAACAGCTATTACCCCTTAAATTTAAAAGAGTTATTACAAAACAGACCTGTTTTAAAGGTTACTATAAAACATTCTGCTCTAGAACATCCAATGAGAGCAATTATTAAATTTCTTTCCTTCCCAACATTGTTACTTATATTGTTAACTACTTTTGGACTAATAAAAATTGGAATTTATGGATATGTTAGCAATACGCGTATAATATCAAAAGTAGTTTTATGTGTATTGGGAGCTGTTTTATTGCCTTTTTCATCATTTATTTTAACTGCTTATTATAATCAATATTTTACAGAAGAATATTCTGAAAGTGAAATTCAGCATTACACACAAATTCAGACCGAATTAATCAATAAAGCAATAGAATCTTATATAGGAAATAATGAATTAGCTATCTCTGAGCTACAAAATAAAATATCTGGGCAATCAAAAGAAGAACTGCATTCTCTCCTATCTGAATGGCTTAAAGAATATAAAGCAAGTGTAATTTCATATAATTATTTAAACGATAAAGAAATAATCATTAAAGCGGACCCAGAAGATTATCTTTCCTCATATGGAAAAGAAACAAAATATATAGAAGATCAAGGGTTTCAGACCGCTTTTAATAAAAAAATTGACATATCAGAAGTTAAAGATCTTTCAGAATTACAAAACAAATACACGAATATCGATTTCTTACCTTCCAGCTTAGATAAAATAGTTAATAATATTAGTCAAATATACCCTTCTGTTGAGAATGAACCTAATTCTTTATATGCCTTTTTCCCAATCTTTTCTGATAAAAAGAAAGCGGATAAAGTAATTGGAACAGTATTTATTAAATTTGATACCTATGAACTATTAAATAGCTTAAGAACTAGAATGCCAAGCTTATTCAGGATTATGACTATGGGAGATTATGTGGTTAGAAATGCTATTATTCCCGTTAATGAAGAAGGATTATTGCCCACAGAAGACAAAATGCTACTTTCAGAAGGATTTCCTTTAGATACTAAACTTTTGCAAAATTTAAATGAAATAACCGAAAAGAAATCTTATAAAAATTGGATGACCGACTCTTCTGTTAATTCCGTAAATTATTTAAATAAAGTTAACGCAATAATCGCAAGTGTGGCAAAAAAGATAGAAAATTCCAACGATACCCTTTCTGGATTAAACTTAAAAAATATAGTTTTATACACAACAATGATGATTATTTCTCTTTCTATCCTGCTTTGCGGAGTTATAGTCACACCAATTAGAAAATTACAAAAAGCTTCAGAAAAAATAGCTAAAGGAGATTATTCAGAAAAATTAGAGTGGAAGTCAGGGGATGAACTAGAAAATCTCTGTAATGCTTTCAATGGCATGACAGAAGCATTGATGCAAAAAGAAAAAATGACAAACTATGTTTCTAAGGAAGTTATCGAAGAAGTATCTTTAAACTCTGATGTTCAAGTCCAGCCAAGCGGAGAAAGAATCCCTGTTTCAGTCTTGTTTTGTGTTTTAAAAGGAGAAAAACCACTTAGTGAATACTCTCCAGAAGAAGTAACCAAAATTATCAGTTGTTTAATTGATGCCACAGATGAAATTTCTACCTCGTTCAATGGTCAGATTGATAAACTTGTCGAAGATACAATCATGGTCGTATTCAGAAAAACCAATTCCGAAGAAAACATAGTTTTAAATGCTTGTAAAACAGCATTAGAAATAAATCAACGATTGAAAAAAGAACTTCCAGAATTCATGATGAATATGGGTATTGCCTCTGGAGAAGCTGTTTCTGGCAAAATAGGTTCAAAAAATGGTAAATTAGATTATACGGTTATCGGAGACCCTGTAAACTTAGCAGCTAGACTAAAAGCTCTAGCTTATAAAGCTAAAAATACAGGAATTCTCCTTTGTCCATACAGTATTAGAAAGATACATGGAGCTTGTCGCTTAAATTTCATAGAAAGAATAGAAATTAAAGGCAGAACAAAAAGAACTTTCCCGCTCTATGAACTCTTAGGCTTGAGAAACCAATCATGAAAACGTTATTTCACATAAGAATCACAGCTATCTTTTTTCTGATTCTAATTCCTCTGATTTATCTTTATGGTTATTTTAGAGAATTAGAGCAAAAATACGAAACTGTTTCTTTTGAACTGATAAAAGAACAATTACTTGGTGAAATGAACAATTTCCAAGAAGATTTGAAGCCAAAAACTCATATAGAGACAGCATTTAAGGATCTAGAAAAAAATTTTAAATTTCCAAATTTCTCTGACACTCAATACACTTACTCATACGATGAAAACAATAAGCCTAATTTTATAGGAAAAGGATTTATTAATTATGCCAAAGCTTTCTTAAAAGAAAAATATGGCTTTGAACCAATGATTTTCGTGTGTTCTGGTTATGATTTAACAAATATTGATATAGACGACAATAATTCAATTCTTAAAGGAAAGGATGACAAAAATAGATTTTTATATTCCTGTATAGGCTCAATATTATTTAGATTTCTAGAAAATTCAGCATTAAACTTTAATGGGTATAAACCTTTATTACCATCATCAGAAAATATTTTTAAAAGAGAAAATATAAATATAATAAATTACAACAAAATATATAAAGATAAATTAAAAAAGGAAATAGTTGATTTTAAGAATTCTTTTACATTAGAAATCATAAAAAAAATAAGTATTTTTTATAAAGAAATAGGAAAATCAAACAACTGTATTTCTTTTTTTTCCAATAACTTTGGAAATAATGACATTTATCAGTATTATAATGTTTTCATTAATACAGATAAAAATAGGAACAATATATTAGGGTTATACTATGTTTTAGTTAAAAGTTCAGATATTTTAATTAACAAAATACTATATACTGCATGTAAAAATTCTAATTTATCAAAAATAAAAAGAAACATTTCAAAAAAAGAAGTTAGTAAACCTACTTGGGATTATTCTGAAAATAAGATAAGATTTTATTCTCCCTTCCCTTTTTATTTTTATAACTTTGTTCAAGAACATAAAGAAAGTGATAAAAAATCATGTGAGAATTATTTACTTTACTTAAAGAATCATTCGTTAGAACTAAGTATAGATAAATCAGAAACAAATAACTACTATACAAAATATAAAGAATATACAATCATAGCCATATGCATTATAATATTAGGTCTTACTATTTATATCTTTAATATTTTTCTCAATTTCATAAAGGTTAATTTATCTTTAACTTTTAAAGTAAAAATAATAGTTTTAGTAGCTGTTATTATTCCTATGACAGGACTTTTCATAATTTTAAATCTAACGTTAAAAAATGAAGAAAAAATAATTATTACAAATATAGAAAACAAGATTAATGAGAGAATGACTTTATTAGAAAAAATAAAAGATGATGTGGTCGATAATTTAACTTTTGATATGCTTAAGCATAAAAAGATAATATCTGATGCATATTTTAAGTATAAACCTGATTATTTTATTAAAAGATTTTCCAAAAATGGTGCAAAAATACAAAAAGACTCAGAAGCACTAAATTTATTAATACGTATTTTTAAAAGTGATATTAATAGCATATATAATAACATTGCTTATGCTATCATTTTAGATAGAAATGGCAAAAATATTTGTTTTTCTTCTGAAAACTCTTATGGAGAAACAGTTCATTTCAAAAAACTTATAAATCTATATCGTATTATGTCGGATATGCATTTGTTAGATAATAATACTTCTGAAAACCAAAATAATAGCAATCAAAATTTAAAATATTCAAGCATAACGGAAGTATATTTCGAGAACCATAATAGCCATAATATTTTAGCTAAAGAAGGCTATCTTATTCAAAGTGAAAGCTTAACCTTGAAAGATAAAATTGTATATCAATTATTAACTCCGGAAAAAAACCCAAATTTGCCTAGAGCTCTCGTTTATAGTTTTCTAAATATGAGAGATATAATGGCTTATAGGTTTAATACATTACTGTTAGAAAATTATAACAATCTATTAGAACAGAATCTTGAAAATGCCCAAGTTAAATATGCTTTGTTTGAACGAAATGCCAGTGAATTTAGAGAAAAAATACATCAGCCTGACGTTTATCCCTTTAAGAATTTACAGTTAGAAGCAGTGAGAAAAGCCATAGGCAAAGAACGCTCTGGAAGTGAAATAAAAGAAGATGATAATTATTATTATCTGATAAACTGGCGTTATTATCGCGATAACCCTAGTATTATTGTTAGTGCAGCCTTGATTACTAAAACCAAAATGATTTTTATCAACGGGAAAATAATAACTTTGTTTTTACTATTTTATTCTATTATAGCAGTTGTTTTTCTTTCCGATTTCTTCTCTGGAGCATTGTTAGAACCGATTAATTCTTTTTCAAAATTTCTCAATTATATAAGTATTGGTCATCTTAATGTTAAAATAAATATGAATTCAGGCGATGAAATGGAAGAATTATCCGATTCTTTCAATAAAATGTCTGTTGGACTCTGTGAACGAGAAAAACTAAAAAGATTTGTTTCTGATAAATTGTTTACCAGCCTAGAAAACCCAACAGACAAAAAAATAACTAGAGCAAAAGTTACTGTATTAAGTTCTGATATTAGAAGTTTTACTACTATTTCAGAAAAAAACAGCCCTGAAGCTGTAGTAAGTTTATTAAATGATTATTTTACATTAATGGAAAAATCCATAATCAAGTATGGCGGTTCAATAGAAAAAATAGTTGGAGATGCCATCTCAGCAGCTTTTTATGAAGAAAAAAATAAAGATTATGTTTTAAATGCTTGTAAAGCCGCTTTAGAAATGAGAGAACAGTTAAGTAATTTTAACAAGGAACGAATTTCTAAAGGACTTTTCTCAATAGAAAACGGAATTGGACTTGCTACTGGAGAAGTTATGATAGGTTTCGCCGGAAAAAAAGCAAGAAGACGCGAATTTCTACTCATAGGCGATATACTAAAAACAGCTGAAAACTTAGAATCTATGACAAAAAAAGCAATATCTAGCAAAGTTTTTATAGACGAACCCACTTATGAATGTGTAAAAAACAAAATCGAACTCTGTTCAGAAAATAAAGAGTCTGAAATCTTCTACAGGGAGCTCAAACTTTGAAAGAGTTCAAACGAATAAACATAAATACCAGATTATCATCCAATCCTTTTCTTATTTTCTTAATCTGGTTTTTCCTGATTATTTTGCCTTATCTGGGCTTAACCGTTTCTATTAAATATCTATTGGAACAAAGTGAAAAAAGAATAGTTTCAAAAGCTAAAATTCAACTAATAGATGAAGTTAATGAATTAAAAAACAAACTTACATATTCTTATTATATAGAATCAAAACTCTCTGAGTTCCCAAATAAAGATCTTCAAAAAGATGAACTCAATGCATTAAAGCTGTCAAAAGCTATTGAAAATCAGACTGAAACAAAGGTATTAGCACTTTACTATTATAATACATCTAAGAATTATTGTGATTATTATGTATCTAATGAAGAAGATAATGATTTGAAAATACGTTCAAAGTATTCATTAAAAAATCTTCTTCTAGCATACTCATCAAAAAATGAAAAAAATCAAAATAAAGACAGAAGTATTATTTATTTAGAAACATTTCTCCATGCTGCTGGTGGAATAAATCTTATGCCAGAAAATGCTATCCCCATACTTTCTGGGAAACCAAACCTAGGTAAAATTGTAGCTTACTATAAAAGTTTTGATTACAATAGTTCGACAAATAAACAAATGTTTTTATGCTTATTCAAAGTTAAAGATATATCTCTGAAAAAAATTGCTAAACATGCAATATTAAAATCAAATAAAACCTTTAACCATAAGTTGCTCTTTTCTAAGAATAAAAAATCAATTGAAACTATCTCAGATAAATTAGACCCTATATTTTTCCGTTACCAGCTAGTTGAAAAAGAAGGCTTGTCTATCTATTCAAAAACATCAGAAGAAATGCTTTTGAGACTCGGAACCCTAGACACATATTACCCTTTATATTTAAAAGAATTATTAGAAAAAGAACCAATAATCAAAATAACGATACCTAACGATAAGCTGGAACACCCTATGCGTTCTATCATTAAGAGACTGCGTTTCCCAACTTTACTTTTATTGTTGCTTGCAACTTTTGGACTTTTAAAAATAGGAATTTATGGTTATGTCGCCAATATACATATTCTCGGAAGAGTTATAATCTGTGTATTAGCAGCAGTTTTACTACCTTTTGCCTCTTTTTTTATAGCGTCTTTTTATAATCAGTATTTCGAAGAAGAATACTCTGAGTATGAAATTCAAACATATACCAGAATGCAGACTGAAGTTATAAATAAAGCAATAGAAGCTTATATAAGCAATAGAGAATTAGAAGTATCAAAATTACGTAATGAAATAAATGGATTATCAGCAGAAAAACTAAATGAAAAATTAAATAATTGGATAAAAACTAGTGGTGCTAACCTTATATCTTATAATTATCTCGGTGGAAAAGAAAATATAATCAAAGCTGAACCTAATGACGCCTTATTAGCTTTAGGGATAAATGCTAAAAAGCTTTTTGATGATACTGTTGGTAACTTTTTTAGTGAAACTGTCTTATCAAAAATAGAAGATCCTAGTGATTTAGAGGGTATATACCATTTTCAACCTCATTCTATATCTACTGTTATGTCTAATATAGGCGAAATTCATACTTCGATCCCTAACGAACCCAATTCTCTCTATTCACTCTTTCCTATTTATGGAAATACTCTTCATGAAGACAAAATAAAAGGGTCCGTTTTAGTTAAATTTGAAAATAAAAAAATATTAAAAAGTATAAAAACACAAATGCCAGAATTATTCGAGCAAAAAGTTATGGGAGACTATATCATCAGAAATGCTGTTGTTCCTGTTAAAAGAAACGGAGATTTATCTGAATCAAACGATATGATAATGACTAATAATATGAATATTTCAAATATTATGCCGAAATTAGAACAAATTTTATCTGAAAGATCTCAAAAAACATGGAAAAAAGATAATACAATAAATACAGGCACATATTTAAGCAGAATAAATGCAATAGCTATATCTTCTGCAGAAAAAAATAAACAAGACAATATCAGTAATAAAATAAATCTCAAAAATATAGGCATTTACATCATAATAATGATTCTTACACTCTCAATAATACTTAGTGGTTTGATCGTCGCACCAATAAGAATACTCCAAAAAGGGGCAGAAAGAATTGCAGAAGGCGATTATTCAAATAAAATCAGCTGGAATTCAGGAGATGAATTTGAGAATCTTTGTAATGGTTTCAATTCAATGACAGATGCTTTACTGCAAAAAGAAAAGATGAGCAGCTATGTTTCAAAAGAAGTTATAAATGAAGTCTCTTCTAACATTGAACAACAACTCCAACCTAGTGGGGAAAGAATTCCTGTCGCTGTTTTATTCTGTGCTTTAAAAAGTAAAAAAGAATTAAATGAATACACACCTGACGAAGTTACAGAAATAATCGGTAATATGATAGACGCGGTTGATGAAATTTCTACAAAATATAATGGTCAAATTGATAAACTTATTGAAGATACTGTTATGGTAGTATTTAGAAAAGTATGTAATGAAGAAAATATTGTGTTAAATGCCTGCAAAACTGCATTAGAAATAAATAAAAGATTAAAAAATGAATTACCTGATTTTAAGATATATATGGGCATAGGTTCTGGCGATGCAGTTTCAGGGAAAATAGGTTCTAGAAGTGGCAAACTGGATTACACCGTTATAGGCAATCCGGTAAATCTGGCTGCCAGATTAAAAGTTCAAGCTCATAAAGCCACACACACCGGTATCCTTGTTTGCCCTTACAGTATTAGACAGCTTCATGGTGCTGGTCGTTTAAATTTTATAGAACGCATGAGTATTAAAGGAAGAACCAATAGAACTTTTCCTCTTTATGAACTGTTATCTATTAGAAATTCTTAAAACTAGTATGGATTAAAATCTCCTATCTTGTTACAGCATCAGCACTATTGCCAGATTCTGAATCTATTCTGTCTGGTATAATTATTACCGCATTTGGCACACAGACTAAAGCATCGTATTTTGACCAGCCAGAATTAACACAAACTTGACAGGGACAGGTCGATGAAGCAACTTTCGCTCCTTTTTCCATATCAAAATTTAAAATCATATCTCCTAACTTACCATGTACGACAATTGAAGTCTGCTTATCTGGTTCAATCCTCTCTATATATTCCTGATTTCCAACGTAATGCTTTATCTGATAACTGACAACCTTTTTATTTCTAGTAAAAGCTAATGAAACAAATATTATTACAGATAACAGAAACAATGCTAATATTATGTACCAGTCAGATTTCTTTAATGAAACGTATCTTTCAGTATTCATAATGCTTTTATTATTATATAACCATTACTCTAAAGCAACAATCGTCACTTTTCTTCCACCACATACCACGCCATGAACCATACTCTATCTTCCCTCTTCCCTCTTCCCTCTTCCCTCTTCCCTCTTCCCTCTTCCCTCTTCCCTCTTCCCTCTTCCCTCTTCCCTCTTCCCTACTCTTTACTCAATTTTCTATCATCCATTTTTATATCAGAAAAGTAAAGATACCCTTTTGTTGTAACGGTAATTTTTCCTTTCTTATCAAGAAACAAAGCTGCAATCTGTTTGTCTTCCGCCCATTTATATGCTTTTTCAGGGGGCATAGCAAATAACGCTGTGCTTAAGACATCACTTTGAATAGGATCTAAAGTCACAACAGTTACAGAATCATAATATTCTGCTGGCTTTCCCGTTTTGGGATCCATAATATGACCGTATTTCTTTCCATCGACCACAACAAATCTTTCATAATCACCAGAAGTTGAAATAGCTAATGGAGTTTTTGATTCAATTTTTGCAAGAAACCCGCCACGAGGGTCTTTAACAAATATTAACCATGGAGATTTATCTGGCTTTTCACCTTCAAACCATATATCACCAGCATCATCTATTAGAAAAGCCTTGCAACCAGAAGCTCTTAATATTTCTCTTGCAGCAAGAACAGAATACCCTCCTACTATACCGCCAAAATCAATCATCGCTCCCTCATTAAGAGTCATTTCATTTTGTTTAAGATGTAAGACATGATTATAGCCACATTTCAGCATAGTATATTTCAAAAGAGAATCACTAGGTAATTTACCTGTTTTATCTGGAGTATGAAACCCGTATATCTCATGTAAAGCTGCAAAACTAGGATCAAAATAGCCATCTGTATTTTCATACATAAATTTCGCACCCATAGCAATAGTTTGTAAAAGATCCATGCCGTGTTTGTTATTTAAGTTATATGTATATTTCCCTGTTTTATTAAGAGTGTACAAACTAGAACCAGGTACATAAAAAGAAGTTGTCTTTTCTATTTCATCAATCTTTTTAAATGCCGCTTTCATCCCAAAATAGCCTCTAATACCATAAACTTTAATAGTATAAAAGGTATTCATTAAAAACTTAGTTTCATCAAAATATAATTTGTCGCCATGTACATAAAAAAAAGAACTGAATACTAACAAAAGAATTATTGTTATAGATGATAATACTAGTTTTTTCTTAACTCTTTCTTTATCCAAAAGCGGTATTTCAGATCCATTATTGTTCAAATTATCGTTTTTATATTCTACTAGTTCTGTTTTCTCTTGTTTCATCAATAACCTCGTAATTATGAATTGCAAAATATTAACATATACTAACTACTAATAACAACATACGAGAAACAATCTTTATCTTTTCTTGATAAAATATTATACTAATTTTATAATAGATTTGTACACAATTAATAATATGGAGTGTAGAACTTCTGATGAGTGAAAATAAAGGAACATTACCTGTAGAAAATAAAGAATCTGTTGAAAATAGCAAATTATCACCTTTGGCTTACAAAGAAATAGATGGAGATCAATACCCAAGTGTTGTTCCTGCTTCTGAAAGCCCCGATGAATTTACCTTAAAAGCAATTATTATAGGTATTGTTATAGGAATCATATTCGGTGCCGCCAATGCTTATTTGGGTCTGAAAGTAGGCTTAACAGTATCAGCTTCGATTCCTGCAGCAGTTATGGCTGTTGCGATTTTCAAGATTTTCTTTAAAAAAGGTACTATTCTTGAAACAAATCTTGTTCAGACTATTGGTTCCGCAGGAGAATCTGTAGCAGCAGGCGTTATTTTCACTATACCAGCATTTTTTATTTGGGGAGCTGAAGTTTCTAAGCTAGAAATCGCTCTCATGGCTATTATTGGCGGTTTAATCGGCGTCATATTTATGATTCCATTAAGAAAAAGCTTTATATCTAAAGAACATGGCAAATTACCTTACCCTGAAGGAACCGCCTGTGCAGAAGTGCTAGTTTCTGGGCAAGGAGATGTTTCAAAAGCAAAAACTTTATTTTGGGGCATGGGCATAGGTGCATTGTATCAAGCATTAATGCACAGTAATCTTTTTGGGTTATGGAGTAAAGAAATCTGTACAGAGATTCCTGGTTACAAAAAAGCTGAAATATCTGGCGAAATTACACCAGAATTGCTAGGTGTCGGCTACATAATAGGGCCTCAAATTGCTGCTATAATGCTAGGTGGAGCGATTTTCGGCTGGCTTGTTCTTATTCCTTTGATTGCATTATTTGGCAAATACTCTACCGTCTCTATTCTCCCTGCAAAAGATATACTTATCAAAGATATGTCAGCAGGAGACATCTGGAGTAACTATATAAAATACATAGGTGCCGGCGGTGTAGCTTTTGCTGGTATTTTTTCATTACTTAAATCAATTCCTATGATGATTAATACTTTCAGAACAAGTATCAAGTCGTTAGGAAACAACAGTGAAAGTTCTTCAAAAAGAACCGATCTTGATTTATCTAGTAAAATAGTTTTTGGTTCTTCAGCTATACTTATTATAGCCTTAGCTATATATATGAAAACCCTCGTATTTGTAGATAGTCTTTGGTTATCTGTTGTAGCAGGATTCTTAGTAGTCTTTTTCGGATTCTTCTTTGTTACAGTATCTTCTAGAATAGTCGGCCTGCTAGGTTCTTCTTCAAATCCAATATCAGGAATGACTATCGCAACCCTTTTACTGACAAGCATAATATTTGTAATTAGCGGTTTGTCAACTATGCCAAATGCTAAAATAGCAGTTTTAACAGTAGGTGCTTTTGTTTGTATAGCTGCTGCTATCGCTGGAGATACTTCACAAGACTTAAAAACAGGTTTTCTCATTGGTTCTACGCCAAAAAACCAACAGATGGGTGAATTGATTGGCGTTATCACTGCTGGTCTTACAATGGGTTTCGTAATGTATTTGCTTAAAGACGGCATTGTTCGTGGAGAACTCAATGCGCCACAGGCAAATCTTATGAGAACAGTTATTGATGGAGTTATTGGCGGCAATTTACCCTGGGCTTTGGTTATTTGCGGAGCTTTTATATCTCTGGTTGTTGAAATGCTGGGAATAAACTCTCTAGGCTTTGCAGTTGGTCTTTACCTTCCAATATCTGTTTCAACTCCAATTATGGTTGGCGGTTTAATTCGCTGGTGGGTAGACAGAAAGAAAGACGACCCTCAAATTGATGAAAAACGTGAATCAGGTGTTCTATATTCATCAGGTTTAATTGCTGGTGCTGCACTTTTAGGCGTGTTTATGATGATTGCGATGGGTCTATACGATACTTTATCTCCTGTTCTTGACCCAATCAACAAACCTGGTATTCACATTGAAAGCCAGCTAAATAATATGACAATCAACGGTCAGCCTTTTAATGGGAATTATTATAAAACAGATTCTTCCGCTTTCGTATCTGCAAACGAAGTTGAATATACTGTAAAATGCAATTATAACGGCAAAGAATTAGAAGAAAAAGTTTCTTTAGGAAAGAATCAGAAAACTCATCTGTTTATAAAAGACGGCAAATTAGTTTCCAGCGAAAACCATAAAGACGGTGATTCTCGTGGATTAATTGCTTTTATATTACTATCAGGTTCATTAATATATTTCTGTTCAAAAAAAGATTCAAAAGATGCAAGATAATACCCTCTATGATAGCTTTAACTTTTTATTAAATAGAAATAAAAGTAATAGTAAAATAATAGAAATTAAAGACGACAAAATACTCTTTGAAATAGAATCAGATTTTGCAAAAAACATCAAACTAATGATATTTTTTTATTCCCTTATGCTTTAAATATGCTTTTGGTATATATACTAAGAGAAAGATATACAAGAACAGAAAGCATTTTTATTACATTTCTTACTTTTGGTTTAGTCCTATTGGCAAATTATTATATAACAACTTAT
The DNA here is from genome assembly GCA_905236675.1 of Candidatus Rifleibacteriota bacterium. GTDB lineage: Bacteria > Muiribacteriota > Ozemobacteria > Ozemobacterales > Ozemobacteraceae > RUG334. The sequence goes on along the minus strand of CAJOND010000001.1, from coordinate 82,327 downwards.
AAAGTAATTGATTTTAAAAACAGACTTATTTACGACTTAAATCAAGTATTTAATATAAGGAGAAGAAAAAATATAATAAGTTTTGATGAAATAATGCAAGTAGGCAATAACGTAGTTCCTCAAATAAAAAATCCTGGAGATAGATATGGATTATATGAAGGATTACCAGTTGAAGAACACACTGACACTCAGTGTTATCATAAATACTATCTTTCTTTTTTATTAAATAATAATAAAGTAGTTAATTTTTATTCTTTTGGATTTTCTGAAGATGATTATATAGACAGTATGAAAACTGCAGAAAATATTTCATATTTTTTAAACAAAGATTTAGCTTATTGTAATAGCGAAAAAACACTATATCTGGAAGCGGGAAGATTAGAAGAAAAAAGCATTTCCATTTTTGATGTCTATCAAGAAGATAAAGAGATAGAAAATAAAAAGTTTAATATAACGCCATTTTTAGTTATATCATTCGTAATACTCATTATTCTTAATTTAATCTGTTTTGGATTATACTTATAATAAAACTCATAAAAAATAGTTTCATAATTAATATATATTTAGTAAAATTAAAGTATGATTTCGATAATTTTAAAAGAATCGAGGCATATTTTAAAATGAAGCGTTTTGGTTTATTTAATGTGCTTTTTGTTTTGCTTATAGCTTTTGTTCTAGTTAATCAAGATGTAATCGCAAGAGAATTCAACCCTGATAATTACGAAGTTTATTTGCCGACAGGAATAAAATCATACGTTCCAAGACCAGTATTGTTCGGCTTTTCACCTAGCGGCAGAGGGGTAGAATTGATAAACATATGGCAGGAAGCAGCTGATGAATACAACTGTATTATTATTTCCTCCAACGTGATACGAAACGGCATGGATATTCGTCATGAACTTAGCATAATAAAAGAAGATTTAAACAATCACTTTGCTAAAGAATACCCTATAGATTTAAATAAAATTATTGCTGTTGGTTCCTCTGGTGGCGGAATGTCTTCACATATGTTCAGCTTTTTCCACCCTGATACAGTTGCAGCAGTAATAACAAATGTTGGCTATATACACGAATCAACATTAAAGGGTGAAAACCGTAAAAGATACCCCCATAACAAAATTTGTGCATTTATAGCAGGAACCACTGATTACAACTATAAACTTATGCAACAAGATTTAAAGTTTTTGGAAAAACGTGATTGGACATGTAAATGGATTGAATTTATCGGCGGTCACGTCTGGGCTCCTCAAGAATCTAGAAAAGAAGCATTGAAGTTTGTTTTGGATGAACTAGAAAAAAATGAACCTGTCAAAGTTAAATTCTAAATCAATTCTTAGAGTTTTATAACATTAACCATGAATGCCCACAACTCTAAGAGTATAGATGAATCAATTGTTGAAACTACTACCATATTTAAATTAATTTTAAGTATGGTAGTTTTTATTGTTCTATGTATAATAACAGTAGTTATATATTATAAAAATGATTCTTTAGAATATTTACCAAAAGGTATTTTAATAGTTTTCTGTTGTATTCTTGTGTACATATCATATATATTTTATGAACATAAAAGAATAGTTAGCATTATAAGATATTGCGAACAAAATGGGTTGGAATACTTTTTGAGTAAAGAATCAATACCAAATCTTAACGAAAAATTCTATATTACTTTTGGAGAAAAATATATAAGTTATAACAATATAATGCTTGGAGAATGTTCTGGTATTAATTATAGTATTTTAGACGTCGAATATATTTCTAGAATAGATAAAAGAAAATGTACAATTTGTATTTTAAATAAACCTGGTTATTCTTTTCTAAGATTCCATATAAAGCCCAAAACATCTTTTATTTCGAGAATGGAAGATGAAACAATTGAATTAGATGACAAAGATTTTTCTAAAAAGCTTCTTCTTTGTGGTCCCAATGAATACGAGTTAAAAAAATATTTTTCAGACCCCCGAATAAAAAAAACTTTTCTTTTTGCCCCACGACCTTCATGGAATGGCTTTTATTATGAATTTGAAGCATCAAATGAATTTTTCGTTGTTAAACCTGTAGCACAAATATTACAACTTAACTTAAATCAGAGGTTAGAACTATTAAATAATTCACTGACTATATATAACGCTATAACCCATACTTAGTTATTTTGTCATTTCACTATATGATTTGTCCAAAAGTAATACATGCTATTTCACTATAATATTTTAACATAATAAGCCGATAACTAAGATAGTTAGATTTTTGGAGGCTTTATTATGTTAACAATTGGAATTAAGATTCTTGCTTTATCAATCATTTATTTCTTTGGTTGGTTTACTATTGAAAAAATATATAACTTTATTTCAGGCAAATTTGATAACTCCTCTAAGAAAACCACAACTTTAAAAAAGAGAAAAATAGTTCCCTTAGCATCTGTCACACCTGTAGATCAGACTTGGCGTTATATAAAAGGATTAAAAAGTCCGGATTGGCGTGTTAGAAGAATTGCCTGCATACAACTGGGTGAAAGACGTGGTACAGCTGTTGTAGAAGCATTAATAGAAGCATTGAACGACCCAAGAGAAGAAGTCAGCCTTGCTGCTGGCGATTCATTAGCTAAAATAGGAGATCCATTAGCTATTGAAGCACTTACTAATCATTGTAAATATTTGGAAGAAACTTCAGAAAGATCATACGAAAATTATCGTGCAGCTTAAAATAGCCCTTTAACCGTAGTCGTCTAAATGTGTTAGAAAGCAATAACAAAAATTTAATTATGATAAAATACTGTCTACCTTTATCGGTAGTCAGTTTTATTATTTTTTTATGCGGTTTCATTTTTGATAATGTGATAAAAACATCTTTATGGGCAGCCGCAGTTTTTGTTATTTTAGCCGGTCTCGTTATTTATAGTTATACTTCAGAAAAAATAACTAATCAGAATTTAAAAGAAATAAAAGACTTAAATGTTAAGTTAGAAAAGCTTTCCAGAATCCAATACGGTCTTCATATCATTAATCCTAAAATGGATTTATCACATAAAGTTTTTTATGCACTAAGATTATTGTCTGAAAACATTCCCAATAGAACTTTTGTATGTTTTAGCTGTGACAATAATGAAATAAGCTATTTAACAGGTTTAAAAATTAATTCAACCAATAAACCGGAAAGAATATTACAGGAAGACCCTTTAATCTCTGATATTTCTAATAGAATAAAAGCTCTGACTGATTATGAATCACTAAAAAAGTCTGGTGGACTTTTAAAACCCATAAGTATAGTTCAAGGCAATAATATTCATGGACAAATATTAACTATTGATTTTTATTCTAATGTTAAGGGAATATTCGTTGAATTAGGCAGTAGCAAACTCTCTAATATAGACGATAAAGTAATTACAGAATTTTGTAAAAATCTTGCCCTGATATTTGAAGATCACAAAGACTTTAATGATAGTGGCAAACCATTAAGAAAAACAGAAGAAATAAAAACTGATATTGAAATTATACGAGAAAATCTTTATGAATCGATGATAACTAACGATTCTCCTGCTCTAAACGGTTGGGATTTTGCCATGCATTTTTTGCCTTCAGCAAAAAGAGCTGATTTTCTAGATATTATACGTCTTACTACCGATAAACAAATGATTCTTTTAGGAAAATGCTCAGGTTATGGAATAAACGCCGCTTTGTATATAAGCAGACTTAAATTAATAATCAAATGTTTTATCGAAGAATGTCAAAGTCCTGCTAAATTGTTAAACAAAATCTCTTGTTATTTAAATTCTGATTTGATGCCAGATTTATTTGTTGATATAACTGCAATACTATATCGTTCAAAAGACAGCCAAATCACCTTAGCAATGGCAGGAAGCACTATTCCTATAATAAATAGAACAAGAAGCGGTTTTGCAGAGATTCCAGAACTGCAGACTGGAATTCCATTAGGCCTATTCAACCAAGGAACAGAACCATACAAAGACCAGGTTATCAATATAATGCCAGGCGATGGAATACTTCTTCATACCGATGGAATCACTGATTTCCCTGGTAAAGGTTTAGAACGTATCAGCAATGAAGACCTAAAAAATATTTTAGACAAAATACCCGAACAAAATGCCGATGAAATGTTAAGGAATATTTTAAAACAAATAAAAAATCAAAATATTGATGAACTTCCTGAAGAAGATCATAGTATAATCTATTTAAAGGCGGAGTGATAAAATGAGTAACGAATCACCTATCATCGAAACACATATATTTTTCAGTAACCGCAAAGACAGGGAAATTATCAAAAACACACTAGAACGTGCTTTTGATTTCCCTGTGGAAAATATTTTAGTTCAATTCGAAGATAGGCCTGATGAACTATATAAAACAGTAAATGAACGCACTAAAAAGATTATACTAAGTATTCCTAAACCTGAAAAAATAACGAGAATTGAAGGTGTTTTCAGTGATGGTGGTTCATTTGCATTACAAAATAATAATCTGATTATTACTGTCCGCGAAGATGAATATAATTACGAATTGCTAGATTCAATGAAAAATATTCTCGGTCCTGTTTTCCCTCTTTGGATGTTTAAAAGCCCTTATATTTGGGGCGCAACTCTCTTTGATGACTATGAACGACAACACTTTTTTGATACAAGATATTATTCTGTCAGATCACAAAAGCTCGATGAACCAGAATTAGATACTTTCCGCCGTGATAATGGCATAATACACAAAGTCAGGTTCTTTACAAAAGATAGTTTTGATAGTGACGAAGAAGGCCTGAAACTATTAGCTCCAGTTTTCCAGGAACTTAGAGAAAGTCTGGATAAACGAAACTATGAATGCTTAGAAGTTTTAAAAAACTATGTTTCGGACAAATCTACTTTCAGACATATGGAACCCCGAACTAAACAGGCAAAAGATTTAAAATCAATATTGTCTACTGATTAAAAATAATAAGAAAGGAGCTACTAATGCCAGAAACTGTTTATAATGAAGAAATGCTAGATGAAGTAGTTGATGCCTGCATAAAACATTTACGTATGCAGCCCAATGACCATGAAAAACTATTTTACCTTGGAAATGCTTTCTTTTTAAAAAAACAGTATGATAAAGCTACTTTCTGTTATGTAAAAGCCGTAAATAAAAATCCTAAAAATCCTGTTTATTTTATGCATCTAGCCCACTCTTATAGAGAACTAGGAGAAAGAGATCAAGCAGTTGCCGCTTATGAATCAGTCTTAGCTTTAAATCCAAAATTTGCTGATGCACACTTTAATGTTGGTCTTGTTTTCTATGAACATAAAGCTTACGACAAAGCTTTATCCAGTTTTAACAATGCTTTGAACATTAATCCTAAATATGCTGCAGCTCGTTATTATATGGGTAGAATATACGAAGACCAGGGAATGTCAGTTAGAGCTTTAAAAGAATACAGACAGGTCTTAGAAGATAATCTGTCTGAAAGACTTACAAAAAGCAGTGTTACTATTGATTTCGGAGCAATTTTCTCTGATTTAGGTCTTATAGACCAGGCAGAAGCTGAATATAGAAGACTATTAAAGCTTCACCCTGACTATGCCGATCTTCACTATCATTTAGGTATTATTCTTCGCAAAAAAGGCGATGCTGATGAAGCTATGGAGCAGTTCAGACAGGCAATCAAACTGAACCCCCATTATATGGAAGCTCGCAGAAAATATTGGGAATCTGCTCAGTAATTAATAAAAATCTGTCTTATCCCCTTTTGAGCTTGTCCGAAAACTAAGAATTTCTCAAAAATTCAATGTATGGAGTAATGTTCTTGCCCCCTTTTGTAAAGGGGGATTAAGGGGGTTTTTAAAATAATTAGAATAATCTAAATATGGAGCCAAAACCTAGTTTTCGGACAGCCTCTTTTGGGGAAATAGTTAAAGAGGATAAAACAATACAACTATCTAGCTATAATATATAGAAATCTAGCTTCGATTTTTTATGAAGCAAATGAATTAATCGCTTCTTCCAAACTGTTATAAACCTTAAAATGATGAGTAAACTGAGTGATTAGGAATACACGATGCATTTTTTCACTAAGATTTATTAGTCTCAAATCACCATTATTGGCCCTGGTTTGTTTTATACCATGGACTAAAACACCCATTCCTGCTGAACTCATATATTTAAGCCCGATTAAGTCTATTATAATATTGTAGTGGCCCTGTTCACATTCGGCATCTATTTGTTCTCGAAGCTGTGTTGAATTTTCAAATGTTATTTCACCTTCGATAGAAATGATTGATACATTATTTTCAAATTTGCAACTTATGCTAAGACTCATGGATTTACTCCAAATTATAGTTGGCGTTGAAATAAAATCCTACCACGCTTTCTTTATTCGGTCAATTTGATTTTAAATAATCTCTCATTTCTCAATTCTCATTTCCCAATTCTCATTTCCTCCCTCCGCTCGGCCTCTCTATTGCACTCTAAAAAGGTTAGTCGTAAAAACCTACTCCAGCTTAGAAAAGCTGGTTAAATTACAAACAACCTCCAGCTAAAGCCAATTCTCTTGCCTCTTATCTCTTACCCAATGTCATTAAGTAGGGGCTTTAGAACAACAAAAACCTATTACAATAACTACCTAAATGGTTTCACTGGCAAGCGCAACAGCTTCGGTGGTTCTATAGCCTTTGAATACCATTTCTAGACAAGTAGTCATTGCGAGCTAATGAAGCTCCCCCATCATTGATACTTAGAAGAATTTACGCAAAGTTACCGCTTTTGCAATTTTATACGCTACTTTATCCGCTACAAAAAGAGCAAATAAATTATCGCTCTTTTTTAGTTGTATCTCGACAAAGTTTGTGATAAAATTCACAAATATAAGATGATTTGTAAAAAAGTATTCTTTGGTTTAGAATACTTAGAAAATCATTTAATATATTGCTTCGGGAATGGAATAATTAAATTATTATGAATTGCCTTTCATCTAAAAATGGCTGAAATAAAGATTCTTAAAAATCAGACTTCAGTTATTCAATTACCGAAGTGATAAGAGACTAGATTATAGAGTTTTATTTAAGATGTAAACTTACGAATTATTACCAATTTTCGATAGGTTGAGCAATAAACAATTCTCTTATCTCTATCCTCTTATCTCTTAACTCTACAAAAAAAAGGGAGACTAAAATGACTGTAAATTCTGCAGAATCTTTACAAGAAAAAATTGCTCAAGTCAGAGCTGCCCAAAAGATTTATTCAACTTTTACTCAAGAAAAAGTTGACGAAATATTCAGAGCCGCTGCTATAGCAGCGAACAACGCTAGAATTACTCTTGCAAAGCTCGCAGTTGAAGAAACTGGCATGGGTATTGTCGAAGACAAGGTTATCAAGAACCATTTTGCTTCAGAATATATTTATAATCAGTATAAAGACGCACAGACCTGCGGAATCATCGAAAGAGACGAAGCATTCGGCATTATGAAAATCGCCGAACCAATAGGCGTAATCGCAGCAATAGTTCCGACTACAAACCCAACATCTACAGCTATTTTCAAGTCATTGCTTGCTCTTAAAACCCGCAACGGTATGATTTTCTCTCCTCATCCAAGGGCTAAGAGAAGCACAATTGCAGCAGCAAAAACTATTCTTGATGCAGCAGTAGCTGCAGGAGCTCCAGAAAACATCATCGGCTGGATAGACGAACCTTCTACAGAACTTTCTCAGATGGTTATGAGAGAATTAGATCTCACTCTAGCTACTGGCGGTCCTGGCATGGTCAAAGCCGCCTACTCATCCGGCAAGCCTGCTATCGGCGTTGGTGCTGGGAATACTCCAGCAGTTATCGATGAAAGCGCCCATATAAAAATGGCCGTCAATTCTATTCTCCTTTCCAAGAGTTTCGATAACGGCATGATTTGTGCTTCAGAACAGTCTGTTATAGTTCTTGATTCCATATATGACAAAATCAAACAGGAATTCATTGAACGTGGCGCTTATGTTCTAAATGCTGATGAAGCCGAAGCCTTACGCAAGGTTATTCTCGTAAACGGCAGTGTTAATGCAAAGATTGTTGGTCAGTCAGCTTATAATATCGGTAAATTAGCTGGTTTAGAAGTTCCTGAAAAAGCAAAGATTCTTATTGCAGAAGTTGAAGATGTTTCTCTTGATGAACCTTATGCCCACGAAAAGCTTTCTCCTGTTCTTGCTATGTATCATGCAAAGACTTTTGAAGAAGCTACTGAAAAAGCTGCTGTTCTTGTAGAACATGGTGGAATCGGCCACACATCAGTTTTATATGCCGACCAGGTTAATGCTCAAGACAAGATCGACAAATTCGGCGTAAGAATGAAAACTTCTCGTGTTATCGTTAATATGCCAGCTTCTCAAGGCGCTATCGGTGACATTTATAATTTCAAGCTTGCTCCATCTCTTACTCTGGGCTGCGGCTCCTGGGGCGGAAACTCTGTTTCAGAAAACGTCGGAGTTAAGCATTTAATGAATATAAAGAGTGTTGCCGAAAGGAGAGATAATATGCTTTGGTTCAGAGTTCCGGAAAAAGTTTACTTCAAATATGGCTGTCTGGCTACTGCTATTCAAGAACTGAAGCAGTTGGGCAGAAAACGCGCTTATATAGTTACAGATAAGTTCCTCTTTGATAAAGGTTTTGTAGAACAAGTTACAAAAGTATTAGACGACTGCAATATTGATTACAAAGTATTTACAGATGTTACAGCAGACCCGACTTTGGGAACAGCCCGCCGTGGCGCAGCAGAAATGAGAACATTCGGACCCGATACAGTAATCGCTTTAGGCGGCGGTTCTCCAATGGATGCTGCAAAAATCATGTGGCTGCTATACGAACATCCAGATGTCAAGTTTGATGACCTTGCCATGAGATTCATGGATATCCGCAAACGTGTTTATGAATTCCCGCATATGGGCGATAAAGCAATGATGGTATGTATCCCAACTTCTGCTGGAACAGGCTCAGAAGTAACTCCATTTGCGGTTATTACTGATGGATCCACTGGAATCAAATACCCATTAGCAGATTATGAATTAACTCCTGATATGGCAATTGTAGATGCTGAATTAATGCTTGATATGCCAAAGAGCCTTACTTCTGCTTCTGGTATAGACGTTCTTGTTCATGCTCTTGAAGCAAGAGTTTCTGTAATGGCTTCAGAATTCACTAATGGCCTTGCTCTTGAAGCAATCAGACTGGTATTCAAATATTTGCCTCAAGCTTATAGAGATGGTGCTTCAAATGTAAAAGCCAGAGAAAAAATGGCTCATGCCGCTTGTATGGCTGGTATGGCATTTGCGAACGCATTCTTAGGCGTATGCCACTCAATGGCTCACAAACTTGGTGCAGCTCACCATATTGCTCACGGTACAGCAAACGGCTTGCTCATTGAAGAAGTAATCAGATTCAATGCTTCTGACAAACCAAGCAAACAAACTGCATTCCCACAGTATAAATACCCTGAAGCCAAGTGGAGATATGCTCGGGTAGCCGATTATTTGAATCTTGGCGGTGAAACTGATGATGAAAAAGTTGAACTGCTTATAAAGGCTGTTGCTAAACTCAAAGCTGAAATAGGTATTCCATCAAGCATAAAAGAATATGGCATCAGCGAAGACAAGTTCTATGAAAGCCTAGATGAAATGTGCGAAATGGCATTCGATGACCAATGCACTGGTGCTAACCCGAGATACCCGCTTATCAGCGAAATCAAGCAGATGTTCATCAACGCTTACGAAGGAAAGAAGTAAAGCTAAGCGAGGCTTGACCGCAAAAAGGCGAAAGCCTTTTTGATAGGGCTTAGGGAGAAAAAAAGCGGCGGAGCGGAGATTTAAGAGAAGTCTACACATTTGTCATAAAAAGTATAGCGTATGGGCTTTAGCTGATTTTTAGGTTTTATTGGTATGGGGTGTGATTGGAGGTGATTGTTTAATCGAAGATTGCAGAGCAAATATAATTAAAAATATTCGATACTTTGCAAATTTTCTTCAAAACAATAAAACCCAAAACCAATCACAACTATCATAACCTAAATAATCTTCTATACATTTATGACAATGGGTAGACAACAAAAACATGAATACAGAAACAGAAAACAAATCAAGTGAAACAGAAACCAAATTAGAAGATACAAATGTCAAACCTAAAAAGAATCATGTTAGAACGATTGTAGAAGCGATTATCATCTTTATTATTTCTTGCATTCTTGTTGCCATGAGTGATATTGGCAGAATTCATAATCACAGAAGGTCTTCTCCTCAAAAAATATGTTTTAGCAATCAAAGAGTTTTGATGGGTGGTATAGAAATGTATAATATGGATCATGGTGAAATGATAAATACTTATGATCAATAAATACGTGATTTATTGGTAAGAGAAAAATATTTACAAGCAAGTTTTATGAAAGATGTTGAATGTGAATTTGCTGTAGAAGGGGATTTGACAGAAAATGGCTTCATTTATTGCATGAATCATGGTGAGCCTGGCGGGAAAAAGGAAGGGAAAAACATTTTTGCTTCTTTAAATCCTAAAAAAGATAGCATTCGAGAACGGAATAAGTTTTTATTGGTATTGGGGCTGCTTTTTGGACCGGTTCTTTTTTATTTGCTTTTGAGACTTTTGTTCTAGTAGGCTTTGCCAGCGTTTACGTTTTAATAGGTAGTCATTATAGTTATTGTATACTTTTAGGTTATGAATTTGTGTGGTTGTTTAGAGCTTATGACTCTTGGTATTATTGTTTATTTAGATATAAGATATAAGATATAAGATATAAGATTTAAGATACAAGAATTCTTAAGTCTCCATCTTGAATCTTATATCTCCATTTTTGGTCTTATATCTTATAATAAAACCTATCACACCTCACACCAATCACACCGCCAAGCTTTGTTTGACTATACGCTCTATTTGCTCTAAGCTATCTTCTCCCTCTTTCCTTTATCTTTTAAAGGTGTTATTATAGAAGCAAATTCTTATAGAGAAAGCTCTTAAACATGAAAAACATTGCATTACTCGGTTCAACTGGTTCAATAGGTAAAAATACTTTAGAAGTTGTAAGAAATAATCCAGACAAGCTAAAGATAATCTCTTTGACTGCTGGTAAAAACTGGCAGTTGTTGGCTGAACAGGCGAGAGAAGTTAGACCCAAGTTTATTGCATTGGCCGATACTAAGCATGAAAACGATTTAAAACAGGCTTTAAAAGACACCAATATTAAGATTGGGGTAGGGGAAGAAGCTGTTATTGAAGCTGTTACTATTAGTGGTGTTGACACTGTTCTAGCAGCTATTGTGGGAGCTGCTGGGCTTAAACCTGCTTGGGAAGCAATAAATCAAAAGCATTTAATATGCTTGGCAAACAAAGAAACTCTTGTTGTTGCTGGCGAACTGGTTATGAACGCTGTTAAGAAGAACGGCATTAAATTGGTTCCTGTTGATAGTGAACATTCTGCTATTTTCCAGTGTTTGCAAGGTGCTGAAAAGACCCCGCTGCATAGAATTATAATTACTGCTTCTGGTGGTCCATTTAGAACTATGCCCAAGGAAGATTTGAGCAAAGTTACTGTTGAACAGGCTTTAAAACACCCCAATTGGAATATGGGCGGTAAGATTACTATAGATTCCGCAACATTGATGAACAAAGGCTTAGAAGTTATCGAAGCTCACTGGTTATTTGATGCTACTTATGAACAGATTGATATTGTTGTTCATCCACAATCTTTGATTCATAGCTTGGTTGAATATTCTGACGGCTCGGTTATTGCTCAGCTTGGCTGGCCAGATATGAAATTACCTATTCAATATGCTTTGACTTGGCCTGAACGCTGGAATCCGCCGTTGCCAAAGTTTGATCTGGTTAAAGCTGCAAGTATGACATTCTTTGACCCAAGATACGATGATTTTCCATGCTTGAAGTTGGCTTTCAAAGCAGGTCGAGCTGGTGGAATCATGCCCTGTGTTATGAATGCCGCCAATGAAATAGCTGTAGCTTCATTTATGCAGAAAAAGATTGGTTTTATGCAGATTCCAGAAGTTATTTCCAACACAATAGACGCATTCAAGAATGAACCGGTTAAGAGCATTGACCAGCTTATTGAGCTAGATACAAAGTCACGCAAAGAAGCAGAAGAACAGGTAAATAATTTATTAAAATGATAACTCTTATCTCTAAGAGTTATACGGTTATGACAATGTGTGGGCTACAGACCCATTCTTTCTTCCCTAGCTTTCGTTTCTATAACTGTATTTTTTAAACATTCCAGGTCAATTATTCTATCAAAGTAGTAATTTGCCTGTTCTTTTTTATTTTCTAGCTTACAACATATGCCTAAGAACCAATAGAAAATATCGTCAGTACTACCTTCATTACTTACTTTGCAGTAATTAATATTTGTTGCTTTTAAGCCTTCCATTGCAAACCATTTAAATTCATAACGCTGATTTTTACTAAGGTTATCTTTCAAAGCTTCAAAAGCTTTGCAAATTAAATAATATGCTTTTACATTATTGGGATCATATTCCAATGCTTTTTTCCCTTTTATTATAACTTCCGAAAAAGATTTGGAATTCAAGCAAAACTCCATCTCTAAAACTAGTCTTTCCGCTGACTTCTTATTACTGATTCCATCGTCTGCATACATCAATCTTATTCTCTCAATATCTTTTTCTGTATCATAATATTTATCTATAATATTAGTAAATTGATATAAAGTCATAGCTTCTTGATATTTTTTTTGTTGTTCTTTTATTCTAGCCAATTTGTAATAAGGTGCAGCAAACTTTTCATTAGTAGATACCTTATTTAATAAATCAATAGCAATTTCATAACAGTTTTCTGCTTGTTCTTTAGCTAATGTGGAAAACTCATACATTATATAGTCACCGCATAAGGTTAACAAAAATGGTAGATATTCTATTTTATCGTTTTGTTCACAAGTCATTAATGTATTTGAAACTATTTGCATCTCGTATAAATATTCCGTTTCATACATTTCTTTTACCATCAGCATCTTAATTAGATAAGATATTTCTTTTTTATCAAGCTCATAAGAAGCATTATATTCTGAAAAAGCACTCACATAATCTTGTTTATTAAAATATTCGTCACCTTTTTGTGAATGCTCAGAATGGATATTGGGGTTTTCTCCCCATCTTTTCCCTTGTTTTAAATCGTTTAAACGAGATATCTGAGGATCTAAATTAATATCATATTGTTCCGCAAAAGAGGGATTATTCTCTGAAATAAATTTATATATATTTAATGCTTCATCGTATAATCCTAAACTTTCATAACAATTTGCAAGATTAGTACCGTATATAGAGGCTAATCCAGCAATATCTACAGCTTTTTTCATATACTTAATTGTTTTATTTGTGTCATTTAATTCCTCGTAAGTTATTGCCATTTCGTTATACACATTACATAAATCATCTTTATTATTTGTTTTAATGGCTATTTCTAAGTCTTCGTTCAAAATCTGAATCTTATAATTATAATAATATTCTTTATTATCATCAGAAACGGTATAGCAATTGATTAACATACGAATACGATTATTTATATCATTGGTTTGTTCTGGAAGAATCTCTTTGACTTTTTTAAATTCTTCAACTGCTTGCAAATGTCTGTTTTCACGACATAAGCTTTCAGCCTTTTGATAATGTTTATAAGCTTCTATGAGAATTTCTTCAGGATACTTATCTTTACAGTCTTTAAATTGATTATACATTTCATTTTTATTAATTTTTTCTTCTGTATTAGCGCATTTATCAAAACCTTTAGCTTGTTGTTCAATAAGTTTTTCTTGTAATTGACTTTTAAATAGATCAACCTCTTCATGCCAATTATCCATCATCATTGTTTTAAATCTTTCAGCTCTTTCTTGATTAAGACTAGATGGAAAATTAGGCTCATAGTCTCTTAATTCATTTACAGTTTCTATAGCTTTTTTTAAATTGCCTAAATGATCATATAATCTAGCAATATATAATTTTGAACTTTGGTATTCAAAACTTTTCGAATCTGAATAATCTAAGACTTTTTCATATTGTTCCAAAGCCTTTTTGTAATCATTTTTGTTTAAATAGTAATATTTCCCCAAATAATAATATATTTCTGCAAATTTATTCTCTGTATCTTTATAATTAGATAGTTTTAAGCAGAGTTCTGCTTTTTCAGCTCCTTTGTCACTAGGTCCAGAAATACGAAATAAATCAAACTGTTTATAGGCATTTTTTATATCCGTAGTATCAGATAATAAGGCACGATTATAATAATTCATTGCCAATCCTTGGGCTTCCAAAGGATATATTTCTTCTCTATTTATTTTTTGGAAAACATCAGCTAATGTATTGTAAACCTTCTTTTTTTCCAGGTTGCTCATCTGTTTAAATATTCCAGATAAGCTTTTAGGAATAAACTTTGACATTAAGGTTTCTATTTTTCTGTTTTCTACATTATAATTATTGTCGATTTCTTTTTTTCCAATCATTTCTATTTTGGGATAATAAGATAGTGATAAGGGATTCGTATTAGAAGCATTATTAGATTCATTATTTTTGATGTTTAAATTCATTTCGTTGGCCCATAATTATTATAAGATAGAGATATTATACAGAAATATTCATAGTAACAGCAATTTATTAAAGATTTTAAATTTGTTTTCTCTGTATTATGCCCAAATCTCTTTATTCAGCATTCTTTTTTTGTTAAAATAGCTTGATATTGTTGAATTGTTCGAAGTATAAATATTCTTACTTTTTCAACCTACAACTCTTCTAGCAAATAGATAAAGGAATACTAATATGATTTCTGACATAAGAGTCGGATTAGGTCACGATATTCATGCTTTTGCCGATGACAGAGAACTTTGGCTTGGCGGCGTTAAGATAGATTATGAAAAAGGCTTAAAAGGGCACTCAGATGCAGACGCTCTTATACATGCTATTATGGATGCTATGCTTGGCGCTTTGGCTTTAGGTGATATTGGTCAGCATTTTCCCGATACTGACCCAAAATACAAAGGAATCAGCTCTATTAAGCTTTTAAAACATGTGGTTGAATTGACTAACTCAAAAGGTTATAAGGTTGGTAACCTCGACTGTATGATTCATTGCGAACGCCCGAAGCTATCGCCTCATAAGGCTTTGATGGCAAAGAATATTGCCGAAGTTCTTGGAATAAGCGAAGACAGAGTTTCTATTAAAGCTGGAACAAACGAAAAAATGGATAGCGTTGGCGAAGGCCGTTCCATCGAATGTGATGCTGTCGTGCTGATGATAAAAGAAAGTAATTTATAGTATTTATTTAAGGAGTGATATAATGAATTCAATGTTAATTCCAATAATTATTATGGTAGCTTTTTTCTCTATAGAATTCGTTATTTTATACTTGTTAGTGGTCAAAAACCTGATTAAAAGTAGGGCAAATGGGTTAGACATACCACTTTCTAGTCTAATAGGAATGAAACTAAGAAAAGCTGATATTGATGAAATTCTTGATGCTGCAATTATACTTAGAAGAGAGGGTATTAATTATAATATTTCAGAGTTAGAAGCTCACTCTCTTGCTGGAGGTCATACTAAAAAAGTTGCAGAAGGCATGGCGATTGCAAAAAGAGCTGGAATTAATCTAGAGTTTTTGCCAGCTTCCGCTATTGACTTGGCTGGAAGAGATGTTGTACAGAGTGTTAAAGACTGTTTAACGCCAAAAACTTTTGAAACAGATAAAGTTAAATCTTTAACAAAGAATGGAGATCAAATAACAGTTAGTGCAAAACTTATTGTTAAAGCTAATATAAACAAGATAATTGGAGGAGAGCCAATAGATATATTATTAGAGGAAATTAATAACTCTATAGTTGATAAAATTAAATCGGCTGATAGTAAAGATACCATAATGTTAAATATTGACGCTATTGCAAATGCTGTTCTAGACGAAGATATAGACAAATCAACTGCTTATGAAATTCAGGAGCTAAAAATATTGTTATATTAAGTATCTAAAACGTTCTTATCATTAAAATTTGATCGCTAAGGATATTGCAGAGTTTTTCTGAATAGGTAAATACGGAATTTCTATAGTGAAATGGTGGTGAAAAGCGAAAGATAGAAAATGGATAACATAATTCACAATCAGATTGTTAGTTTTATATGGGGAATAGCAGACGACTGTCTGCGAGATGTCTATGTGCGTGGCAAGTATCGCGATGTAATTCTTCCTATGACGGTAATAAGAAGATTAGATGCAATGCTTGAAGATACTGCCGAAGATGTTCGCAAGATGAAGAAAACTCTTGATGAAGCTAAAATAGACAATCAATGGGCAGCCCTTTGCAATGCTGCAAAACAAGCTTTTTGTAATTCTTCACCATTTTTACTTAAAGATTTGACAAGCCGAAGCAATAAGCAAAAGCTTAGAGCTGATTTTGAATTATACTTAGACGGCTTTTCCCCAAATGTTCAAGAAATCCTTGAAAAATTCAAATTTCGTAATCAGATTGCCACTATGATTGATGCTGATATTCTCGGTTCTGTCATAGAAAAATTCATTTCTAGCGACATAAATCTTAGCCCCAAACCAATTTATAAAGATGACGCAAAGACAATAATAAAACATCCTGGGCTTGATAACCACGGAATGGGAACTATCTTTGAAGAACTTATCCGAAAGTTTAACGAAGAAAACAACGAAGAAGCGGGCGAACACTGGACTCCTAGAGATGTTGTAGAACTGATGGCTGACCTCATATTTATGCCTATTGCTGACAAAATAAAAGACGCAACCTATTCTTGCTATGATGGGGCTTGTGGAACAGGAGGTATGCTCACTGTAGCCCAAGAGCGCCTTTTAGAGCTAGCTGAAAAGCAAAACAAGAAAGTATCCATACATTTGTTTGGGCAAGAAATAAACCCCGAAACTTATGCAATCTGTAAAGCCGATATGTTATTAAAAGGTGATGGGGAACAGGCAGAACATATTAGCTATGGTTCTACGCTTTCTAGCGATGCAAACCCAACAAGACAATTCGATTTTATGCTTTCTAATCCTCCATATGGCAAAAGCTGGAAAACAGATGCCGATAAGATGGGTGGCAAAAAAGAAATCTTAGACACACGCTTTAACACCTATCTTGAAGATGGCGAGCAAATGCAGATGATACCTAGGTCGAGCGATGGTCAGCTTCTGTTTTTGCTTAACAATGTGGCAAAAATGAAGAAAGAAACTGAGCTTGGTAGTCGAATTGCCGAAGTTCACAACGGTTCTTCTATTTTTACTGGTGAGGCAGGTAGTGGAGAAAGCAATGCTCGTCGATATTTTATAGAAAATGACCTTGTTGAAGCCATTATCGCTGTGCCAGAGAATATGTTTTACAATACGGGTATAGGAACTTTCATCTGGATTCTTTCTAATAGAAAAGAAGAAAAACGCAAAGGCAAGATTCAGCTTATCGATGCAACAAGCATGAAATCGCCTCTTCGCAAGAATATGGGAAAGAAAAACTGCGAATTTACAGAAGAAATACACAAAGAAATACTGAGAATTTTTCTTGAAATGGAAGAAAGCGAAGTGAGTAAGATTTTCAATAACGAAGACTTTGCTTATTGGAATGTTACGGTTGAAAGACCTCTTCGTTTGAGACTGTTCCCTAAGAGAGAAATTCCTACTAATCTTTTCAAGAAAAAAGAAGAATATGACTCTGTAATTAAAGCTTTATCTTCGGTTCCTTCAAATGTGCCTCTTGATGATTGGAACACTTTTGCAAAGGCTACAAAACTTAAAACTGCGTTACTAACAAAAATACGTCCAATTATTACAGAAAAAGACCCAACTGCCAAAGCAGTTAAAGACGAAGCAGACCCTGATTTAAGGGATTATGAAAATATTCCTTTCACTTATGAAGGTGGTATTGACGGCTTTATTAAAAATGAAGTTCTGCCTTATGCACCAGACGCTTATATTGATGAAAAGAAAACTACTATTGGCTATGAAATCAGCTTTACAAAATATTTCTACAAGCCTGTTGAGCTTCGAGATATGAAGGGAATCATCGCTGATTTAAATGTTTTAGAATTAGAAGCAAATGGAATGATGGCAGAGATTATGAAAGGAATTGAGAATTGAGAGTTGAAAAATGAGAATTGAGAAATGAAAAAGCTCGTCATTGCTGTAGACGTGACAATCCATTTGAACTAATTATATCTTATGAAAACATACAAAAAGTTTAGTAATTATTGTAGATGGTTTTTGTTGTAGTTGTTGTTGAAAAACAATTTTATAACAAATCGTCTAGAACCAATGTTTCAATATCTGAAAATTGCCGCAACTGTTTATCGTTTGTGATAAATAAGTCACAGTTATACGCTAATGCGGAAGCTAGTTGCAGAGAATCTGCAGTTTTGAAAAATTTATATTGAGATTTAATTAAAGCTGATTTCTCTGCAATTTCTTTATTTATATCTATTAGATTTATTCCCATTCTATCAATAAACTTGTTATAGTCTTTTAATAACGATTTATCATAAAGATAGGGATATAAAGAATATTCTGCAATAGAAATTGTTGAAGTGTAATATTCAGAAAGGTAATTAGATTTAAAAATATTCTTAATCTGTTCTAAATATTTTTCTTTTTGTTCAACAAAATATATTATTGGAGCTGTATCAAGAAATATTTTAGAATACTCGTTCTTCATTTCTTATTTCATTTATATATTGATCAATTTCTTGAACATTTCTTGTGGTTCTTTCACTTTTACTTTCATTTAAAGAATCAATATACTCTAATCTTTGATTAAATCTATTACTATGCTCTGAATTATTATTTGTATTTTGAAAAATGAGGAAATTTATATAGTCAAAAACAGATTTTTTCTGTATTTCGCTTAAACTATCTAATTTTTTTACTAATACGTCATAGGGCATAATATTTACCTCTTATATATTGATGATAACATATTTTTATATTACTCGCTAGATTCTATAGTGTTTTAAATCTTTTTGAATTATTATATAATCATCTTATGAAAACTTACGAAAAATGAAAAAAGTAGTCATTGTAGTTGGTTTTTGTAGTTATTGTTCTAAAGCCCCTACTTGAGGAGGGGTGGCAGCCGAATGGCTGACGGGGTGGTGACTTAACTAGAGTAAAACCTGTTTAATACAATAAACAAAAGTGAAATAATAAGCTTATGAACGAATATAAAGAATATTAGGTGTGATTGGTATTATTGATGCCAACCAAGTTTTATAATTAAACAAAATCTGTAGTCCAAAGGCTTTTGTCTTTTGTCCAGTAAATTTTGAAAGCAAGAGAGAAAAAAATATAATAACTTCTTATGAAAACTTATGAAAAATACAAAAAAACAAATCAAATTTGGCTTAATTCTATTCCTGAACAATGGAATATTCAAAGAATAAAAACCTTATTTGATTTACGTGACGAAAGAAACTATTCTCCACTTAGCGAAGTAAATCTTATATCTTTATATACTGACGTTGGAGTTAGACGACATTCTGATATAGAGCATACAACAGGTAATATTGCTAGAAATGCAGAAGGTTATAAAATTGTTCATCAAAACGACATTATTGTAAATATTTTATTATGTTGGATGGGAGCAATAGGCTGTTCTGATTATAATGGTGTAACAAGTCCAGCTTATGATATTTATAAGCCTAAATTCGGGATAAATTCTTACTATTATCATTATTTGTTTAGAACTCCTATGTTTTCTCAACAGTGCTACAAAGTTGGCAAAGGAATAATGTCTATGAGATGGAGAACTTATTCTCCTCAATTCCGTAATATAAAGGTTCCTGTGCCTCCTCGTGGAGAGCAAGACCAAATCGTGCGTTTCCTCGACTGGAAGGTTTCTTGCATTAACAAGCTGATTAAGATAAAAAAGAAAGAAATTGAAACCTTGAAAGAACTGAAAAAAAGAATTGTTTCACATGCTGTAACAAAAGGTATAAGAGTAAAAACAAAAGTGGAGCCTTTAGAAAACTCAAACAAAAGCCATAATGAAATAACTCTAAAATACAGTGGGATTAAATGGATTGGTGAAATACCAAGTCATTGGAATATTCATAAAGTAAAGCATTTTATGATTATAGAACATGGTTCAGATCCAGAAAAAGAAGGAGATGTTCCTGTTTATGGAAGTGGCACTTCAATAATAAAAACCTGTGGAGAATATAAAAAAGGTCCAGCTGTTCTTCTTGGGAGAAAAGGTTCTATCAAAAATCCACAGTATATAGAAGGTTTATATTGGAATGTTGATACTGCTTTTAATGCATATCCTCGTAATGAATTTTTTGATATAAATTATTTCTACTATTTATCTACCTGTTTTGATTATGATTATTACACTACACAAACAGCCATTCCAAGTATGAGACAAACGGATTATAAAAATATTTATATTCCTTATCCACCATTAGAAGAACAAAAAGAAATAGTTTCATATTTAGATAAGAATTGTAAAAAAATAGATTTAGAAACTTCAAAAATTGAATCTATTATCGAAACTCTAACCGAGTTTAAAACTCGCCTAATCTCTGATGTAGTCACAGGCAAAATTGATGTTAGAGATATAGAGATACCTGAATATGAATTTGTTGCTGAAGAACAAACAGAACCCTCAACCGACACCGAACAAATCGAAGAACAGGAAGATTGATTATAAAGAATTTGTATTAGACAAAATCTCAACTATTCGGAAATTCTGAACAGTTCAAAATAAAGGTTATTTTTATATTAAAGTAAATACACAATAATTGTTGATGAAAATTGATAAAATGATTATGATTATATATAAATTGTCAACAAAAGGAGTTTTTATGAAACAAGCTAGTATAACTCTTCGAACTGATATAGAATTCAAAAATCAATGTGATACTTTATTTAAAAAATTAGGTTTGACTACAGTTGCAGCAATAAATTCGTTTCTTCATCAAGCAGTAATGGAACAGGCTCTACCTTTTAGACCATCAGTAAAAAATGATAGATTAGATGAGTATTTAGAAAAAATGCCAGAAGCAGGTTATATTAATTCCAAAGGGAATTATGTATTACCTAAAGAATGGAATAACGAAGAGGACGACATATATGATTCCATCGTTAAATAAGTGGGATATTTGGCTAGCGAAGGTTGCTTTTGAAGATGAACCAAATATAATCAAAAATAGACCTGTATTAATTATTGATAATACAAAATGTTTAGTATTATCGCTAAAGATAACCAGTCATGCACCTAGAACTAGTTATAAAGACGAATATCAGATTTTAGAATGGAAAGAAGCAGGATTATTAAAGCCATCCACTATAAGGATTTCTAAAAAATTATTATTGCCAAGGGATAGCTTTATATTTCGATTAGGTGAATTACAGAATTTAGATAAAAATAATGTCATAAGTATTTTATCCTCGAAATAGTTTTTATAATTAAAGTAGTAAAAGAAATAAAGGAAGTTTTATATAATGGCTTTCACCAATACAAAAGAATCTGGACTAGAAACGCTTATAGTAAAGTGGCTCGTTGAGCATAACGGCTATGAAGAAGGCTCAAACAACGATTATAACAAAGAATATGCCATAGATGAAACTCGTTTGTTCGGTTTTTTAAGTAATACGCAATCAGAAGAGATGGAAAAGCTCGGAGTCTTTAAAAGTGAACAGAAAAAAAGAGCTTTTCTTAACCGTTTACAGGGGGAACTAGTCAAACGTGGTGTTATTGATGTTTTACGAAATGGAATAAAGGTTTATCCTGCAGATTTGATTATGTTCTATCTCACTCCAAACAAGAATAACGCTAAATCAAAGGCTAATTTTGATAAAAATATATTTAGTGTAACAAGACAGTTGCGTTATTCCATAGATGCAAGCAAACTGGCATTAGATATGTGCGTGTTCATAAATGGTTTACCTGTAATTACCTTTGAGTTAAAAAATCAGCTAACTAAGCAGAATGTAGACGACGCAGTTCAACAATATAAAAATGACCGAAGCCCCAAAGAAACACTTTTTACTTTTAAACGCTGTATTGTTCATTTTGCGTTAGACGATGCAAGAATTAAGTTTTGTACTAGGCTTGCAGATAAAAACTCTTGGTTTTTACCTTTTGACAAGGGTTATAAAGATGGTGCCGGGAATCCGCCTAATCCAGATGGCATTATGACAGACTATCTTTGGAAAGACATATTAACAAAAGAAAAGCTGACTCGTATTATAGAAAGCTATGCTCAGGTTATTGAAGAAGTTGACAATGAAACCAAAAGGAAAAACTTAAAGCAGATTTTTCCAAGATATCATCAGTTAGATGTTGTCGAAAAACTGATTGCTGATGTTGAAAAAAAAGGCGTTGGGGAACGTTATCTAATTCAGCATAGTGCAGGCAGTGGAA
This sequence comes from Candidatus Rifleibacteriota bacterium, assembly GCA_905236675.1. Lineage (GTDB taxonomy): Bacteria > Muiribacteriota > Ozemobacteria > Ozemobacterales > Ozemobacteraceae > RUG334. The sequence continues at coordinate 59,940 of CAJOND010000001.1, read as the reverse complement.
AGTCTAATTCTATAGCATGGCTTGCCTATCGGCTTATGGAATTAGAGGAAAATGCTCACCCGATTTTTAATTCAATTCTTGTTGTAACAGACAGGCGTATTCTAGACAAGCAAATACGTGACAATATCAAGCAATTTGCTCAAGTAAGCTCTGTTGTCGCCTGGGCTGAACATTCCAGCGATTTGAAAAAGTCTATTGAAGAGGGTAAAAGAATCATTATTACCACAATAGAAAAGTTCCCTTATATTGTTTCTGAATTTGGTGCTGAACAAAAAAATAATAAGTTTGCCATTCTGATCGACGAGGCTCATTCAGGACAAAATGGACGTAATTCTGCACAGATGAATATTGCTCTGTCGGGGCTTGCTTCAAACGACGAAATGGATAACGAAGATAAAATCAACGCAATGATGGAGGGTAGAAAACTGCTTAAAAATGCCAGCTATTTTGCTTTTACTGCGACTCCTAAAAATAAGACCATAGAAATATTTGGAAAGATTTTGACTGATGAAAATGGTAAACCTGTTTATAACGAAGAAGGTTTGCCAAAGAGAGTTCCATTTCATGTTTACACAATGAAACAGGCTATTCAAGAAGGATTTATTCTTGATGTGCTTCAAAACTACACTACAATCGAAAGTTTCTATAAATTAAAAAAGATTGTTGAAAACGACCCCAAATTTGATAAGAAAAGGGCACAGAAAAAACTTAGAGCCTTTGTTGAAAGCAATGAATACACCATTAGTAAGAAAGCTGCTATGATGGTTGAGCATTTTCATGAACAGGTTATAGCAAAAGGGAAGATTGGCGGTCAGGCTCGTGCTATGGTCGTTACTGCCAGCATAGCACGATGTTTAGAATATTATTATGCTATTAGTAAATGCCTTTCTGATAGACACAGTCCTTATAAAGCTATAGTAGCTTTTACTGGCGAATATAAGTATCATGGAAATGATGACGCTCTTACATCGGCTGACATTAATGGTTTCTCAGATGCTAAGATACCAGCAGAATTTAAGAAAGACCCTTATAGAATACTTGTTGTTGCCGATATGTTCCAGACAGGTTTTGACGAGCCTTTGCTTCATACTATGTATGTAGACAAGCAACTTTCAGACATTCAGGCAGTGCAGACTCTTTCAAGATTAAACAGAAGTCATCCCAAGAAGCATGATACCTGCGTTCTTGATTTTGCCAACAAACAAGAAACAATCGCAGATGCTTTTTCACGCTATTATCGAACTACTATTCTTTCTGGCGAAACTGACCCTAACAAACTTTACGATTTGATTTCTACGATGGAAAAACATCAAGTCTATTCTCAAAAAGATGTTGAAACAGAAGTCGGTTATTATCTAGATGGGGTTGAACGAGATAAACTTGATTATATTCTAGATAAATGCTCAAAAAACTATAAACAGCTAGAACCAGATGACCAGATTGAATTTAAAAGTGTTGCTAAGATGTTTTGCAGAACTTACAGTTTTCTTGGGGCTATTCTTCCTTACGGGAATGCTGAATGGGAAAAGCTTTCAATCTTTCTTAATCTTTTAATACCTAAATTACCTTCACCAGCAACAGATGATTTGTCCAAAGGAATATTGGAAACCATTGATTTGGAAAGTTATAGAAATGAAGCTAAAGATGCTGTTTCTATACAACTTGAAGACGATAATACAGAAATTGCACCTGTTCCAACCGGCAAACCAGGTTCTATTGTTCAACCAGAATTAGATTTACTCTCTGTTATTGTTACTGAATTTAATGATTTATTCGGTAATATAGATTGGAAACAGCCAGACAATGTTCGTCGTCAAATCAGTGAAATACCTACTATGGTTTCAAAAGATGAAAAATATCAGAATGCCATGAAAAATTCGGATGAACAGAGTGCTAGATTAGAGAGTGAACGAGCTTTGCAACAGGTTATTTTCTCTATTATGGCTGATAATATGGAATTGTTTAAGCAGTTCCAAGATAATCTTTCATTCAAAAAATGGCTTTCAGATTTGGTATTTAATGTTACCTATAATAAAGAAGGAAAGCCATTTGAAATGCCTAAAACCGTACATGAGCATAAAGCTAATATATATGAAATGTCAGAAACCAAGACTTTAATGGTTGCTGAACCTCGTAAGAGTTATAATCCATAATGGGTTTTATCACTGCAATAAATTAATTATAAAAAAGGGAAAAAAATTGTTGATGAGCATTATCAAAGAAATATATAGTATCAACGAAAACAGAATTTCCATAAAAGCAGCTACAAACGAAAAGATGGACAGTGTTGGTGAAGGCCGTTCCATTGAATGTGATGCCGTTGTGCTGATGATAAAAGAAAAGCAAGTTTAACAATAATCTTTTACAATTTTATTCAAGAATTCACCATAGACCTAGTAATCTGATTAATTTTTGCAATTTCACCTAATCTTGTAATATAATCCTTTGCATGGAAAATACAGCAGAAAATAAATCAGTAAAATTTGGAACCTTCGCAGGTGTCTTTACACCAAGTATTTTAACGATTTTTGGCGTCATAATGTTTATGCGCGCCAATTTCGTTACTGGCGACGCTGGCATAATCAACGCTTTAATCATATTAGCCCTTGCTCAGTTTATAACTTTTCTAACGACCTTCTCTGTAGGAGCTATTTCAACCAATATGCAGGTAGAAGGCGGTGGAGCCTACTATATGGTTTCCCGTGTTTTAGGGGCAGAATTTGGCGGTGCAATAGGCATTGCCTTATTTCTAGCGCAGGTTATTTCAATAACCTTTTATCTGTTAGGCTTTACGGAAGCAATAACCGTAGCATTCCCATCTACAGCAGGATATTTTATGTACATAGGTCTTGCTGCAGCGATAATTCTTTTTGCTATTGCAAGAATTGGTGCTGATTGGGCCATAAAAACCCAGTATGTGATTATGGCGGTGCTCTTTACTTCAATTTTTATATATTTAGTAGGAGCTGGTCAGCATTTTTCTGTTGAAACTTTCAAGATGAATCTTAACCCTTTAGAACCAACTAAAGGAGGAACACCATTTTGGAGTTTATTTGCAATATACTTTCCTTCTGTAACAGGTTTTATTGCTGGTATTAATATGTCAGGCGACTTAGAAGACCCCGGTAAGAATATGCTTAGGGGAACAATTTATTCTTTGCTTGTTGCTTCATCAGTTTATGGCTTGCAAATACTGCTTTACGGCGGTGCGTTCACTCGTGAAGAGTTAATTAATCACCCCTTTGAAGTAATGAAAAATAACGCACTCTTTGGGGCAGGTTTTATGGTTATTGCTGGCGTTTGTGCAGCAACCCTTTCTAGTGCTCTAGGGCGTTTTGTTGGAGCTCCTAGAGTTTTACAAGCAATTGCGAAAGATGAAATACTGCCATTTTTAGGTCCTTTTGCAAAGGGAAAAGGCAAAAATAACGAGCCTGTAAACGGTTTATATTTCTGCATTGTAGCTACTATCATAATGTTATGCATTGGCGGAAACGGAAGCGGAGGCAAGTTCCTCAACTCTGTAGCAGGAATAATGGGTATGTTTTTCCTTTATACTTTTGGTCTGCTTAATCTTGCCGCCTTTGTTGAGCTTTATACAGCAAACCCATCTTACCGACCTAGATTCAAACACTATCACTGGTCTTTTGCTTTGCTAGGAACCATACTCAGCTTTGGCTCTGCAATACTAACCGACCCCAAATATGCTCTTGTAGCCTTTGCTGTACTTTGCGTGCTTATATGGTACTTACGACGAAGAGACATGAATGCCTCTTTTGGTGATGCTCGTAGAGGCTATCTCTATTCAAGAATAAGAAAAGCTCTCTTTGCTTTACAAAGCTTCCATGATGATGACAGGAACTGGCGCCCATCAATTCTCGTTTTAAGTGGCGATCCAAACAAACGCAGTTCTCTTGTAAACTATGCAGAACGCTTAAATGCTAATAAGGGCATGGTAACTCTAGCAAATGTTCTGAAAGGCAGCATAGAAGATTTGCACGACAAGAGAGATGAAGCCATAAAGCAACTTCTTGATTTCCTTGAAACAAATAATATGAAAGCTTTTCCTCATGTAGTAATTGGTGACACACTGCAAGACGGTGTTAGAACCTTACTTAGAGGAACAGCCTACACGCCTATAAGACCAAATATCCTAGCCTGTGGCTGGACAGCTACTTCCGAAAAATTAAGCGACTACCTGGCTTTCTTAAGAGAAGCTACAATGCTTAATATTAATCAGGTTATCATTCACGATGGCGGTAATCCAATTCCTGAAAAGGCTAAACGCATTGACTTGTGGTGGAGAGGTCATGAAAACGGACCTTTAATGATGTTGCTTGCCTATTTGCTTATGCACAGCCCTGAATATTCTAACAGCAGATTGATTGTTAAGCGATTTATGAGAAATAATGATGGTTTAACTGAAGCTGAAAACGAGCTTAAACAGCTTATTGACGAAGCTAGAATGGATGCAGAAATAGAAGTGGTTGTTTCAGAAGATAGCTTTGCAGAAACACTTCATAAGAGTTCTTCCGATGCTTGCTGCGTTTTCTTAGGTTTTGAACTGCCTAAGGATGAAGATAGCGGAAAATGGCATGAAACCTACAAAACCATGCTAAAAGACATGCCTACTTCAATTCTCGTCCACTCTGTTGTTACACGCAACTACCTGTGGTAACACCAGTCATTACTCGAGGCTGTGCTAAAACTAGCTTTTTAGTCAAAAATTAAATTACTCTAATTTTTTTTAAATTCCACTTAATCCCCCTATACAAAAGGGAGTGATGCTCAATTATCGTTAAAGTATTATTTCTAAAGCTTCCCCTTGAGGGGAAGTGGCACATAGTGCCGAAAAGGTGACTTAACTAGAGTTAACCACAAGTTATTAGTCATTGCGAACGAAGTGAAGCAATCCAGAAAAGACTGGACTGCCACGGTTCTTTCAGAACCTCGCAATGACAGGTATGACACCAAACAACTGTAACTACTAGATCTGTTCACCACCCCCTATTGCTTGCGACTCGCTAAACTCCTGTAGCTCGCTTTCACGTCACCATCCTTGGCGGCAGCCCTCCAGCTCTTCAAAGTATCGGTTATTTATAATATTTGATGGCTTACTGAGCTAGTTATAAACAATCACCACCCATCACCCACCACCAAACTTTGTCTGGCCTTCCCTCCTCCCTATACCCTAAAAAATTAGATTTTGATTCTACCACTTACGGTTCATCTGAACAAAATCCTTTGCCAGACCGCCTTCGCTGGTTTCTTTATAAACAGATGGCAAGTCGTGCCCTGTCTGCTTCATAACAGATACAACTTTATCAAAAGAAACTCTGTGACTACCGTCTGTTAATGAAGAAAAAAGATTGCAATCTAATGCTCTGGCAGCAGCATAAGCGTTTCGTTCTATACAAGGAATCTGAACCATTCCACAAACAGGGTCACAAGTCATACCTAAATGATGTTCCAACCCCATTTCAGCAGCATATTCTATTTGTGCAGGACTTCCACCAAAAAGCTGGTTTGTCGCAGCAGCAGCCATCGAACAGGCAACACCTACTTCGCCCTGACAGCCAACTTCAGCCCCAGAAATAGAAGCATTAGCTTTAACTATATTTCCTACTAAACCCGCTGTTGCTAAAGCACGAATTATCTTAGATTCGCTGAAATTTCTACTCTTATAGAAATGATAGAGAACTGCTGGAACAACACCACAAGAGCCACAAGTTGGTGCTGTTGCGATAACTCCGCCCGAAGCGTTTACTTCAGCAGCAGCAAGAGCATAGGCAAAAACAAGACCTCTTGATTTAATATTGTCTTTTGAGCCACCGGCTTTAATAAAGAAAGTTGAACCTCTTCGTCTGAGATTTGTTGGACCAGGCAAACTGCCTTCTTCTTCCAAACCTTTTTCAATACAGGCTTTCATGGTTTCCCATACTTCGCCTAAATAATCCCAAACATCAAAAGTTTCGTATTCTTTAACAAATTCCCAGAAACATTTTCCCTTGGTTTCACACCATTCTAAAATATCTGTCATAGTAGAAAGAGGATAAATTTCGCCTTCATCTTCACCTATAATGCCGTTATCATCTGCTAAAGCACCACCGCCAACGCTGAAGCATGTCCATTTGCCTTCTTCGTGCCCTGAACCATCTAATGCAACAAACTTCATACCGTTTGGATGATAAGGCAGGAAAATCTTTGGTTCCCATATAATTTCAGTTGGAGCTACACCTTTCAATACAGAAAGAATAGCCTTATCTGTAAAGTGACCTTTACCTGTAGCAGCAAGACTTCCATAAAGAGTGACCTTAAAAGCAGAAGCTTCTTGGTGTCTAGAAAGAAAAAGCTCTGCAGCTTTCTTAGGTCCCATAGTATGACTGCTGGAAGGACCGTTTCCAATTCTATATATTTCTTTGATACTTCTCATTCTTTTGTTTTCTGACATTTGTTTATTCCTTTGCTACTAAAGTCTAATTAACTAATAAATGACTAGATTAAAACTACTTTTATAATTTTGCTCTGATGAGCCTTTCTGAGCATTAGTATTTTTACTCTCTTCTATTTTTATTTTTTTTGTTAACTGCTTTATTAATTATTATAAAAATAGAAAGAGTAGCCACAATAATTGATACTACTAAATTAAAGCCTTCTTTTTTATAAGCAAAATAATTGCTAACACTCATACTGGAAAATTTATCGATATTTTCAGCATTTCCGTGATACTTGCAATAAATTATAGGTTGATTTGAATCATTAATAATTACTCCATAAGAACATTCTTTGTCATAATATCTAAAAGACTCTTTTGTAAAATCTATATATTTAGATTTGTTTTTTATTAATAAATCACATAATTCTTCGAACCTTTCTTCAGCTGAAAATGAATGAAAAGAATAGTCAGAATCCATTAAATAAAATTCTGTAGCATAGGCTATACTTCTTTGTAATTTTCCACATAAGGCAAATTGAGGTGTTCTATAGGCAAGAATGACCATAGGAATAATAACAAGTATAAAACTAAATATAACGCATTTTATTATTATGTTTTTATTGTATCTTCTTAAAGATTTAATCATAGTATTTGACTTCATTTACTTAACTTATAATAGCATATATCGCTAAAATAACTACAATCATATTAAATAACATCCATATAAAAGTATCATTATCATCTTTATTTTTGTAATACCTGTATTCCTTTACAAATTCTAAATTACCATGTTTAACACAATATAATCTGGAATTATTAATATCATATCTGAAATCACATTCTTTTTCTGCTCCAGTTACAAGCTCTTTTAAATAACCTTTTTCATGTAGAGTTTTTAAAGATAATTGACTATCAGAGTTAATAATATTTTTTAAATTATGCTCTTTTTCATTTTTATTGTATTTAGAAATTGCATCATTTATTTTTTCTTGAGAATCAATACATTTTTCACATTCTTTGTAGTATCCTTCAAATTTGCTTGAAAGAAAGTATCTTAAGATAAAGAAAGAAGCTAGTATCAATATGCATCCAATGACTATTTTAATAATTTTAAATTTACTATTCATAATTATTTAATCACCTGTACAGAGGATACTACTAAAATTTTCAGTCTCAGTCATCAGTTTTCAGTTTTCACCTTACTTATTAATTTGTTTCTTATACTTAGTATAATATTATTTTTAATTCCTGTATTTCATAAGCATTTGATTTTTTTCTAACTTCATTTAAAACAGTAGTTGTAATAGTATCAAGGTTCGATATGACAGTATTTTTACTATCAGCTGAATTGATTTTTTCAACTAAAGAATCATTTATTTTTTCTAATAGTATATCTATACTTTCTCCACCAATCATCTTGTTTATATCAGCTTTAACAACAAGTTTTGAATTAGCTGTTATTTTTTCTCCATTCTTTGTTTCTGTTTCAACTTTATCTGTTTCGAAAGTTTTTGGTGTTAAACAATCTTTAACACTTTGAACTATATCTCTTCCGGCTAACTCAATTTTAACAGCAGTATTATATTCTAGCTTTATGCCAGCCCTTTTTGCAGCAGCTAAGCTTTCAGCAACTTTTTTAACCCTGCCACCCGAAAGATAAAGACTTTCTAATTCAGAAAGATCAAAGCTAATACCCTCTCTTTTCAGTATAATTGCAGCATCAACAATATCATTACAATTAGTTTTCCTTATTCTCATAGCTATAATATTAGATAGGGTTATATTTAACCCATTAGATTTAGCTTTTAACCAAACTTTGAACAATAATAAATTAAAAGCAACAGAAAGTATAACAGCTATAACTATGCCAATAAGAGTAATTAGCAAAGGATCCATTTTTTTCTCCTTGAAAAATAAAATAACCAATCTTCTTTTATCACTAGAACCATCACATCACATTCATGTTGCTGTCTCTAAGGCTTTCCGAAAACTAGGGTTTGATTCCATAATTAGATTGTGCTAATTGGCAACTCATTTGTCATAAACAGTATAACGTATGTGCTTTAGCTCTGAAAACTATACGATTTTGACAATGTGTAGCCAACCCAAAAGTAATTCTAATTTTATAGCAGATTTCATGTTTTCGAACAGCCTCCTCTAACGATACTTGCATATATTTTCATTATAACCTCTCATCCCTCATCTCTTTCTTTCATCAATTATCTCATCATACTTGGCTTTTAAAGCTCGAATATCCTGCCACATCTGCCAGTTGGGACTTCCCTTTTCTCTTGTTGCACTGCGAATTAAATAAGAAGGATGGTACATAGCAAATGTAGGAATTCCAAAAATAGAATCAAACCACTGCCCACGAATTCTTGTTATACCAGGTATTGAAGGACCAATAACATAATGACAGGCAATATTTCCTAAGCAACCAATAATTTTAGGTTTTATCAACGCAAGCTGTCTTTGTAAGAAAGGAGTGCAAACTCTCATTTCTTCGTTATTAGGGTCTCTGTTATTAGGTGGTCTGCATTTTAAAATATTGCAGATATATAGTTCTTCCTTCTTAAAACCAGCAGCAGCTATGATTTTATCAAGGTGCTGTCCCGCTTTTCCAACAAAAGGCTTGCCTTGAATATCTTCATCTGCTCCAGGAGCTTCACCTATCAATACAAGCTTTGCTTTAGTATTCCCAATACCTGGAACCACATTTTTACGAGTTTTGCATAAACCACATCGCTGACAGACTGTTATATCTTTTATAATCTGTTCAAAACTGTCGTTCTCGTAGCCTTGTAAAGCATCTAAGCGATTGATAGGCTTTGGAGAAGCTGCTCTAGGTTTTGTAACAGTTTGGGTCGATGTGATGGTGGTATTTCTTGTAGGCGTAATAAAAGAGGGAGAAAGGGAGGAGGGAGAGAGGGAAGAAATTGCTTTTTGTGGAACAGTTGATCTAGACTCTCTATTAGGAATAACAGCCTTAGCTTTAGCCAATTTTTCGGCTTCTTCCCTTAATTCTTCTTTTCCTAAAGCAATAAGGTCAATATTCTGTTCAGGCACCGATAGCTCTATTTCATAGCTATCGGTTGTTTCTGGTGTAGAAAGCAAACTAATAAGGTCTACAGCTTCAATCTCATTAGATTCTGCTTCACTTTTCTTTTTCGCCATTATTTGCCCTTAGCTTTCTTGTTGTCGCCTTTTTTACTTTTAGCTTTCTTTTCTGCAGTAGATGGACCTATAGTTTTTTCAACTCTGTATGCCTTACTAACTCCAACAAGCTTTGAAATTGAATATAGAAGCTCACGAAGCATTACGGAATCTTTAACTTCAATGATAAAATCTAATATACCCATTCTTTGACGAGTTGTTTTACAAGAAGCGGAAATAATATTAATTCCGAAATTAGCAATAACACTGGTTACAGAGTTAATCATACCCCTCTGTGCAGAAGTTTCAACTCTTATTTTTACTTTGTAATCATCTGAAGTTCCTAATATTTCGTCTTCAATACCTAAATCCCATCTAACATCAATAAGTCTGTCTGATTCGTTTTCCAGATTTTTAGCATTAGGGCAGTCTTTTTTATGAATTGTTACTCCACGCCCTCTTGTAATATAGCCTATTATGTCATCGCCAGGAATAGGACTACAACACCTTGAAATCTTAATTAAAGCACCATCAAGACCTCCACATATAATGCGAGGTCCTTTTGAAACCTTCTTCTTTTCTTTGTTTTTCCTAGCATTTTTAGCTGCTATCTGCTTTTCCTGATGTTGTTTAGCAAGATCAGGGAAAAGTTTACCTACAACTTGCTGCGACTTAAGCTCGTCAGCTCCGATTGCTGCATAGAAATCATCGAGAGAAGAAAAGCCTATTTCATCTTTTACTTTATTAGCAAAAGCTCCTGTGTGGAAAGTCTTTTCGGTTTCCCTATCACCGCCAAGCCTTTGAAAAGCTTCTAAAAATTCTCTTTCGCCCTGAAGGATGTATTCGTCTTTGTTATCTTTTTTTAGCCAAGCTCTGATTTTACGTTTAGTGCTTGTGCTACCGACGATTTTCAGCCAGTCTTTTTTAGGCCCTCTCTGGTTCTTGTTTGTGGTAATAGAAACACAATCGCCGTTTTCCAGCTTGTAGCTCAACGGAACAATCTTGCCATTGACTATTGCTCCAGAGCATTTTTCCCCTATATTAGTATGAATTGAATATGCAAAGTCAATTGGCGTGCTGCCCTTTGGAAGTTCTTTAACGTCGCCTCGAGGAGTGAAGACATAAACCAAAGACTCAAACATATCAACCTTGACGTTTTCCATAAATTCGGAATCGTCTTTAATATCTTGGCTGCTGTCGATTATGTTGCGCAAGAAAGAAAGTTTTTCTTTGTAATCCAGAGTATTACCACTTCCGCCAGATTCTTTATAATCCCAGTGAGCTGCGATACCTTCTTCTGCAACTTTGTGCATTTCGTAAGTTCTTATCTGAACTTCAAGAGGCTTGCCATTAAAAAGAACCGTCGTATGCAAAGACTGATACATATTGGCCTTAGGAACAGCAATATAATCTTTGAAACGCCCTGGAATAGGTTTCCAATACTTATGAACCATACCGAGAGCAGCATAACAGTCTTTTACTGATTCAGTCAGAATTCTTATTCCCAAAAAGTCATAAAGCCCATCAATAGTAGTATTATACTTTATAGCTTTGTTATAAATGGAATAAGCCTGTTTGGGTCGACCGCTAACCGTAGTGTTTACAACGTCGACTTCTTTTAGATGTTCCTTTATTTGAGCCATTGCAGCGTTTAAATTTGCTTCACTTTCCAAATCGGAATTTTTGATAAATTCTTCGATTTCTGCTGCTTTTTCAGGCTGTAAAATTCTGAAACATCTTTCTTCAAATTCAGATTTAATCTTGTAGATACCTAGTCTATGAGCAAGGGGTGCATATATTTCCAAGGTTTCTCTAGCTGTGCTTTTCTGTTTTGGAATAGGCTTATATTGAATTGTTCTAATGTTGTGAAGCCTGTCAGCAAGTTTGATTAATATAACTCTTAAATCTTTGGTCATTGCTAAGACCATCTTTCGAAAACTTGCTGCCTGCGCCGCTGAGGGGGAAGTAAAAAAGCACTTGTTTAGTTTTGTAACTCCATCAACAATTCTGGCAACACTTGAACCGAAACGCTGTTCTATATCTTTTTCTGAAACAGGGGTGTCTTCAACAACATCATGTAATAATGCAGCACAGATTGAGCTTACATCAAGCCTTAATTCGGAAGCTACTATCAATGCTACTGTTTCAGGGTGTAGGAAGAAAGGTTCGCCAGAGTCTCTATACTGACCTTTATGACATTCTTCTGCAAAATGATAAGCTTTTTCTATTCTAGAAAAATCTGCATCAGGGTTATAAGCTTTAACGGCATCAAAAATCTGTTGAAGAGAAATATTAGTCACCTTCTTGTTAGTAATATATTAGACCTATCTATATTGAACTTTATTTTTGTGCTAATCTTACACATTCCATAATATTATAAAATCTGTTTGATATTTTTGCAAGAATCAGAGAAAAAGCCAAACTTAGCTTAACAAATTATTTATATTCCTTAGCTATTGATGGGTTATTGATAGCTTTGTAAGCATGCTTTGCCAATGCAAGAAGTTCATTCTGTCCTGGTCTTACTTTAACTGGTGCTATCCATGAAACTCTTTCTGTTACCCAATTAACAACATTCTTATCGTAAGCAATTCCACCTGTAAGAATTATTGCATCTACTTTGCCCTTTAATGCTGCGGCCATAGCTCCTATCCATTTTGAAATCTGATAAGCCATGGTTTCTAGAATCAATCTGGCTTTTTCATCGCCTTCTTCTATTCTTTTACTGATTTCTCTGCAATCACCAGTGCCGAGATGTTCCATCAGACCGCCGTTCTGATTAAGCCTTTTCCTTAGAGATTTATAATCATATTTGCCTGAAAAACAAAGCTTCATCAAACCTTGTAAAGGTAAACTGCCAGCTCTAGCAGGTGTCATAGGTCCTTCATCGTTAGTATTATTACCGTCTATCATCTTGCCTTTTTCCAAAGGACAGATAGTAAAACCGCCTCCAAGATGGGCTACAACGTAATTAACTTCATCTAGTCTTTTACCATCAGCTTCTGCAACTTCTTCTGCTACAGATTTTACATTAAGATGATGATTCAGAGATATTCTTGGGCAATCAGGACACCCGCTTATTTTTGCTAAATCTATATATTCATCACAGGAAACTGGGTCAGCTATAAAAGCTGGCATACCAGTTGCCTCTGAAATCTTGTATGCTATTAGACCGCCAAGAAGAGATACATGATCCGTAGCCATGTGATTAACCAAATCATCTAATAATTGACTGTTTACTTTATAGATTCCGCCAACCATAGGTTTAATAGGACCACCACGACCTATTGCAGCACTGAAATCCTGAGATTTGTATCCTGCTTTTTTCAAAACTTCAACAACGGAATTGTATCTTAAATCTAACTGATCAATACTGGTCTTATAATCTTTTAATTCGTCTAATGTATAATTGATTTCGTCTTCATATTGAATTTCAAGACCTTTGAAAACAGCTATTTTAGTAGTTAGAGAGCCAGGGTTGATCACAAGAATCAAGGGTTCTTTCTTATTTGTCATTGTCTTTTTCCTTTGTTAATAATTCCCAGGGGAAATTTGTGCTTGCTATTCGGTCTGCAGGACAAACATCACTTAAAGGGATCCGAGTTGGTATAAACCAGCCAGTTTCTGAATTATTTTCTATTTTATTATAGTTTTCTTCTAATGGCAACGCAAACTGACATTCAACGAAATGCAATCTTATTGTTTTATCAGGGTAAGAATGTTCTAATACAAGAAGAGTCTTCTTTGGAATAATATCGATATCTAGTTCTTCTTTGATTTCACGCTTTATGGCAGCTTGAGCTGTTTCGTCTTTTTCAAGTTTACCACCAGGGAATTCCCAAAGATTGTCTAAATATCCTCCATGTCTTTTAGCCATCAAAACTTTGTTTTTATATATTAATACTGCCGCAGCTACATTTATAGGCAAATCTGCTTTCATTTTGTTTTCCCTCGTATCGTTTTATTATTCTATAAGGGGCTCCCAAGCTAAGCTTGACTAATTTTTAAATGATTTTGAAAAGTATTATCTTTAATTTTTTTCATCCATGATTCAGAACCAAAAATTCCTTGCAAAAGATCTGGAACACTTAAAGCTACATCCAGTTTTTCCCAATAAATAGCAAAACCATCTGCTAATACTTTTACATTAGATAATTCAGATTTTGAAACATTATATAATTCTTCAGCCATTGAAGCTGGAAACATAAATGAAACACCAGTAATCAAATCAACAATTACTCGACCAGTTTTTTTATTGTATTTTACAGAAACAGCTCTAGGCTCAGTTCTATAAGCTTTTTCACCAGCTTTTTTTGCTTCTATTATTTCTTTTTTCAATTCTTCATCGGAAATTTTAAATTTTTCCATGATATTTCTCCCAAGCTTCTATCAGCTTTTCTTGGTGTTCAATAACCAATTCAAGAGATTTTTTCAAATCTCTATCTTTCATCCCAAAAGCTTCTTTAAGGGTAGGTCTTTCTAGTTTTGAACCTAGTGTTATTCTCGCTCTGCCATTATCTTTAACTACATGAACATGAGGAGGTCTATGATCATTTAGCATAATCATTATAAGAAAACCGTCATGTTTAATAATTTTGGGCATATTTTTATTGTATTAAAGAATCATATCTAAATCAATAGGTCTTTTTTTAGAGAGAAAAGAGAAGAAAGATAAGAGATGAGGGGATTGTTCAGGTCTTCGGACTTATCTTTGTAATGCTTATTCAACTTCATAAAAATTCCCCAGTCACCGACTGCTTACGACTCGCTTTCATACCGCCATCCTTGGCGGCAGTAAGAAAGGGAATATTTTGAAGACCCCCTCAGTCAGCAAGCTGACAGCTCCCCCACCTCTCAACTCTCAGTTCTCAACTCTCAGTTCTCGTCTTCCCTCTTAATAAACCTTCAAAAGGATACCCTTTAAATAAGGTCCTTCGCTGTGAGCTAGAGAAGTCGGGTGGTCATAGGTGTGAAAAGTTTCTTTAACAATAATAGCACGGCGACCACTAGCAGCAATGCCTTCTTTTACTGCATTTAAGAAATCCTGTCGTGAAACCTGACTTGTACATGAAGCGGTATAAAGGAAACCACCTGCTTTAACAGTTTTAACCCCAGCTTGATTAAGCTTCTTATAGGCCCTAATCGCTTTATCGTGGTCTTTACGATTTTTAGCCATTGATGGTGGGTCTAACACAACAATATCAAAGCTTTTTTCCTTGATTTCAGCTAAATAATCATACATATCAGAAACAACAAGTTTATGGTTCTTGTTAAAAAAGCCATTTAATCTAAGATTGGCCTCAGCTTCTTCCAAAGCTGGCTTAGCAATATCAACAGTAACAGAACTAGTACAACCACCAGCAATTGCAGCAACAGTAAAAGCCCCAGTATAACCACATACATTCAAAAGGCTTTTCCCTTTAGAAATACTGCGAATAAGCTGACGATTTTCACGCTGGTCTAAAAAGAAACCGGTTTTTTGCCCATTAACCAAATCTGTTGTAAATTTCAAACCATTTTCTTTAAATTCGATTTTTTCTGGAAGATTTTTACCGAAGACTAACTTTGCCGAGTTAGTTTTTGCAAGTCTGATTTCATTTCTCTGAAACACCCATTTTACACTTTGAAGCGAATCTCTGAGAGCTTTTACGATAATATCCATATATGGCTGCAAACCCAGTGAATATATTTGAAGAGAAATAGCACCGTTATAGTAATCAGCAATCAAACCTGGCAAACCATCGCCTTCTCCATTGATAACACGATAAGCGTTTGTTTTTTCTGGTTCGCCAAAGAATTCCTTCCGCATAGAAACTGCCTGCTTCACAAGTCTATAGATTGCTTTATCGAAACTTTCATCTTTATTGGCAGGAACCATTCGAACCAGTATTTTTGAATCAGTATCTATATAACCATAGCCGATAAAAATATCTTTATGGGAAAAGACTTCGGCAATATCACCAGTTTTTATATTTTCAGATAGTTCTTTAAAAGCTTCTGCAAATGCCCAAGGATGCCCCCTTAGTAAAGCAAATTCTTTGTCTTTCTTCAAAACAAGTTTATGTGTTTTCATTGCTGTTTACTCGGTTCGTTACCAGATTCCTTAGAATTGTTATTTGAAACATCTTTATTAGATGAGTCTTTGGCATTTGTATTAGTTTTACTATTATCCTTGGTATCCTTAGATACTTCTGTTTCTTTTGGAGCTTTAAAAGAAAGTGTTTTGTTTTCATATACCAAATCAGAACTATTTGAAGAAGAAACCGATATTAAAGATTTTTTATCTGGCAACATGAATACTTTAGAAGCTTCAAGTATTTCTAAAAATGTCACTGCAGATAGGATTTTGTCATATTTTGTATAATAATCGAAACCTAATCCCAATATTTCATCTCTAGAAAAAACATCGGCTAATGACAGCGTATCTGTCATACCCAATGCAAATTCAGTATATAAAGCATCTTTTGCTTCTTGAAGTTTATAAGTTGGAATATTGCTAATCTTAAACGCTTCCACTTCTAAGTTTAAAAGCTGAGCAGCAGTAGCAACGTTTTCTTTATTCGTTTTAACCGATGCTTTAAAATATCCATCGTTTAAGAAACTTTTATTCTTAATTTCTACAGAAGATGCCATTAACCCAGTCTTATCAGCTTCTCTAAAAGACCCTTTAAGTGAATTTTCTAAGACTTTGCAAGCAACATCAAAAGCTACACGGCGACTATCATTAACTGCTAAACTTCTGGACATAAAGATTATATGCGCTTCATCTGTATCGTTTTTCATGAACAAAGGAACTTCGCTCTTAAAATTCTGTATTTCAGTAGGTTTTAAATCTTTTGAAGATTTATTTGAAGAAGTAAACTTTCCTAATGTTGCCAAAAGATAGTCTCTTAATTCATTGATATAAAAATCTCCAACAATAGCAATAACCATATTAGATGGAATAAAGTTTTTCTTGTAATAGTCAACAACATCACTTCTTTTTATTTTGCTAAGATCATCAGATTTTCCACAATCAGAATATGTCAATGGGGAACTGGATCCAAACAATGTTTTCAAACAATTATATTCATTTTGTAAATCATAATAGCTATTTTCTATTTTAAGCTGTTCTTCTAATACATTCCTAGCTTTTGAGTAAGCAGAAGGAAACTCAGGCTTTTCTATCATTTTCATATAGATATCAAAAGCAGGAATAAAACTAGAGGAAACAGCTTTCATATTTACTGAAACATAATTTTTATTTGCTTCATATGATAGTTTTGCACCAATCTTTTCTAATTTACTACTAAACGATTTGTCGTCAGTGTCAAAACTTCTATAAAGAAGTTCACCAGCCAAACATGAAATTCCTGCGTTACGTTTTTCTTCTTTTAAACCGCCAGCAAGAAACTTAGCAGAAACTGAAATTACTGGTGAGGAATGATTTTCTTTTAAAATAACTCTTATACCATTTTCCAAAGTAAGCTTAGTTGGTTCAGCATCTTCTGCTACAGGTGGAGCTTGAAGAATAGCAACACTAAGATTTTCATCTCTAAGGTATTCACAAGCTGCCCTTCTTACATCTTCAAAATTGACAGATATTATCCCGTTTTGGAATTTATCAGCATCTGAAGCCTGGGATATAACAGCAAAACTGCCATAATCAAAAGCGCAGCTTTCAACACTTTCACATTCAAAAATATCTTCACTGATTATATTCTTCTTTGCTTCTTCCAAAAGATCTTCTGATAAGTTTTCTTCAATAAAGCTATTGATTATACGACGTACATCATCTATGAAATACCTTACTTTACTTTTTGTAGAAATACCAGAAATCGTAAAAATACCTTGGAATCGAGATGTTTCGTATTCTGCACAAATAAATTCTCCAGTCTGATGACCTTTTACCAGGCGTTTCCATAAAATACTATCTTCACTTCCACCTAATAGCTTAGCCAAAACATAAAGAGCATACTGGTCAGAGCTTTCAATTCTTGGAATTTTCCAGCCAAAGCTTACATAAGCCTTCTGAACATCTGCATATTTTACTACTTCTCGATATGATGTCTGTGGTGATTCCTTTGGAAGTTCCGGTTCAGTAAAATTAGAACCTTTAACTGCTTCAGCAAATTTTTTCAAAGAGGCTATAACATCTTGTGTATCAACATTACCTGTTATTACAAGTACTGTATTTTGAGGTATATAATATTTGTTATAGAATCTATTAAGAACAGAACTGTCAACCTTGTCAAAATTAGGATTTAAACCGTAGTAAGGTCTGCGACATGGATGCACCGAAAAAGCCTCCTGCATCATGGCATTTCTAACTACTACGTCTGGTTGAATTTCCAGTTCTTCTATCTCAGCTTTTATCTCATCTGATGTCTTTTTTATGTCCTTATCAGAAAATCCAGCCCTGAATAATCCATCAATTGATAAATCCAGAATTCTATCAAAATTCTTTGAAGCTCCAGTAATAGCAAAACTCTGACAGTCATTAGAGCTATTCTTGTTTATTCGAACACCCAATTTTGTAAATTCATGCCTCAAAGAATGATTTGAATAATTCAAACTACTATTAAACAATAATTTGCTGATTAGTTCTGAAAAACCAGCTTCTCCATCACTTTCATAAACTGACCCATTTTTTACCCAATAATTAATTGTTACAACCGGAGCCGCACGCATTGGTTTTATAAATACCTTCATGCCGTTATTTAAAATAATTTCTTTAGATTCTTCTGCGAATGTTGTGTTTAAAGATATTAAACATATTAAAACAGCTAATAAATACTTTATATATATCTTCATCTCATGCTCCTTAAAGTATGCCTATAAGATAACAAAAAATAAGAATTGCTTCAAGGCTTATGCTGTAAGTCCTTTATATGAGATTATTTTTTTTCTCCATGAATAAAAAAAGTAAATATGCCGATATTAGTTTTAACTATATCCTTTTGGAGATAAAAAATGATAAAGGCAGACAAACACACTATAGCAGGAATTCTTCTTGCCGTCTTCTGTGTCGCAGTATTAGGCGGAACAGGAATCTTAAGTCCAATTTTAGCAAACGGTCTTGGCAGTGCACCTAGAGAATTAAGATTAGGTGCTGAACTTGGTTTAATAGAAGCAAAACAATGTAATAACAAATTTTTAAACAGAGCTATTACAAAAAGAGAATTTGCTAACAAAACAGCTTCAATGATGAATATGTTAGGAATACATGACTGTAAGTTTTCAACTCTTTGTGAAAACGGGATCACAGATACATACAGACAAAATAATCCTATAAACAGAAAAGAAGCCGTTGAAATTATGGCCAGAGCTACTCTTTATATGAGTGCAAATAATATTTTCAATCTTCCAAAAGCTGAACCATCAAATTATAGAGATTATAAAGTTCAGGAAAAATATAGTCGTCCAATAGGTTATTTGCAGAGCAAATTCGTTGTAAGAGGGCTACCAAACAATTATCTTGGCAGCAAAAGAAATCTTACCCAGAGAGAAGCAGTATATTTTCTTTACAGACTTTATGAAGCAGTTTCCTCTGATATGATGACATCAATTCCCAATGAAGGATTATGTTTTATAGACGTTCCTCTTGATCATCCAATAATGGATTCCATTAAAAATCTTACTGCTGCAGGAGCTTTTGACAGAGCAATCCTCAGACCAAGTTTCGATGGCGAATCTTTCATAGTTCAAGATGATCTTACAGAAATAGTTGGTGGTATTTTTGATAGAAGCGGTGTTGATTACGATATACTCAGACTTCAAACCATTTTCTCTGACAAAGAAGAATATACCACAAGAAGACAAATGGCTTTAATACTGGAATTTTTATTGGATAATTTATCTAAGAATAATATTAATACTTCTAAGGTAGATTATATAGATGTTAATCCCAATTCTGCTGAATATTCAGCCTTATCTAAGCTTGCAGGTTGCGGTATCAATCTTGGATATGATAATAAAAAATTCTCTGCAAATGAAAACGTTACCTGGTTTGAAACAGTAAAACTATTAGACGATACTTTAAAATATGTTGGATTAACTTCTAATTCCAAGAATGTAAATATGAATGCACCTGCTGACAAAGAAGATTTTGAAAGATTAAAAAATATTCTTATCAGTAAAAAAGCAAAAATCAGGAGTATTTTAAGTAAGAATAAAGCTAATACAAAATAACAAGTTTATTGATGAACAAAAACTAGATTGTTATTCTTAGCATAACTATTAACTATATCTACATTCTCTATTCTTGCAAAATAGTCTGCTACAAGATGGGCTTCTTCAAGATGATCTGTCGCAAAAATCTTTTCGACTTTTCTGAAATGGCGAATCCCATCTTTTCCTATATTGGAAACATAAATTCTAACTATCCATAACCCAGTAGATTCTCCAAAAACATTTTCAGAATCTTTGGAAATTTCTAATCCCGAAATATCATTAAAATCAATAGATGTCTTACTATAACCTGTAATACTTGATTCAGTAATTTCAATTTTACTATTTCTTTTATCAACCCTGACAATTTTACAAAAACTTATTAAAATAATACCTGCTAAGATAAAAGTTACAGCTACAAACAAACAAAATATGCACAGACCAAATAATGAAGAAGCGCAACTTCCAGGAATAAGCAATTTTATCAAAATGATGACACCTGCAAGGGAAAACAAAGTACCTAACGCAGAAGATGCACGAGATGTCCTATATATTGCTAGACTGTCATCGGTATATTCAACATTCATTGCCTTGAAGCAATTCAGCATACACATTTATTTCTTTCCCTCTAACTTTTTTTCTCTTACGAGTCGATAATATCAAAAATAAAAAATGAAAGTCAATGCCTTTTAGTTGAATAAATGCGGTACAACGGGCGTTCGGTACTCTATGCTGTTTTCCCTAAAAAAATAGTTTTAGAGTACGGTTCATTCTATGAAATAATGCAAAATTGATTGTATTTTTTTTCTCTTATTTTAATAAAAATTACTCTTAATCTGTAAAGATATCATAAGAGTACTGAAGAAAAATTAACATTTCTTCAAAAGCCTTTTCATTCCTTAAATTCAGAAAGTGTACACTTTTCAAAATCACAAAAATCACTCTCATTAAAAAGCTTAATATTGATTTTTCTTAACAAATAGGCAGTATATCCCTGCCCGTCAAGAAGTACACCCTTAAAACTCCCATCATAAACGATTTTTGTGCCACATGAAGGACTCTTATCCCTAAGAACCGCAAATTGTACCTTGTACATTCTTGCCAGTCTCAAAATTTCATTAGCACCTTTAACAAAATTTTGAGTAACATCTGTACCTTCTTTATTTATTATTTTCCCTTTACCCAAATCTATTTCTTCAGCACTATTCAATAATTCAGATGGAATTCGAGGAGTAGGTAAACCTCCCTGCTGTTCAGGGCAGATAGGAATAATGTTATATTTGCTGCATAGATTTGTCCAAAAGCGGCTATTCCTTGTAAAATCATAGAAATAGCCGCCTTTATAGTTACAATTAACGCCCATCAGACAGGCGCTCATCATTATTGTTATTTTTTCTGAGTTATTCACCTATATTCACTTCAACAGAAATCTGGCTAGAATTTTGTCCAGGATTAGGTTCAACGCCAGATTCAATTTTGTTTACAGAGCTTTGCCCAGAATTTTCTTGAGGTTGAGGAGAAGATTCTAATGTCTGAGGAATTGGATCTTCCTTAACAGTAGTATTAGAATCATTAATCAAAGATTCTTTTTCTGCTTTATTAGAATTGATTTCAATTATACTTGGAAGAACTGTCTGATTAGAAACAGCTTCTGTTTTTTGTTCTTCTGTAATATTTATGATCTGTTCTTTTGGAAGAACATTATCTTCTTTTATTACAACAGGCTGATTTTCAGAAGCAGAATTCGGCTTTTCTTCATTAATTGAAGATTCTCTGATTGTTATAGGTGCCAAAGTTGGTGGAACCGCAACAGGCTCATTAATAACAATGGAAGCAGGAGTAACATTAGGAACTGTAGGTATAGTTTCTACATTCTGTTCTTTGGTTATATTTTTATCTTCTTCAACTGGTTTCTGAATGCTCATAGACGATTGTTGAGTATTTTCAACACTGTTCTGAGGTTTAGCTACATCTGGAGAATTGTTAAGAGAAGCATTGTCTGGTTTATTTACGCTTTCCTTAACAGGTTCGGTTATAGTAACACTTACAGGCTGTGTTTGTTGTTGAGGTTGAGGTTGAGATTGAGACTGATATTGAACCTGTGGTTGAGTTTGAGGTTGATATTGTGTTTGTGGTTGTTGAGACTGAACTTTAACAGAATTATCGTTTTTCAATACGCCAATATCTTCTCTTTGTGTCCCAGCATCTTGGGATTCAGCACTTTCAGGTTTTGGGAACTTAGTCTGAATTTGAATCATTGCAGGACCGATCAACAATACAGAAATACTTGGGAATACAAAGAAAACAAGAGGTATAAGTAATTTTACCGGTAACTTATTAACTCTTTCTTCTGCAAGAATTAATCTTTGATATCTCATCTGTTCTGCTTGTGCTCTAAGTGTCGGACCAATATCAGCACCTAATCTTTGAGCTTGAATTAAAGAACTGACAAAAGAGAAAAATGAAAGTACTTTTACTCTTTCAGCCATATCGGCCAAAGCTTCTTCCATACTCTTGCCAACCTTTATATCAGCCAAGAACATTTTAAATTCCACGACTATATCAGTATTTCTTGATTTTTCAACTACTTTCGCTATACCACCAGTTAAATCAAGACCTGATTCAATAGCCAAAGAAAGCAAATCAATAACATAAGGAAGTTCAAATTCTATATTCTTCTGTCTCTTTCTAATAAGATGGGCCAGATATATTCTAGGAAGTCTGAAACCTATTGGCAAAAGCATAATAAGAACCAACCATGCCCAAATACCCATAGATGAAGGATTAACAAAAATCATCATGATTAAGGCAAAGATAATTGTAGACATCAGCATTAGGCCAAGGAATTCATCTACTTCAAATTCTGTGGCCTTTCCAGAAGCATTCAATAAAAATCTTGTTTCGTTTTTAAGCTTATTTGTAGCATTAGCTGGAAGCAAAGACATCAAAAGAACAAAAGGTTTAAGGAACATTCTTAAAACTTTATGTTTGTTTCTACCTTGTGCAGTGGAATCATTCTTAGAAATAATGGCTTCTTCTGCATCAGGCAGAATAGAAGTAGTCATACGATTAATAAATACAACACCAAGAATGGTTGCAGCACCAGCCAAGAGCAAAGCAATCTGCCCGTAAGGATTAGTAACCATCGGCTTCAAATAGTCTGGCTGCATATATACTAATATAATGGCAAGAATGACAGGGATAGTTGCTACCATATTCCCTGATAATCTTGCATGAGCAGTACCAGCTACAATCTTGCCCATTATCTTTTTACGTTCAGAAATAGTTAAAAGAATCTGAGTATACAAATCTTCAAGGTTACCACCAGTTTCCTGTTGGAAAATAGTAGCATTAACAGCCAATCTCAAATCCTGGCTAGGAACTCTGTTAGCCAGATTTGTCAAGGCTTCAACCATTGGTACACCAAGTCTTCTTTCTTGAACTAAAGTTCTAAATTCATTGCATATTGGCGGTGGAGTAGAAACAGCAACTAGTTCAAATGCCTGGTCCAAGTTTCTTCCTGCTTTTAAACATGAACTAATCATGAGCAAAACTTCTATAAGCTGCTCATCTAGACTTGCACCAGTAACACTTTCCAGATAACCACTGTTGGTGTTTTCCCCCTCTTTACCTTCCATTTTCGCAGGGTTCAAATTTATATCTAACTGTTCTTCTATAAAAAAGTAAATACCGACTATTACACCAACAATAGCCAAAACTTTAATTATAATCATTTTTATCTATGTCCCCCTTTCTTCTTTTTATACCTAATATGCTTATCTTTTGTATTTTCGGAAAGGTTTTGTTCTTTTTTTTCTATTTTGACCAATTCTTCCTGATTTTGTGTAGAAACTTCCTGTTTTGCAGGTTGTTGCTGTGTTTCAGGATGTGATTCTACTTCAGAATCAGATTTTGTTTCAACTACAGATACAGATTCTGTTTCACTCTTATCTATTTCTTTATTACTATCTGAAGCATTTTCATCTTCTTTTAATTTGAACAAATATGAGTAATCATGCCCGCCTCGTTCTGTTCCAGATTTCAGGAAAGATGGAATATAACCGGTAGGTTTTAGACTACCCACTACTTCACCTTCTTCACCAAGCCATTTTCGTTCAAATTTGAAAACAGTATTGGTGATTATAGTATTGTCTTCAATACCTGATATTTCGACAATTTCCATTACCCTTCTTTTACCATCAGTCATTCTAGCACTTTGTATGACGATGTTTACAGAACTGGCTATCTGTTCACGTATAGCCCTTAAAGGTAAATCAACGCCAGCCATCAATACTAAGGTTTCAAGTCTGGCCATTGCGTCTTTTGAAGAGTTTGCGTGAAGAGTAGTAAGAGAACCATCATGACCAGTATTCATAGCCTGAAGCATATCAATAGTTTCAGCACCACGACATTCACCAACTATGATTCGGTCAGGTCTCATACGCAAAGCGTTTCTTAACAAATCTCTTATTGTTACCTGTGTCTTTGCTTCAGTTCCTTGCTGTCTGGCTTCCAAACGGCCAAGATTCAACTGGTTAAGCTTCAACTCTGCAGAGTCTTCAATACATATTACACGTTCTGTTGGCAATATATAATTAGAAAGAACATTTAACATTGTTGTCTTACCAGATCCAGCACCACCAGATACAATTATGTTCTTCTTCATCCTTACACAAAGTCTCAAGAATTCGGCAGCTTCAGGAGTAAGACTTTTAAATCTGCTAACCAGATCATCCATAGTGAATGGAATTCTAGAAAACTTTCTGATGGTAATCATAGGACCAGTCAAAGAAAGAGGCGGAATAATGGCATGAACACGTGAGCCGTCTAACAAACGAGCATCAACATATGGAGTTCGTTCATTAACAGTTCTTCCAACTGGCATCAAAATGCGTTCTATAACAGTTCTCACATGATCTGCGTTAGTGAACTTTCTGACAGTCAACTGTAATCTGCCATGCTTTTCAACAAAAATCTTATCTGGACCATTGACCATTATTTCGTCAACATCTTCATCTCTCATGAAATCTTCAAGTGGTCCAAGACCTAATATTTCGTCAATAAGGTATTTTTTTACATCACTAGCGGCTGTTTTTCCTCCAGAAGCAGGCGGAGGAGTGCGTCTAATAGCCTCATCGATCTTCTTTTCTACAGAATCACGAAGTTCTGCATCAGAAATACCATAACGTTTTTCCATTGAATCAAGAACTTCTTGTCTTAATTTTGATCTATATTCCAATATTTCTTGATTATTGTCTTGTTTATCATAAGTTGTAAAATCACCAGGAATTACGCCTGCGGCAGGCATTGTCAGAACATTTTCAGCTAATTGCTTAAAACACTTTCCAACATTTGAAGAAACAAAACTTTCTAAATTACCTTCTAAATCAGCAGATAATGGAATTTGAAATTCATTATCATATAAAGAAGCTTCACCAGAAGATAAATCAGCAAAATTCTTAACCCATATTATTTTTTCGCAAAGTTTACCAGATTCATCATAGAATGTTCTTGCAAAATTTGGTGAAGGTGCCTGTGAGGAGAATACATACAATATGACATCAGAACGACTCATTAAGTAAACAGGCAGAGGTGAGAACTGAAATGTTGCATCAATTACAACATAACCCTCTCTTGCTTCAATCAAACCAAGAAGATAAGATAAAGAATCTGTTATATCGGATTCATTAAAATTGAAACAGGGTCTTAAAGTTTCATTCTTTCTTATACCACTGAACGGAATGTAGTAGATTCCGTTTTTAAAGTAAAAGAGTTTTTCTAAATCATTAGCATTATATATACTCCAGTTTGAAGTATAAAAATCAAATAATCCAGATTTTGAGGAAATATCTTCTTCTAATGATTCTACTATTGAAGATGGCTTTAGCATATTTAACTCTAATAGAGCTACATTTTTGCCTGTCTTTTCATGTATTGACTTTGCCAACTCACTAGCTACAAAAGTTTTTCCTATACCACCTTGAAAGCTGGTAACAAGGAAAATCTGAGAACATTTTTTTTCTTTCTTCATTAGCCTTTTCCCGATTATTTTTACAACAATAATTAAATACTAATTCTAGATTGCTATAAAGTAGAACAATCTCAATAGCCATCTAGCATAAATACTTATTAATTGCCGTTTGATAAATAAATCTAAAAAATTTTCATTCATAACAGTATACAATTAATTTATCAATATGTAAAAACAAAAATATAGTTGATTTAAAAATGTGAAAAAAAATCTTTTTTACTATTTTTTTCTTAATCTCTTGCATTAATAGACAAATTACTTTAAATTATAAAAAAATATTTATAGAAAATTGGTTATTTGAATGTCAAATAATTTATCTTTTGATGAAGTAGCGAGAAACCTATTAGTTTTTCTAAAAGGTCAGGTTCCTTCTTTAGCTAATAAAAGCACCAAAGAAGATGTCTTGAGACAGGTTCAGAGTATAACTTTCACTTTGCGCTCTACTATTATTCAGTTAGAAGGTGCCACATACGGTGAAAATGGTCCTACTCAAGACCAAAGCGAGTTGCTGAACCAAATAGAACAATTAAAGAAAGAAAAAGCTTCAACAGAAGAACTTCTTGCTATAGAGAAAAATAATAGTAAGAATCTGCGTGAAAAACTAACTACTAGCACGCTGAATCAACTTACTGATAACGAACGAGAAGCATTTGAAGAAGTTCTCCATAAACTAAAAATAGAAAATGAACGTTTACGCAAAGAAAATCTAAAATATAAATCAGAATTTGAACGATGCAAGTCTGATTGTGAACAATATAAAAATGATTACGACAAGTTAAAACAAAAAATTGAAAATACTACTTCTATTCCGATGGTCGAAGAAAGTGTTCTTATTAAATTAAAAACAGAACTAGCAGAATTGGAATCCTCTTATAATGATTCACAAACTACTGTTGCAGCACTTAAACAAGCTTTACAAAACAAAGAAATTGAACTTAGTAAAACAAAAGATACGATTCTTGAAGCTATAAATCATGATAAATTAGAAATCGACAAATACAAAGAACAAATTCAAAATCTTGAATACGTTAAAACAGAAAATACCAAATTAAGAAAACAGGTTGAAGAGTTACAAAGTGATGTTAATCTGCTTCCAAGTAAGGAAGAATATCAAAATAATGTCTCAGCCATGACAACAAAGCTGAAATTCTTAGAAGAATCACTGTTTAACACTCAAACAGAGTTGAAAAAAGCTCAAGAACAGTTAAATTCTGATAATCCAACTGGTTTGGTCAGAGAAAAAGCCAAGTTAGAACAAAAAGTTGCCAGTCTTGAAGAAACACTACATAATGTTCTAGCAGCAAGAGAAGCTGATGCAAACAACTCGAAAAATAATTTTCTCTTTAACCCTGATGAATGTATTTTCTTGTTTGAAACTCTTCAAACTACTGTCAGAAGGCTAAAAGAAAGTCTTGAAAATAAAGACATTTTCTTAAGATCAAAAGAGTCAATAAACATTTTAGAAAAAGCAAAAGCTGTTTCTAGAATAAAAACAGTTGGTCAACAGCTTGACCCAAGAATACATAAAGCTACTAAAGCTTTTATAGCCGATTTTCTACCAGATGAAATGATTATTTATGAAGAATCTGGAGGTTTCGTATCTGGTAATAAATTAATTCAGAAAGCCGTAGTCTGGATAGCTAAATCAAAATTTGTTTGTTCAGAATGTGGTAAAATCAGCAAACCCCATGAACTATTCTGTCCTCAATGCGGATATGAACTTACTGCCGCAGATGGTACAAGCAAACGAGATATGCCTCAATATCCTACTTCCTTAGAAGTCAATCTTCCATTGTTGGATGAAATGATGAGACAAGGCAATGTCAAAGCTTCAACAAAAATAATGTCCATCATTTCAAAAGTATCCCCAAACAATCCTGAAGTAGTTAAAAAGCAGGCTATTCTAAGTAGAGTTGACCCCAACTTCTCTATGTATCCAACTTTTTAAGTAAATAAATATGGAATTTAATATTAAACCTTCAAATCAAATCGTTGAATCTAACTCGGAAGCAAATGGAAATGTTTGTGAAGAAGATTTCAATGAGAACATTTCGGATTCATTAGTAAATACTAATTATAATGAAGATAAATACGATGGCAATATAAATGAAGATGATTATGAATCAAAAAAAGAAGATGATTCAAAATCTTCGGCTGCATCCGTTGCTACAGTAGCAGAAACTCCATTAACAAATACATTTGAATCAAAAGTTGACTGGAATGTTATATCTTTATCATCAATCTGGATATTCCTTACTTTAACTTTTTTCGGAATATTCTTTTAAATACAAAATATAATTAGTTATTGCTGATTAATAAAATCAATCTCTTTCGTCGAACAGCCAAAGTGTTGCTGGCTGAGTTCCAGCAGTTATAGAAATAGTTGTGTTTTCTTTTCCCTCAGAAACTCTTCTATAAAATTTTATAGAATTATCATAGGGCATACCGCTTAAACTAACTGGATTATCAGCAATTTCAACAGCGTATCCTGGCAAGCTTATTCCATTATAGCTTCCACTCAAATTGATATTATTAATACCATAAGCCGTTGGAGAGCTTGAATCATAATTATTCAAAAACAAGCTCAATGCATACTTGGCAACAGTTTCTTTAAATGGTTCTCCAGTAACTGCTTCAACGTTTTCTTTTCCTACTAATGCACTACCGTTGCCATTAACTAAGGATTTTGTAATAACAGTAGAATCACTGTTATACCTTCCTGGATATGCCAAGAAATGCATAAATAAATATACTTGTCCATAACAATTTAAGGTTTCAGGACCCCATTTAGTCAAAGACAGATTATCGTTATTTACCATAGACAATCTTACTAATCTTGTAGTATTTACATCGCCTTGAAGCATACTGTAACCGCAAACTTCTTCAGAATATTTAGACAAAGCCTCGTTTAGCCAAGTGTCTTCATTGATTCTTTCAGCACTATATTCCAACGTCTTATTCTTCTGGTAGTAGTTGATCATATGTTGAAATTCATGAGCTAAGGTTCCAAATGTTGTAGTGTCAGCCATTCCATATTTAATATAGAATATTTTTCCTTCATTACTTTCTCTATATTTAGATCTTGGATATAAATCTACATTATAGAAATACCCAGCAGTGGAATTTGAAGATTCAATTTTTACTAAGACAATACTAATTCTAGACTCACCATCAATGCCAAATTCAGGTTCGTTTCCAAAAGTATTACGAACTTGTTGAATAACTCTGTTGTCAAATGTTGTTAAAACATTTTGTGCGGTACTTTCTTTATTAGCATCAGTTATAGCATTATCAACATAAACCAATGTTTTATCTGACATTTTTGTTAAAGTTGCAGTAAATTTATTATTAGGATAAGTTGTACTAGTAGCAACACTATTTAAATAAAACTCTTTTGTATCTCCAATAGCTGCCGAAGATACTACTGCTCGCAAAGCTGAATCCCTTTGAGGAACAACAATAGGATCTGTAATCATTTTAGCTTCTTCAAGTCTTAAAGCATAAGTAGGATCATCTTTAAAAATATTCATGGATGAATCCATACTCTGATTTGCTCTCGCACTAGCATTAACAGAGTTACCGTCCGAAATTGCAACTATATAAGAAGATTTACCTTTCTTTAAGTCGGGAACAGATATTGAAACTGTCTGATTAGCCTTAAGCTTCATCGGGAAAGAATAAGAATGATAACCTTCTGGAACTTTAACAGAAGAAGGTATGTCAAATTTCTTTTCTGTAGAATCTGCCAATAATTTCCCAGTAGCATCTTCTAAAACATTTTCTGCAAGAATAAACTTGTTATAACTACCTGGCAGCCATCCTCCATCAGGCATAAATTCTGCAACAGTATTTCCTTCGCTCCAATTCCAGTTTCCATAAACTTCTGGTGAGAAAGAAAAAGCTTTATCCTGTTTTATATTATTAATATATTCACTAAATTCTAATCTTAGTGGGGAATTTGCACTTGAAGGCGTAGTAATACTTACTAAATATGGTTCAGCATCTATTATTTCTTCCGTAGAGAAAGACCAGATTTCAGATTCAGGATTAGATACTTTTCCGTCAGAAACAACTATACGCCAATAATAAGTAGTACCTTTTTCTAAAACTCCAGGATCATAAATCTGACTAGGTTGTGATGCTGAAACCAAAGGAGGTTCTGACGCTGTTCCAAAATATACATCATAAAATAGAGTGTCTCCATCTTCATCTGTTGCTGTCCAACGAAGTTTCTGATTAACACCAACTTTTGTAGCTCCATTTGCTGGTTCTGTAATTAAAGCATATGAAGGCATATTGTTTTCTGGTTCAATAGTTGAAAACTGCCAAATTGGACCTTCTTCTCTAGCTCCTCTTGAATCAATAGAAATAATCTGCCACTGATAAGTGGCTCCTTTTGCCAATCCAGAATAATAATACTGGAGTTTATTTGTTGATTCTATAAGATTTAAGCCGGTTGATCCAGATGGAACCCATGTAGATGCAGTAGCAAGATAGATTTTGTATGTAACACTATCACCATCTGGATCACCTCCGGACCAAGCAAAAGTTATATGATCACCAATATCTTTCGCGTTATCTATTGGAGTTGGATTAGTCGGAGTATAAGGAGACTGGTTATTCAAATCTCCTGTTGTAAACTGCCACATATCTGAATCAGAAGAAGCATAATAGCTATCATAAGCTGTTACTTGCCAATAATAGGTTGTATTTGCTTCCAAATCTTTAACTGTTATACCAGGAACAGATAAATTGGTGGCAATAGTCTTCATATCACTTCCCTGTTTTGCAAAATTAACAGTATAAGTGATTTCATCATTGTTTGGATCGTTGCAACTCCATGTTAAAGTCAATTCTCCATCCATTCCAACAGATAAATCTTCTGGGAATGGTGTATTTGGAGCAACTGGAGGCTTGTTATTCGGATTAGTTCCAGAACTTCCCCCTTGTTCTACCTGAAGAAGAAGCATTGCCATGCCTGCCGCTCCTCTGGAATCAGTACCGATTAGTGAAAGTCTGACAGTTCCACTGGCTGCTGGGGTTGTATAGGTTGTTTTAAGAGCATTAACATTTGAAAAAGATCCTTTATCATTATCTGAAGACCATTTCCAAGTGATAACATCACCTTCTGGATCCATTCCCATTCCGTTTAATTCAATCTGCTGATTGGTTTTTACTAATATATCCTTTTGTTCAATAGCCACTACAGGAGCTTGATTTACATCTTTGGCAATTGTTGGAGTCATCTTGATATAAATATCTGATTTAAAATCTTCTCCAAAATTAATTAAAGTATTTAAATCTCTGTATCCAATAGCTGTAATTCTAGCTTCTTTACTCATTGAACCTGCAGGGAAAGGACCTATATCAACAACTCCATTTACAGAATCATAAGTAAATCCCCAAATGTTTACTTTACCTAAGACTGGATTTCCGTTAGTTAAATCATTAAGATAGATTTTTACATTATACAATGCCGGGCTTAATTCTATGGAATAAGGCATTTCCTGGGTTTCATACTGACCAGTTATTGCAATAACATCACTTCTTTGACGATAAGAAGTTGTTCCTGCTTTTACATTAGCAACAACTCTATGCTTACCTTCTGGAACATTTGGGATAATAAAAAATCCGTCTACATCTGCAACAGCACGAAGGCTGTTGTTATCTTCTATGAAAACTTCTGTTCCCTCAGTTGTTAATAATGAAAAATAAGCCTCAGCTGATTGTCTGGCAGAATTATTATAATCAATCGGGGCTATCACCCTACCCTTTAAATTTGAAACTCTAACTACTCTATTTTCATCTGTATTCCAATTTGAGCTGCCGTCAGAACCGCAACCCCAAAAAACGAAACTTAATAATATAAAGAACAAAAGGACTATGATTCGTGGAATCATTATATTTAGCTTATTTTCCATATTAAATTAATTTAGAATCAACTATTTTTACGTCTATCTATTTCGTCTTGAACTTCTTGCTTTTTACTAATAGCTTCATCCCTAACTTTAATTAATTCCAGTTTTGTATTTCCGGATTCTAATATACTTTTACTAGCTCTATATATTTTTGTTTCATCATCATCATCTTTCATCCAACTAGTATTAGAAGCATTATAAATTGCTAATAATTCAGCAGCTTCCTGTTTCTTTTCATCATCATTAAGATCCTCTACGATTTCATTACCATTTTCATCAATTTCAATTAATCTCTTACCCTCTGATTGCAATTCCAACACTCTATGATTTGATACAAAATTTTTTTCTTGTGCTGCTCTTTGTTCTTCATCAAGATCTTCAAAATATTTTTCCATAGTTTTATCATGAACAGCCATATCATAAACTTTCTTAATCTGCAATTTTTTTGGGTCATCACTGCTTAAACTCTTATACCCTGAATAAGTTTTTTCACAAAAATCATCTTCTTTTTCATCTATATTAGCCTGAATTTCTTGGATAGCTTCTTCAACAGCCTCTTGACTATCTGCTTTTGTTAGCTTTTTTTGTAGATCTTGAAATTTTTTTTCGTCGTTATCTCCAAATAAAAATGATAAAGCTGCTCCAGCTTTAGACCAAAATGAAGAATTCGAATCTGTATCATTTATGGCTTGATTAATATCTGTTATACTTTGTTTACATTGATCAATAGTATCTTCCCAACTTTTTATCATATCGTCCAAAATTTTGTCTGGTACGGCGGTTAAATCTATATCAGCTTCGCCACCTTCTTTAATAACTTCATCTTTATTTAAGCCTTGTATATCAAAATTTGACTTATAATTCTGGTTTATCACTTTATAGTATTCATTTCTCATTACTACAGAAGTTTTTTCTACATGATACATTTCCTCATTAGTACCTGGAACTATCATTTTTCCAACTAACTCTATATTAAGCTTTGCGTTTCTTGCTTTCTGATAATCTTCCCCCAAAGATTCCTCTGATTCTTCAGCCCTTTCCAAAGAAAAACTATCGCAATGGGAAGATAATATTTTTGTTTTCTCCCCTTTACGAATAAGTACATTAGCTTCTAAAGCGTATTGTATAGACTCTATACTGTCTTGAGAAAGAACTTTATTTTCATCTTTTTCAGAAATTTCTTTAAACTTTTTAAAAGACATAGTAAAACCAGTATTACTGGAATTATATGTTAAGGCGTCTGCTTCCCCTTCTTCAGCATACTTTATAGATTTAAAATCATTCTGAATATAATTAGCAGCTTTTCTCAATTCATTTTGAAGAATTTGTCTAGTATGAGAGCGAGCAATACCTTTACTAACCCTGGTCCAAATCATAAAAGCCGCAGATAAAACAATAGTAGATAATAATATGGCTACCATTATTTCCACAAGAGTAAAAGCTTTTTTAAATTTTATACTTGAAGGAAGTTCTTTATTTCTCTGACTAACCATATTCTTACTCCTTAATAAATAGCCTCAGGATTATAATATGCATTACTAACTTTAATGGTTCGCATTTCACCTTTTGCGTCTTCAATTTTACCCATATCATACCAGCTTATTTCTACCTGAAACCAAACTTCTGCCAACTGTTTATATTTGTTTCTATATAGTTTTATTTTTGTAGATAGTGTAAAATCTTTGATATTCTTGCTTTCTTCTTTTTTAAAATCCTCTATAGCCTGTTCAGTTCCTTCATAAAATTTAGAGTCAATCTGATCAAACCATTCACCATCTGCTAAACCTTCATAGACTTTATCTATAGATTTAAATGGAACATGCTTAAGTTCTTCTATTAATTCTTGTGCAAGTCTAGTAGCTTTTGCATAATTTCCAATTTTTGCCGTATTTACAGAGCCATAATCTACAATTCTCATAATAGGCAAAAAAGCTATGGCTAATATTAATATTGCCATTACAATTTCGATCATTGTGACAGCTCTTTTTTTTCTTAAGTTTTTCATCAGTATGCTCTCCATGTAGACCATATTGGGCTGAACGAAACATGGTATCTGTTCGGATCGTATTTACCTCTTTCTGGATGTAAGCTACCTATAGAATTTCTAGTTTTTGTCGATTTATAGTCTAATATTATGTGACCACCCATTTTATCCTTCTTAAACTTGTTAGTTACCCAATTTCCAAGGATATGCAGGCTGGAAGATTGATAAATGAAAATCCCCTGATCTGTATAAAGAGACCCTTCAATCAGATAATTACCTTGATTTAAAAACATTAATCCACCATTTCGACAAATTAAAGAGAATACAGTATTATCTTGTGTCTCATCAGGATCATCTCTTTGAACAATATTGCAGCCAAGATAAAGATTGCCACTAACAACAATCATCCCTTTACCATGTACATATAAAGTATCATAAGTTTTTAATTCACTATCATCAACAAGCTTTGGACTAAAAGGTGTTCCAGAATCACCTAAGCTATCAGCAATGTAGGTTACTCCATTTAGAACAAGAGTTTTTTTGCCATTTATTTCTGCCAACCTATTTGGAATATCATCTATGAATTCCTTTGCACTTGCATAATAATAGTTTGATTTTTTTGCATATTGTTCACTAGTATATAGATTAGGTGCCTTGTTTTTAGGTTCATTAGGACTATAGGTATGTACCGTGGAATCAGAATTTCCATTGTCATCTAGTGCCATGAAGCCTGGAATGTTATAACCATATTTTAATTGCTGAGTTGTTGTTTTCCATATTGGAATAGGAATAGGCGGAATAGGAATAACTCCAATATAAATCTTATTTTCAAGACCCAAACCAACAATACACATTCTCCATTGCCTGTATTGGCTAACCACATTACCTTCTATTTCTCTTGTTAAAGTTGGGTGAAAACCAGAATAACCGAATAAGTGTGTCTTATTAAAACTCCGTCCCAAATCAGGTAAAGTGTATAAACTGTTAGCAGTTCCCATATAAGGCATTTCCCAAGTTTCAAAGCAATCTAATGAATCGGCAAAACCAGATAGACCTGTTGAAACATAACCACCAAAACCAGAATCATCAATTGCTGAATCTACGACATCGGCAGCCGTTTCTGCCAATGGCATCAAAGCCAGACAAATACCTAACTCTACAATATTGCACCCCATTTTTGTAACTGCTGGAGTAAGATTAATTCCCAAATCAAGCTTTTTAAATAACCCTATATCTACACTACCTAATTGTAAGCTGTTTGCATTAGCTTCTAATTCTTCCGTATTATGTGTTTCATCTACTGGCTCTTCGCTCAAAGCAGCATCATCTGGTTTCTTTTCAGATTTTTTAACTTTTATATCAAAGGATTTATTTGCTCTAACTACAGCTGCCTTAGATTTTAAAAGCAATGGAACTTCAACCCCATTTATTATTTGACGTCCTTTTTCCCCAAAAGATGGTAAACCATCACTTGCACTTTCCTGAATCACATCACCATTTTCTGTTTTGTTGACTATGCTAATAGGGTTGTCAGAACCATTATCGAGTGTCTGCCCCAAAAAACCTATATTACAAATTATTGGATCATCACAACTTGCATTAACTCTAATTAAACCAGGAAATTCCTTTTGATTCATTTCTTCTTCTGTAGCTTCTTCTTCGCCACGAAGTATTTGTTTAATTTTTTCCTTCATATTTGTATATGTAATATTATTCACATAAAACTGTCCGCCAGAATTATTAAACGAAATCTCATCATTATCTTCATTTGAAATAAACAAGCTATACATTGGTGCAGGAGGTTCACAGTCAGTAACTTTAAAATCCTTTACAGCATTTATTCTTCTAGTAGAAGTGTAACCATCTTTATATTTTATTGAAGCTTCACAATCAAAATTAATCTGACCATATTTTTCTAGATATTGCCCTTCTCCCTCTGTAACATTAGTTCCATTTGGCCATAAATCAGCAACAGTAGTAGGAACATTTCCCTTTCCAACATCAATTTTTAAAGGATAAATATCTCCAGTATCGTTACCGGTTATCTTCTTTGCAATAGCAGCAATTACTTTATTTAATACTGTTTCAGCTGCCCAATCTAAAGTGGTCATATCGGCTAATGTTGGGTCAGTTACCCCAAAGTGTGCAAGAAGATCACTTATAACCTGGGTCAAATCAAATTCTATTAAGCCCAAAAAATTAATAGAAAAAGAAAACCATCTCATACTTTTAGGAAATCTCAATTCAAAAATACTGTAACCATCTCCGTTTAATAAGGATTTAACATTTCGCCTCATATTCCAAGGAATATCAACACCAGGAACCTTATAATCTGAACCGGGAGAATTTCTGAAAGCACAAACAATCTTTGCTTTTACATTTACAGTATATTCTTCACAAGAACCGTCTGTCATAAAATCAACTAGTTCTTCTAAATCATTATCACCGATTACACTGCCATTATCGTCTAAATCTTCATTTTTTAGGTCATCTTTATTAAATTCAAATTCTCTTTTTGCCGCATCACTTAAATTAAGTTCCTGATCATCACCTAAGTTTGCAGATTGATTAGCATAACTTAACAAAGATGATGATCCTTCCGCCGCTGGAAGTCTTATGGTAACAGCCATATTTTCATTAGGGTTAGGATCATTCTTATCAATTTTATTTATATTTTTGGACAATTTGGTCATTGCTCGTTCAATAGCAGCTTCTGCCAATGAATTTGCATGCAAACCTCTTATAGACATTTTTGTTTGTCTTCCCTCTTGAACTGTAGAAGACATAAATAGAGAAGCTGCAAAGATTATGATAGCAAGAATCCCTATAACTACAATAAAAGTACTACCTGATCTTTTCAATCTTTTATTATTCATATTCTTTGCTCCTCTATTCATATTTTATTGGAAAATCCTTATAAACTTCACGAATATTTATATCAGATGGTAATTTACCAGATTGAAATGCTGGATTATTTGAAATGGCATTAGATATTTCATCATCACTTGCATATTTTCCAACTGACTCTAATGCTTTATAAGCATCTCTAACACTTCTTTTCAAATCAAAGCCACCAAATTCTGGAGGCAATTGTGAGACAGCTTCTATATATTGCTTGTATGCTTCTTCCATTTTCTGTTTATTTCCTGTTCGCTCATATAAAGCACAAATAGAACCCAAAGCAAAAACAGTCAAGAAGGGATTACCTTCTCCTTCTTTTAATGCTTCATACAAATACTTTTCTGCCTCATCATATTTTTTTAATTCAAGAGCATTATTGCCCTTACTAAGATTATAATTATGTTCTGCTAAATAATAATCTCGAGCATTTCCTTCTAGACTTGGTGGAACAATAACTTCCTGCATATTTTTTTCCACTAACCTTGAAGCTTCTTCTAATTCATCAGCTAATTTTTGTTCAGGAGTTTTATTACTAGCCCATGTATCTCCGCTGCTTGTCGAACCACCGCTTGTAGATGAGTTTGAATTATAAGAACCTAAGCTAGAACTAAAATTAGACTTTGATGAGTTTTCCTTCTTCGCAAATTTGAAAACATTCTTCCTTTGAGTCATTGCTCTTAATTTCTGGTGGGTCATTGCTTTTGATGATTTTCTTCCACCTGTTAAAAAAAATAAAGCAACTAAGGGAATTATCAATGCGATAATGCCTACTATCAATATGGTGTTATCACCTTCTTGTATTTTTTTTAAAAAATTATCAACAGTAAATTTGTTTTCTTCTTCACTCATAATTATGTACCAGTTATTCTAACCTATTTATATAATTATACAATATTTCACCTATTACCCTCAACAATTATACTTATTTTACAGATAAAAGTTTAATATGTTTTTTCTTTTAGAAGCTTATTTACAAAAAAAAAGACGAGCGATTTAAAGCTCGTCTTTTTTTGTTACTTACTAGCTATTAGAGTGCTTTTTTAGCAACTTCTACAACACCTTTGAAAGCTTCTGGATCTTTTACAGCTATATCAGCAAGAACCTTGCGGTTAAGGCTAACACCAGCTTTTTTAAGACCATTGATGAAGCAGCTATAAGACATTTCATTTTCGCGGCAAGCAGCATTGATTCTGGTTATCCAGAGAGATCTGAAATCGCCAGCTCTTCTTCTGCGGTCAACTAATGAATGTGTTAAAGCATGTAAGAAAGCCTGTTTAGCAACTTTCTTTACATTGTTATGACAACCCCAGAAACCTTTGGTAAAACGGAAAAGCTTCTGTTCTTTACGTCTTGCATTACTTGAACTTTTTGATCTTGACATGATTTATTCTCCTGTAATTATCAATTAAAAAACCCAGTGACTCTCGACTCTGGGTCAGGAGTATGGAAGCATAACTTTGAGAGCTTTTTCATTTGTCTTATGACAATTCAAGCCCTGACGATAAGCTCTTTTGCGTTTGCTGGACTTCTTGGTCAAAATATGTTTGCCATATGCTTTGAAACGTCTGAAAGCACCAGAACCAGTTCTTTTAATGCGCTTTGCAGCAGCACGGTTAGTTTTAATCTTTGGCATAATACTTTCTCCTGTAGCAGTATTTTATTTTTTCTTAGGTTGCCTGAAGAGAATCATTGTAATTGCGCTGCCTTCCTGGGCTGCGTCTCTTTCAATATCCGCATCTTCTCCAAGAATTTCTTTCATTCTTTCGACAACTTTGTATCCTACTTCCATATGAGCCTTTTCACGCCCTCTGAAAGCTACAGATATCTTAACCTTGTCACCGTCTTCTAAGAATTTCTTGATTGCGTTACATTTAGTCTGTAAATCGCCTTCATCGGTCTTGGGTCTGACCTTAATTTCTTTAAGCTTGATGACCTTCTGTTTCTTCTTTGCGTCCTTGGCTTTTTTAGCCAGTTCATACTTATACTGACCAAAATCCATGAGTCTGCAAACTGGTGGGTTTGCACCCGGGGCCACCTCTACGAGGTCGTAGCCTCTTTCTTCTGCCATTTGAACTGCATCATTAATTGGAACGATACCAACCATAACGCCCTGTTCGTCGACTAGACGAACCTGAGGAACCCTAATCTTGCGATTAATTCTTACAGTCGCTTTAATAACCCATACCTCCAGAAATACAAAGAATAAAAAATGGAGCAGCAGAACGCTACTCCATGTTAATTACAAACACGTAACCCTTTTATAATAATTATGATATATTCATAAATTATTGTTTGTTAAAGGTTAACCTTTTCGCTATCGCTAAAGGTGAGGATAATATCCTGCTTGCTGTTTTGGCAATATATCAAATGTGTACATTATTGTCAAGTATTTTTTTATCTTCCCTCTAATAATCATTTGCGCCAACACGTTGTTTCCAATGTTTATCATCTTTTTCAGGATCTAATAACTTCTTTTGAAGTTGGCGTATTGCAACTATTGCTGTTTCCACATGTTCAATTTCATCTGGTTGACCATCTGGTCTAGCTTTTGCTGTAATTTTCAATTCAACTTTTCCATCATAAGAAATATCAATTCCGTCAATTTCATTATCATCCCTAAATTTAATAGATTTTATATTATCACATATCTTTAGCTTTTTTCCGCCAGCATTTCTATAAAGTTTTTTATCACTAATAGTATATTTTACTTCCTCATAAAGATTATTAACCGATTCTTCATTTGAATCAAAATATGTGGCATCACCTTCAGGATCTTCTGACTTAGGACATTCCATAGATGATATAGGTTCACTTTCAGGATCACCAGTTACTATTGTCATCTTATATTTCTTTTTATCTGTTTCATCAGGAACAGCCCTAGAAGAAGAGATATCTCTTTCTAGTTGTCTAGCAGCAACTTGTGCATTTTGTCTAAGATCTGCTCTGCAACGTGCAATTGCAGAATTTTTACCTGCCTGAGAAACTAGTTTAAAAACTGTTAGTCCTAAAACAGCACAGATTCCTATTCCTATCATCAATTCTGTTAAGGAAAAACCAGACTTTCGACTTTTGCCCATTATTTATTCAACCTTTATAAAAGAAATCTTCTGAGTCGATTCTCCACCATCTCTTCTCCAACTTACAGTTGCATTAAATGTAATAGACCTCATACCATCGTTATCATTTAATTTAGCCTTAGCCTTAAAATTAAAATCCTTATACTCTTTTTGAGCATCATACATTTTCTGAAAAGAATTGGGAGGTAAATTCGTAGCTGTTATATCTTCTCCATAACTTAGAACTGTTTCAAAATCCAGGTTTTTTATCTCGTCTCTAAATGACTCCAAAATCTTGTTAGCAATAGCGACCTTATCTGATTGTATTTCTTCTTTGGTTCCAAACGAAATTGCATAATATAATGGAATAGCAACTAATGCAAAAACTAAAACCGCAACAGATATTTCTGTTAATGAAACACCTAATTTATTCTTCTTTATTCTTTTCATAAACAAATTTCGACCAATTATCAGCAAAAGCTACATAGTAGCGTTTTGGTTCGAATTTTCCTGCCTTTCTTAATGAAGCTAACGGGGTAACAGATGTTGCACGATTATCATAGAAAACTTCTACTTCTAACAAATCTTTTCTTATAAAATCGTTACAAACAAGGTTACCATATATTTTTACACCACCAGTTACCATTGGCGCATTGTTAGAAAAACATGCAGCATGAACTTCAGTGCAAGAATCATTGAAATTAATACTCCCAACTCTTGCAATTAGACCAAGAGTAGTATTTTCATCTGCATAATTTATATTACCGTTTAAATTTATATTATTTCTTACAACTATAAGTCCGTTTCCAATAAAAGTCTTTTCAGGTAAATCCAAATCTCCTTTTATGTAATAGACTCCTGCTAACCTAATATTATCACCATCTTTTAAACCACCATCAGCTATTTCTTTTTTACAATCTTCCCAGAATTCATCACCGGTTTCATAAAACTTAGTAGCTTTCTTTGCATATTGCATCGCATCATAGCAGTTAGCTGGCATATATTTATACAGTTTATTAGATGACCAAGACTCATTTTCTTTATAACAAGGGTTATATACCATGCCGTAGGGAGCTGCATCAAATTTAGTGGCATCATTAGCAGTATTATTAAAACTATAACTATTGCCATTAGAATAAGTACTTACCGGCTCATAATCATAATAAATCTCAGTAGTATCTGTTACTTTATTTTCAGCCCTTGGTGCTACTAGGGCATTTGGTTTTGCACTAACTCTTATTCTACTATATATAGAGTTTATTGGCCCCTCAACATTTATCCCAAGAGGATATTCCATGTGACCATTTCCATAAAGAAGTGTCGGAATCATTACAACATTAAACCCACCTCTTCTATATACATCAACAAAGCCTTTTACTCCAGGAATTTCAATTTTATGAGCTACATCTCTTTCTTCAAAAAGAACAGGAAATTCAACTTCATGTTTTCTTTTTGGATCATCGTCACGCCAATAAAAAGACGGTCTTGTATTGAATTTATTGTCTATACTTTTATAGTTTGGAGAAAGCATCTGATTTAATTCAGTCAATTCAGGTTCTTCAAAGCATCCGATAAAACTGCGCAACTCGGTTACCTCTCCACCTTTTCCTGAATAATTACAATTAATTCTTACCATTCCAGGGACTCTTCCAGTAGTATTCCCAATTTCTGAATAACTTGGCTTATCGCCTGAAAAAGGCAGATTGTGAACAATGAATCTTCCTGCCGCTAATGTAGCATCAGATGAAGTTACAGTATCTTTTGCATTATTTAAATCAATTGGCTTTCCTAATGTGTTTCCGGATATTATATCGCTCTGTTTTGAAAGTAATGGTGAGTTTGCCACAAAAAAGCTGTATTCAGGTGCAATTGGCTGAACATCACTTACTTTAAACGGAATTTCACTAACAAGTTCTCTTTTGATAGTTCTTGTTTCACTCTGCTTGTATTCAACATTAGTAGTAATTCGTAATATAGCACCTTTTTCTATAGTCATAGGCAGATCAGATAAACTACTATCTAATGTATAGCCACTATAGCCTAATTTTACTTCACCAATACGAGTATTGATATCTCCTACATATTCACTGAAATTATATTCAGGATCCCCTTCAATTACTTTATTTTTTAGACCTTCCATATTAATAGGTCTTATATCAGGGAAAAATCTGGATTCTTCCATGGTTTTCTGAACATCTATATCATCTAATTTCCAGGAACTTGGAAGACCCAGTAATTTTGCAGCGATTTTTAAAAATCCTGATAGTTCTGCTTTCATATCTTTTAAAACCATTGAATCTTTATCATCTCTTCTAGCACTAATCTTTACTTTTACCTTAAAACCACCACTATTTACTTGAGCTTTACCTTCATTGTAATCTGCCATAAATGCATCATATTCTTCTTGAGCCTTTTTTAGTGCTTCTTCAGCTTCAGTAACTTTTGCTTGAAGCTGAGCTATTTTTTCTTCACTCTCACCATCATCTTGAGCTTTTTTTAATGCATCTTTTGCGTCAGCCACTTCTTCTTTTGCAGCAGTAAGTTTGTTTGACTCGTCATTAAGTTCTTTTAACATATCTGCTTCAGCAGTACTTAGTTTTACTCGAACTTTAAAACTTTTTTCCAAATATGTTTCATTATTACCAGGAAAACCTATACTCAATTTCCAATCACTGGGTTTCCATCTGCTAGGATCATTATCTGAAACGAAAGTAACTGAATCTATGTCGCAATCCAAAAAAGATGCCATATTACTAAACGCTTTAAGATGCTCTGTATTTATTCCTGCAACTTCGTAATTCTTTGTAGCTGGTCCAAAAGCTTCAGCATTACAAATTTCGCACATAGAAGTAATAGTACAATTACTATCATTCCAACCTAATTCAGTTTTTAAAGGTTCAATTACAGATCCTACATAATCATATAAATTATCAATATTACCAGAACCTTCGACATCAAGAGGAATATCTCCTCCATCGGTATCTGCTGTTTTTGATTTATATTTTAATGGAGCTCTTAATAGATAATATAAATCTGTTGGATTATCATGTTTATTGGCATTCTTTTTTAAATAAGAAAGCAACAAATCAGAAACAGATTCAGCCATAGCTTCAACTTTTTTTTCATCGCTCAAGTGCTTTGAAATTCCTGCTCTTTCTCTTCTAGAACCTATAAAAGACAGAGCTAAAACAGTAAGGACAACTATTGCAGCTATAACAGTTATTATTGCAGAACCTTGCTTTTTCATTCTAACATCTCCTTATATAGGTCTGTGTAAAAAGCGATGTCATCTCTAACATCTTCTTCAGCATCTTCACGTGTTACCCCACCCTCATATAAATCCATCTTCAGCTTTACGCATTCCTCGAAATACTTTGGATCATTTCTGGCATAAATTGTTTTTTCAACTTTTTCAACCCATTCCAGCTGATGAGTATCTTTTTTTATGCCTAGAGCGCTTAAATCTTCTGTAGCACATAGCATTGCACT
Organism: Candidatus Rifleibacteriota bacterium; assembly: GCA_905236675.1. Classification (GTDB taxonomy): domain Bacteria; phylum Muiribacteriota; class Ozemobacteria; order Ozemobacterales; family Ozemobacteraceae; genus RUG334. The sequence goes on along the minus strand of CAJOND010000001.1, from coordinate 16,826 downwards.
CATTCGAGCTGCTATAAAGTATAGTTTAACATCTTTTGTCTGTTGAGCTATTGTCATCATATTAGACAACGCGAAATATTTAGTTACCGGTGAAGCATTAGCATCTTTTACCGTTTCGTTAAAAAACTTTATTGCTGAATTATAGTCTTTATTTCTAAGAGCTACTGTTCCATTCGTAAACCCTTGATGTGATTTTATTTTATATTTTTCAATTGTCTGAATGCAGAGACTAGGATCATTAGTTTTGTGTTTTAGCCATTCTATAGCATTTGCACGCAACTTTTTGCGATTTTCTTCCCTTTTTTTCAGCATTTTAGCTTTTTCTTTTTCAGACAAAAGCTCTGGTGGTGATACAGACTCTGAATAGTCAGAATAGCCATAATCACCTGATGAAGAAGAACCTGAATATCCCCCTCCACTGTAGGGAGTATATTTATTATCTGATTCATCTTTATAAGCCTGGTTTTCTTTGTTTTGCAGAACCTTAGGTCTTTTTATTTCGTATGATGGTTCATCTTTTGACTTACAACCTCTTGAACATGCAAAAAGAAGTGTCATCAAAAGGCACAAAACACAAACCGCTATTACAGTTGACTTATTATCCAATTCAATTACCTAGTAATCATAATACTCCTTGTACAATTTTATCACAGAGTAAAATAATAGACAAGACATAAAAAAACCTCTGCCGAAGCAGAGGCTTTTTTATTTTTCTAATTACGAATTACTGAGCTTTAGCTTTGAGTGTTTCGTAAGCAGATTTAGCTTTGTTCATTTCGTTAGCTACAGTGATAGCATCCTGTTGTCTACCCTGGCTGAGCATATCCTGATAGAGTTTGTATAATTCTTCATATTTCTGCTGAGCTTGAGCAAGTTCAGAATTATAAGAACCCTTAGTATCAGCACTACCAGATACAACAGCTTCTTCAACTGGAACTTCAGAAGACATAGCAACTGGAATTTCAGTAGCAGTATTGCTAGAAGAACCGATAGAAACCTGACCAGATACTACAGTAGAACCCATAGTAGTAGTACCTACTGGCATACCGATTGAACCATAAGAAGTGTTCTTCTTACCGAACCAAGATTTAAGTTTCTGAGCTATCCAGTTACCTGCATAACCACCAACGATACCACCAATGATAGTACCTACAGGACCTAAGCAAGAACCAAGAGCAGCACCAGCAGTAGAACCGATACTCTGACCTACAACGCCAGCCCAGTCGATGTTCTTGAAAGCATTCTTGATTGAGAATCTGCCATTCTTGAGGTCGCCAGCAAGGTAAGCACCTACTGAACTACCGATTACAGAACCCATTGTTGGAGCAAGTGCAGAAAGAACACCACCAACAACTGGTATAGCAGATAAGAATGGAGTGAAGAATGAACCAGCAGCAGCACCAGTTACTGAACCAACAACACTACCAGCGAATTCAGCACAGCAAACGGTCTTGAGTGCGCTCTTCAAACTTGGATTCTGACCTCTGATGATCTGAGTTGCAAGGTCGGTAGCAACAGTGATACCAGCAGTAACAAGAATATTCTTAGCACTGAAACCAGACTTGAGGCTGTCCTTAACATTCTGAACGCCCTGTTTAGTCATGGCTTTACCAGTTTCATAACCAGATTTTAACTTAGCAACAGTCTTTTCTTTGAAAGATTGTTTTTCTCCGCCTTTACCAGTAACTTCATTAGCCTGAGCAGTCTGTTCTGATACCTGAGAAGACTGAGAGCTCTGAGAACTCTGTTCTGAACTCTGAGAAGTTTCACCAGACTGAGAAGCTTCAGTAGAACTTGAACCTTTTTCAGAAGCTACATTAGTATTGTTTTTCTTGAATAAACCAGTAACTTTATCTTTAGCGGTCTTTAAAGCACCACCGATTTTGCTACCGATAGATTTGAAAACGCCACCAACTTTGCTACCAGCAGTAGAAACTTTTTCACCTACAGCGCTAGCACCGTTCTTAACTGTATCAACAGTCTTGGTACCGAAAGCTTGACCGCTTTCTTTGCCAGAAGTGAAGCTATTCTTAATGTTAGAACCGTATTCAGCAAGTTCGTTTTTAATCCAGCTACCAGATTTTGCAGTAGTAGCAGAAGCGTCAGCAGCTTGAGCAGCAGTAGTTGTAGTCTGAGCAGCCTGAGCAGCAGCTACATTGTTTGCAGCAGCAGTGCCAGCAGCTTCAGAACCAAATACTAATGTAGAATACTGCTTGAGATCAAGAGCAACTGCCTGACCATCTACATAGCGAACATTGTATTGTGCAGTAGTACCACCATTATTAACAGTTACCCACTGACCAGAGGTTACGTTAGAACCGTTAATGTTTAAAGCATTTTGGCTAGCAGCAGTATTTGTAGTAGTTGTTGCTTTAGCAGCCATAAGGGGAGCTTCGCCTACCATGCTTGCGAGAAGAGCTACACACAACATTTTACTAATGAGCTTATTAGTGTTGTTCTTCATAAAAAATTTGACTCCTGTTAAATTGATTTACCCGAAAAAAAAACATCCGATAAACCCGAATTCACAGGCACAGACCTACCCGAAAGTGCTTATGAATCTTTTATACTTATAGGGTGTACCCTCACCCTTTGATTTTAATTATAACCATAGTTTGAAAAAGCGCAAGAGTTTAGATATATTTTTTTATTTTTTTTTCTAATTACCATCAACTTATAGAACCATACCAGCAAATAAACTTATACTTCTTGTTTCCTTTGGAATCTGAACATTCTAGTAATGTTTACTATTTCTACCATCTATTGGTTCGGAATAACCACCAGATGGAATAACAGTAATTACAGGCCCAGAAAATTCGTAGTCGTTAATCTTGAGAATAATATTTCCTGTCTGAGCTTTTGATGGAAGATATACTTCAATTTTATCATCCTGCCAGGATTCTACTTCACCGTCAACATATTCTTTTTCATCGTTATCACCTAAGGTCAGGAATTTTACACTGCTTTTTCCATAAACGGTTTCATCGCTTTCGCCAAAGCCAACACCTTTTATAGTTATCAGAGTTCGTCCAACGTCAGATTCATAGGTATAACGACTTACTTCTTCAGGAATAACCTCGCTGATATAAGAAAGTGTAAAATCGCCTAATGAATATTTACGCCCTCTTATAACCAAGTCTAAACTAGAAGTAGGAGATGTTGCCTCATCCAGTTCCTCAATTTTGAACTTTATAGCTCTGTTGGTCCAGGAAACAATATTATCTATTTTTTCATTATCATAAAGCAGTTCAGAATTTGCTTCCTGTTTATCCCCAAAACCATAACCTTCTATGGTTATTTCTGCACCTGGAACCCCGTAATTAACATTTAAACCGATATTGTAGTCTATATATGCAAATTCATCTTCCGTTGTCAAAGTTTTGTTAGCAACTTTTACAGTTATTTTACCAGTTCCAGCAACATCTGGAACCAGAACTTTAATCTGAGTATCTGACCAGGATAAAACCTGTGCCCCACCACCAACGAAATTCACTTCCCCTTTATTTATACCAAAACCAATACCATCTATTGTAATTGTTTGCCCAGCAGTCGCTTTATCAGGAGAAAAAGATTCTATTTTTGACTTTACTATTCTACTTTTTCCCACTGCTAAACCAATAGAAACGCTTGATTCATAACCTTCAACAAAAACTGTTGCTGTAACAGTTGCCAAGCCGATATTAGCAGGAGCCTGCCAAATGTTTGTATTTCGTTCATCAGTTTTTATAAATTTTCCATCGGTACAAGTCCATTTAACAGAATAACTGTTCCCCAAAACTTTAGATTTATCTGTAACAGATACGCTTAAATCGACTTGCTGATCAGGATAAGGCTCGCATTCAAGAGAGGCAAGATTTAAAACTACTGGTACTTTGTTTTCATCGTTAGAATATAAGACTAATTCTGTGACTGGCCCTAAATTACTTGTAAATACAGAATAATCATTGGTAAACTCTTTAAAACCAGCAGCATTTATTGTAGCAGTAACATTTTTTAAACTTTCAGGGAACAGCGGAAAAGTAAAAACTCCATTTATATCAGAAGTAATTTCAAATCCCCAAAAATTACATTTAGCATATTTAATAGGGTTGTTATACTTATCTTTTAATTTTATGAAAAAAGTGTTCTTGCCTTGAGAAAGCTGTATTTTACCCGCATTTATTGTCGTTTCTTTTTCTAAAATTATATCCTTGGATTTTTCAATAAAGAAATATGGGGAGTTTAAAGTTCCTTTGTAAGCAATTAAATTAACAGATTGAAAAATTTTTGGAACACTTAGTTTAAAATTACCATTTTCATCGCAAATAGTATAAATTGCTGGTTGCTGAGCCAGTCTAACAATTATCTGCTCCAAACTGCTCTGTTTTCTAATAGAACAGTTAGTGGATGTATCTGAAATATGTGTGGCAATGAACTCGGAAATCCTTTCGGCTTTTACATTTATACTAGCTTCAGACAGCAAAACTCTGCCATTAATCGTATATATTGAATCTGAAATCGGGGAATCATTATCCTCTTCTGCATTGCCTCCACTGCCTCCACAGCCGAAGAAAAACACCTGCATTATAAAAATTGCGACAAAGATTAAATTTTTTAATCTATTTACAGATGTTTTCATAGTTATCATTCTTTTAAAAGTTAGTTTTGCTGCAAGCAGATAAAGATTTTTATTATAATGAAAAGTATTATATCTTTTTTTATACTAAATAGTAAACAACAAAGAAAAAGCCCTAACTGATATTGTAAAAACAAAAACAAAAACAAAAATATATAATGTCTTTCATTGATTTTTCAGAGAATCAGATAGCATATGGAACCCATACATCACAGAAACACCCGCCTTATAAACGAAAAATTCAAACAGTATTTGCTGCCTGGCATAATGATGGCCATGGCACTACAAATCGGAAATATCGTAGACACAATACTGGTAGGCAACTTTTTAGGTGCTGAAGCTATGGCTTCAATAAGGCTAGTATTACCTATTGAAACAATAATTCAGATTGCCGGCTACTGTTTGGGTATTGGTGCTTCTATTGCTGCTGGTGTTCTGCTTGGAAAAAGAGACAAACAGGGTGCCTCTGAGATTTTTACAGCTATATTCTGGTTTACTGTTGTTTGGGGTCTAATTTTTGCTGTAATCGCCCCATTTACAGCAGAACCAATTACCAAGTTTCTTGCCTCAGGCGGTGGTGAAAAACTTGTCAAAATGTCTAGCGACTACCTGCTTGTTTTTATGATTGGTTCTCCCCTTTTGGGAATAGGCTTATTTATGGGAAGTTTCTTAGGGGTAGAAAACCACCCGGAACTAGCTTCTGCTTATATGATCGTATCTAACATTTTTAACCTTTTGCTAGATTACACTTTTTTAAAATACACTTCTATGGGCACTATGGGAGCTTCTTTGTCTACAATGCTTGGGTATACAATCGGAATGGTTGTTTTTTACTGGTATATTAAATCTCCAAAACGAATGATTACTTTTGTTAAGATAAGAAATACCAAGCCATTCAAAGATGCTTTCGTCGCCAGTATACCAATGCTGGTTTTCATGATTATGAGTTTCTTTAAAGAACTAGGTCTAAACACAATTATTATCAGATTCACCAGTGATACTGGTTTGTCGGTACATACAGTCTGCGAAAATGTTCTCTTTATTATAGAAATGGTTACTGACGGTATTATTGGCGTAATTCCCAATATTGCAGGAATTCTCTACGGAGAAAAAGATTACTTCGGAATCAGAGCATTATGCAATAAAACTCTTAAATATGCATTTGGAGCTACAGCAGTAGTTTTTGCAGCATCTTTAATATTTACAAAACAAATTAGCATTATGTTTGGCATTACTCAAAACCCATTGCAGCAAATACTAGTATCAACTTTACAGTTATTCGTAATCTGCTTGCCATTCCATGTCTGGAACAAGTTCCTGACAAGCTATTATGAAACTGTTGAGCAGACAAGACAAGCAAGTCTTGTAACCTTTTTACAAAACGGTTTTTTAGTAATTCCACTAGCTTGGTTCGGTATTTATATAGATATGTTTTATTATAAGGGAAATGGCTTGAGTGGTTTGGCATTAGGTTATGTCTCTGCCGAAGCTTTGTCTTCGTTAATCGCTTATATTTATAGAAAAATTAGTTTTAAAGGCAGTAATCTTTATATGATACCTGAAGAAAACCCAGGTATTAATCTGGATTTATCTATAAAAGCAGATATAAATGAAACTCCGATGATTCCAAGAGAAATAAAAGAGTTCTGTGTCAACCATGGAATCAGCAAGGAAAAAGCAAACATTGCAGCTCTTGCTGCAGAAGAAATGTCCGTAAACTGTATTAAGTTCGGAGGGAAAACTTCCCATTGGATAGATATTTGTCTAAATATTGAAGAAGATAAGATTCTGTTAAGAATAAGAGATAACGGCATACCCTTCGACCCAACTACCTATCAGGCTGAAGAAAACGATTTCGATATACACGGAATAGAAGTAATTAAAGCTATCGCTACTAAAATTACCTATATAAGAGCGATAGACTTGAACAACACTGTTTTGGAATTTGCCAAACAATAATAAATTATAGGAAGAAAGTAAAACCAGGAGTTAAGTAGTTACTATTTTAAGCCTCGTTTGCAAGCTATACTTTTTACGGCAAATATATTGGCAATTAGCACAATCTAATCTAGACTTAAAAATAAGTTTTAGCACAGTCTCTCGCAATATAAAAAAAACAATAAAATTTTAATGCGTGTGCCCTTTAGTCTTGACGTATATATTTTTACAATGATAAATTATTTTTTGATTTTTAAATCTAAAATATAAGGAACTTTTATGTCTTTTATTCAAATATTGGAGGCAATAAGCGGCTTCGTATGGGGCGTTCCAATGATGGTGCTTATTCTTTTAGGCGGTCTATGGCTAACCATACGAGTTAAATGTCTTCAAATCCATAAACTGGGATTAGCCTTAAAGTGGATGTTCAAAAATGAAGAAGGTGGATCTGGTGAGGTTTCTAGTTTTGCAGCACTGTGCACAGCTCTTTCTGCTACTATAGGTACAGGTAATATCGTCGGTGTAGCAACAGCCGTAACCGCTGGTGGACCAGGTGCCCTTTTCTGGATGGAGCTTACAGCCTTCCTTGGCATGGCAACAAAATATGCTGCTGGTGTAGTTGCCAAAGAAACAAAAGAATTTTTCGCAGCGGGAAAACATCTAGCCAAGTAAATGGTGATTGGTGGTTGGTGGCAGGTTTTCCCCACCACTAATCAAATACATAAAGAATATATAATATCAAATAAGAAACAATATGAATGAGAAAGTCAAAAAAACTCTGTTTATTATCGCAACTGTATTATTTGTTGTTTCTTTCTGTTTTTTAGAAGTCGGAATGATTATAGAAAGTATAGAAGCATTTTTTAAAGGGACTACAGGCGGAATCAGGTTTTTTGGAGATCAAACACCTTATTATGGACTTGAAGGGGTAAAAAGGGTTCTTGAGGGCTGGGGTTTCGGTCTGCTTATCTTGTATTTGCCTATTTTGCTATATCAGATTATTTATCTATTTATTATTCTTAAAAATAAGTATCATAGTTTAAAGAATAATAAAGACGAAAAAAAATCAGAAAAGTCATTATCAACAATTATTATTATTTGGTTGGCAATACTATCAATTATTATACTTATTACTTCTTCATCCAATATTTTATTATCTATCGTTTTTAATCCAAAAACTTCTAGTCTTTTTTCTTCTATATTAGTATTAGCCGAAGTCACTACAGTTATATATCTAACGATAACAGAGTTTATCATAGTAGTAGCAATAATTATTGGTATAGCTTTAGTATTTGTATTTTGCTTAAATAATTGGGCTTTGATGATAATTTTCCTATTAAGTTACTTTATTTTCTTAACTTTAACTTTTGTTATTATTGACATATTGTGTAAACATATAAAACAGAGAAAAGAAATTAACAAAAAATAAAATTTATCATTATAAAGGCAAATCATGAACAAAGATTATCAAACTTATCAAGGTTCTGGAAACAAATACAATTTGTGGATAAATAGAGAAAAGAATCTAGAAGAACTAGAGAAACTTCGAAATGAAGTAAACATGTCTGACGATGAATATAATATTATCAAAGACATCATTAATGGTGAAGATGAAAAATATAATTTAAGCGAACAAGAAATTCTTAAACCAATTCAACGAGCTAAAATTTTTTTTATAATGCTATTAATTGTTTTTGTTATTATTGTTTTGATTGTAATTTCATTGATTTGGCGTGAATCTTCAATTAGAGAAGCACGAAAACACCATCCTTTTAATTATCACAGTGCTATTGCTTTATGTGGTATGACTGAACAAGCATTTAAGAGTAATCTTGAAACAGCGGATTCGATAACTATAAACAATGCTATTAATGAATTAGATAATAGACTGAAATATATAGACAGTTTGGATAAAGAACCTTCATATCTCAAAAAAGAAAAAAACGATATTAAAGATAGATTACGTTGGCTTAAAAATAGACTATCAGAACTTGAGTAATAAAACCAAATTCTCCCTTATCTATAACAAAAATATCTTTAATCAATATTGTATAAAATAGAATTATATATTAGATTAGAGGATGACAGAGTATTAGAATTTGCAGATAAATAAGGGGCACGATAATATAAATGACTTCGTTAGAATATTATGATGCTATTTTTTCTGGCATTGAAACCCAATCTTTACCTATTGCTGACAAAAAATCAAATAATAAATCATTTTCAAATCTCAAGTATGAATTAAATATAGAAAAAGAGTTCGTTGAAAAGATTTGTGGCAAATTCAATATTACAGACAATACTTTGTTTAATGCTGTTTTCAGTGTAGTTATAGCTAGATTTTCAGGTGCTAACGATGCCTTATATGTATTGGTAAACGATAAGACTATTCCTTTTTATTGCAAATTCGATGAAAATACTACAGTCAGTGATTATTTAATTCATTTACAAAATCAAATAGAAAACTCCAAAGAAAAAGCTTTACCTTTTGAGAAAATAGCAAAAAGATATAATATAGATACTGATCTTATTTTTGCTTATAATGACGAAATCAAAACAGATGATTATAAACTAGCCATTTCGGTTGAGTCAAACGACAATGACTACTCGATAGAAGCTGATTACCGTTCTGACCTTTATGAAAAATCAAGTATAATAAATATACTCCAATCATTTAAAGCCGTTTTTGAAAACCTGACAATTTGTCAAAACGTCAAAGAAATTTCTATTTTATCTAAAGAACAAGAAGCAGAATTAGACATCTTTAATAACACTGAAACCCAATTTGATTCTTCCAAGACTGTCGTAGACATGTTTAATGATATGGTAACCAAGTATCCTCAAAATACTGCTGTAGTGTATCAGAACAATCGTTATAGCTATACAAAATTAAATACAATTACAGCTAACTTAGCTGGATATTTAATTAACACAGGTTTCAAACAAGAAGATGTTGTTGCGGTTCTTATTCCAAGATGTGAATTTATGGCTATCATATCTTTGGGCATAGCAAGGAGCGGTTGTGCTTACCAGCCGTTAGATCCTACTTATCCTCCAGATAGGTTGCATTTCATGTTAAGAGATTCTGAAGCAAAACTACTAATTACTACCAAAGAGATGCAGTCTTTAGTGCCAGAATATTCTGGTAAAAAACTTTTTATTGATGAAATTGAAAATTTACCAGATTATAAAGAAACTTTACCGAAAACAAATCCTAAAAACTTATTTATATTACTATATACATCTGGTTCAACAGGTATTCCCAAAGGTTGTATGCTTGAATATGAGAATATATCGGCATTTTGTAATCACTACCGTTTAAAATTCAATTTAAATTCATCATCTAAAATGGCCGCTTATGCTTCCTATGGATTTGATGCTTCTATGATGGATATTTTCTGCCCTTTGACTACAGGAGCTGAGCTCCATATTATTCCAGAAGAAATAAGATTAGATTTAATAGCTTTAAACTTATATTTTGAAAAAAATGGCATAACTCATGCATTTATGACTACTCAGGTCGGTAGACAGTTTGCATCAGGCATAAAAAACAGTTCTCTTAAATATTTGTTGACTGGTGGCGAAAAGCTAGTCTCAATTGAACCACCAAAAAATTTCAAATTAATAAATATCTATGGACCCACAGAATGTACAGTTTGTATAACCACTTTTGAAGTAGATAAATATTATGAAAACATACCTGTAGGTAAACCTTTCCCGAATGTAAAACTCTATATCGTTGTCAACCACGGTAACAGACTCCCAACTGGTGCTTGCGGGGAATTATATGTTTCTGGAGTTCAGGTTTCTCGTGGCTATTTAAAACGTCCTGAAATGACCAAAGAAGTCTTTCTTAAAAATAGGTTCACGAAAGAAAAAGCTTACCAAAAAATATATTGTACAGGCGATATTGTAAGATTTTTAAGCGATGGCATCCTTTCTTTTGTAGGAAGAAGAGATGCCCAGGTAAAAATCAGAGGTTTTAGAATTGAACTTACAGAAGTTGAAGAAATAATCAGAAGATTTCCATCAATAAAAGATGCTACTGTTACAGCCTTTGACGATGAAGGCGGAGGCAAATACATTGCAGCTTATATAGTTTCAGATAAAAAGATTGATATAAACGCCCTTAACGCTTTTATAACAGAATCAAAACCATCTTATATGGTTCCTGCTGTAACTATACAAATAGATAAAATTCCTCTTAATCAGAATCAGAAAGTAAACAAACGTGCATTGCCTAAACCTGTAAAGAAGATAGAAGATAAAATAGAACCTGAAAACGAAATTCAGAAAAGAATTTTTGAATGCGTGTCAAAGGCATTAGGGCACAAGGATTTTGGAATAACAACTGACTTCTATTATGCTGGACTTACTTCAATTAGCTCGATAAGACTTAATTTTCTTCTTGCCAAGGAGTTCGATGTTAATTTAAAAATAAATGATTTAAAAGAAAATCCGACTATAGAAAAGCTCGAACTATTTCTGCAAAATTCAAGCAAATCGAAGACATACAGTATTCAAGAAGTATATCCATTAACAAATACCCAGGAAGGCATTTTCATAGACTGTACAGCGAATATGGGAACAACAGTTTACAACCTTCCATTCCTATTTAAATTAAGTCCAAAAATTGATTTATTGAAACTTAAATCTGCTATTGAAAGCGTAATAGAAGCCCATAAATACCTTAAAGTAAGATTATTTATGGATAAAGATGGTGAAATTAAGCAACGCAGAAATGACGATGAAAAAGTCAGAATAAATATTATTGATGGAATGGATATAAATAAGCTGGTTAAGCCGTTTAATCTTTTCGGCGAAAGACTTGCAAGGTTTGCTATTTATAGAACCCACAAAGGTAGTCATCTGTTTATTGATGTACACCACCTAATTGCAGATGGAACTTCATATGAAATAATACTTAACGATATAGAACGAGCATATAAAGGAGAAGAGATAGAAGCAGAACAATATACTGCTTATGAAGCTGCTTTAGATAATGCTGCTGCGGTAAATAGCGAGCTATACTCGAAGTCAGAAAAGTTCTATGATTCTATCTTTGAAAAATGTGGTGGAAACACAGATTTTATACCTAATCTTTCCTTCCCTAAACAAGGGGAAAAACCAGGTCTTGGTATGCTAAGAGTAGTAGGGAATAAGCTAAAGCCAGATATAGTTAAGCAAATATGCAATAAATACGGAATTACTGAAAATGTCTTCTTTAATGGCGTATTTGGAGCGTTGTTAGCTTCTGTAAATTCTGCTGATAAAGCTGTCTTTACTACGATTTATCATGGCAGAAACGATTCAAGGCTTTCAAATACTGTTGGAATGCTAGTAAAAACATTGCCTGTATTATGCGATGTTTCCAAAGATACAGACTATTATTTTAAAAATCTGCAAACTCAAATATTAGGAATGATGAACAACGATTTATTTCCATTCCCTGAAATAAGCCGAAAATACAAAATTACTCCTAATACAATGGTAGCCTATCAAGGTGAAACTTTTGAATTCGATAAGATTTGCGGAGAAAAAGCAGAAAAAATAGTTCTGGAACTAAACGCTGCAAAAACACCAATATCCTTAGAAATATTCCTAAATAATGGTACTTATAGATTTGAGATGGAATACAGAAGCGATATGTATTCAAAAGAATATATCCAGGCTTTGATTGCTGATTTTGAAAATGCAGCAATAAAGCTTGCAAGTGGCAGACACCTTAAAGACTTAATACCGCAAAATCTATTTAGCATTATGCCTTGCTTAAAAGAAGGCTTCAAAAAGAAACATACTAAAAAGCATAAAATAAATGACACAGTGTTTGATTTTGTTTTTGAGCCTACCACTAGATTATTTGAAGCCCAGGTAGAAAAGAATCCGAACAAAACTGCGGTTATATTCAATAAAAAAACATTAACCTACAAAGAACTTAATAAAAGAGCTAATAAAGTAGCTCATGAGCTTATTTCAAGAGGAATAGGCAAAGAAGATATTATTGCAATATTATTAGACAGAGGAATTCAAGTATATATTTCTCAGCAAGGCATATTAAAATCTGGAGCAGCTTTTACATGTATTTCTCCTGAATACCCTGAAGACAGAGTTCGGTTTATATTAGAGGATTCCTCTGCAAAATACGTTATTGTGGACAAAGAAACAAAGTCACAATATGCCAACCTGTTTGCAACAATTTCAACTAAACCTCTTCTGATTAATGAACTTCTTAAAAGTAAAAATGTTGAAAATCCCAAAATAGAAATTGCAGAACATGATTTATGCTACTGTATCTATACTTCTGGCTCAACAGGCAAACCAAAAGGCGTTATGATAGAGCATGGGAATTTAGCCAATTTCTTAAATGCCAACCCTAAAAACCATGAAACTCTTGGTTTTACAGAAAAAGGTAATGTTGTGCTCGCTCTCGCAGCAATGACTTTTGACGTTTCCGTCATGGAAGAATTCATCCCTTTAACTCATGGAATGACTGTTGTTATCGCAAATGATATTGAAATACATAATTTTGATTTACTTGCTAAGCTTATTGAAGAAAATCATGTTGATATTATTGCAATAACCCCATCATTTTTGTCTGGATTGCTTGAAATACCACAAATGAGAGATGCTTTAAAGAATGTGGTTTCTTATGACCTTGGGGCAGAGGCTTTTCCAGGAGGGTTGTATGACAAGATTATAGAGGTAAATCCAGATGCCTATATAATGAATGGTTATGGTCCGACTGAAACCACGATAAGCTGTACAATGAAAGTCATTACAGATAATAGCAATATTACCATCGGTATTCCAAACGCCAATGTTTTTACTTATATTATTGATAATAATGACAATGAAGTCGCCGACGGTGTAATTGGCGAACTTCTAATATGTGGAAAAGGCGTTGGTAGAGGGTATATAAATCTTCCAGAAAAAACATCATCTGCTTTTATTGAATTTAAAGGTATGAGAGGTTATAAAACAGGTGATTTAGCTCTAATAAACGAAGATGGTGAAATAGAATTTCATGGAAGAATAGATAATCAGGTTAAGCTTAGAGGTTTACGAATAGAACTTGGTGAAATAGAAGAAGCTATATGTTCTTATCCTGAAGTTGCGTCAGCAGCAGTTATTGCTATAGACAACACCTATCTTGCTGCTTATTATACTGCCACAAAAACTATTTCCCAGGAAGATCTTACAAGATTCATTTCTGGAAGACTAGCCCATTATATGGTTCCAAACGTCTATATCCAATTAGAAAAGATGCCTCTTACATCTTCAAGGAAGATAGACAGAAACGCATTACCTAAGCCTGAAACAAGTTTTGGACCATCGCTCTATTCGGCTCCACAGACCACGGAACAGGCAAAATTATGTGAATTATATGCTAAGGCTTTAAATCTAGAAAAAATAGGCATTGATGATAATTTCTTTTCTATCGGTGGTACATCTTTAACTGCTGCAAAGGTTGCAGTAATGTGCCTTAATGAAAAAATTCCTCTTGTCTATGCTGACATTTTTAAATATCCTACAATAAGACAGATTACACAAGCTATTTACGGTGGCATTGAAGAAGCAGAAAACATAGACGAATTCGCTAAATACTCATATAATGCCATTGACACACTGTTAGCTCCAGATGATGTAAGAAATGCAGACGAAGTAGTTTCAGGGAAGCTTGGCAACGTTCTTTTAACTGGTTCTACAGGTTTTTTAGGAATTCATGTGTTAAAAGAATTTATAAACAATTATGATGGAACAATCTATTGTCTTGTTCGTAAAGGCGAATATGATACCCCAGATAAACGCCTTATGAATATGATGATGTATTATTTCGAAAGTCCTTTTAGAGAACTTTTCGGTAATAAAATTATCTGTATTGATGGTGATATAACAAATTTAGAAGACGTAAACAAGCTTATAAACATACCTTTTGACACTCTAATAAACTGTGCAGCCTGCGTAAAACACTTTGCTTCTGATGAGACATTAGAAAAAATCAATGTTAAAGGTGTAGAAAATCTTATTTCATTGTGCAAAAAAGGGAATAAACGCCTCATTCAAATATCTACTGTTTCTGTAGCAGGTGAAGGTATAGACGAAAAACCTCCTTACTGGCGCAAAATAGCAGAGAATGACCTCTATTTCAATCAGCATATTACCAATGAATATGTAAGAACTAAGTTTCTTGCAGAAAGAAAAGTCTTAGAAGCTGTATTAGATGGTCTAGACGCAAAAATAATCAGGGCAGGTAACCTGATGAGCAGGAATTCCGATGGGGAATTTCAGATAAACTTTATCACAAATGGTTTTTTGAGAACTCTCAGAGGTTATTCTGCAATAGGAGCTTTCCCAATGAGTGGAATGCATGAAGGAGTTGAATTTTCTCCTATTGATATAACTGCAGCAGCGGTCTTAAAGCTTGCACCGACTAATAGTAAGTTTATTATTTTCCATGCTTGCAATAGCCATAGAATATATATGAGCGATGTTATTTATGCAATGAAAAATCATGGTTTCAAAATTGAAATTGTTCCAGACGATGAATTCGAAAAACTAGTTAATAAGTATGCTTCAGCCCATGAAGGCAGCGATGCTGTTTCGGGCCTTATTGCCTATACATCAAGAGGAACCACAAGTATTTACGAACTAGATTACGTAAATGATTTTACGACTCAAGTTCTTTATAGATTAGGCTTTAAATGGCCCATAACAGACGATTCTTATCTTGAAAATGCAATTAAAGCCTTAGATAATCTTGAGTTCTTCGATGATGTGAAGAAAGGTTAGCTCGGTCACCACTCCGTCAGCCTACGGCTGCCACCCCTCCTCAAGCAATGTCATTAAGTTAAGAAATTTAAAGGAAATAAAAAACTAATAAAATAAAAATTATTCAATTAATTTTATAAAATCATGCTTTGCATTAAAAGCTGATTAAAAACAAGTATAAAAAACCAAGGGAACAGATTATCTCTTCCCGTTAAAACAGCTACCATGATTTATACGAGTCGTTTGAGCCTCCTTTTTTACCTGTAATTCAGACTAACAGATATAGAAGTTCTTTTTCTCCTTTTAAATATTCTATTTTTTCTTATTGGTAAAATAAACTTTTCCATTAGTATTATAATATCTGCTTCGATAATAGATTTAAGGAACTGTCTGCATATCTTCATAGCCTGGGAAACATTTATTTTGTATTTCAGCCTTTTCCCACTTGCCTTTGTTCTAGTGCATTTAATTATTTCTGAACAGAAGTTATACAGGACTATTCTGACCCAGACTTCCTGTAAAACATATTCGTATTTTTTTGAGTGAAATGTCGTCGCCCCTAATGAATGCTTCAATGTACAGAACGAGGTCTCTATTCTCCATCGCATAGCATATAGCTTCTTTATGGTTTCAGGTTCGAAATCGGCATTAAGATTGGTGACTATGTTTTCATAGACTGTTTCAGATATTTTGAATCGGACAACTCTCAAATCCATGCTGTATTCTCTATTTGATTCATTGACGAAATAGAAATTCTTTTTTTTTGCAGATTCTGTATCGCTCTCTATTTTCTGGTTTTTTCCACTTTCTTGCCGAATTTGTTCTAGTAAGTATACGATGAACCGTCATATCGAACTCATCGGGAAGCTCTCCGAACTTTTTCCCGATCATATGTTCTGTATTGTCATCCTTAGCTCTTGCCATGAAATAAATGCCTTTCTCTATTGCATGGGCGAAGAAATTATAGGTGGCGAAGCCTCTGTCTGCTATTATAAGAGTCTTGTATCCTTCGTTGTTTTCAATACGGTCTGTGAGCAGACATATATCATGTGGCTCATTATTTTTTGCAAAAGGATTGATTACGGCATCTGTATATCTGTCTGTGAGAATATCATAGAGTGTCACAACATGGAGAGCATTGTATCCCATCACAGACCATGAACTGGGCTTCATATAAGTAATCTTGTCTTTTTCGTTTAAAGGTAGCCTGAATTCCGAACCGTCACAGGCAAGAATACGGAAGCCCCTGAAGAGCTTAGGCTTGAAATACCTGTTGAACCTGTATAAAAGGTTTTGTAATGCATCCGGCAATATTTTAGCCCTCTGCTGACAGAATGAAGATGCGGTAGGAATATCCGCCCTATATCCGAAATACTTGAATAGTTCGTTAGTTATTGTTTCCTTTTCCAATGCGAGAATAAATTCCATAATCTTCTGGAAAGGAAGTTTATGGTTTCTTGTAAAATCTTTTTTTGGATTTTTAACAAATAGTTGAATATTTTTC